>CALYQY010000043.1 GCA_945291235.1 uncultured Gilliamella sp.
ACATTTACATACAATTGTATTACATAAAAGATAAAAATTCATCAATTTATTTTTTATAAAAAAATAATTAAGATTGATAATCAATTCAAGGCATTAATTAATTTTTAATCAGTTATGAGATGAAGAGTGAATTGAAATTTTTTTGTTAAAACAGTATGAATTATCTTAGAATTGTTTTTATATTTTATTCTTGTGTCTCTACTCCCCTTTATATTGTAAAATTTAATTTAAAAAAACTGAGTATTGACTCTTATTATAGTCAATTAAAACACTTTTTTTGACCAATCAAATAACATTAATGAAATAGCGTTAATGGAGTCGATAAAAAAGCGTGTGGTAAAAATCAATGCATATAAAAAAAGGTGATGTTACTCACCTCTTTTTTATATTGAAATAACCTTTATAAATTAGTTATTTGCATTTTGTTCTTGCGCTGATTGGATCGCCGTTAATGCAATGGTATAAACAATATCATCCACTAATGCACCACGAGACAAGTCATTAACTGGTTTACGCATACCTTGAAGCATAGGACCAATTGAAACAAGATCAGCAGAACGTTGTACGGCTTTATAAGTCGTGTTACCCGTATTAAGATCAGGGAAGATGAATACGGTTGCTTTACCTGCAACTTGAGAATTAGGTGCTTTCGATTTAGCCACATCAGGCATGACAGCAGCATCATACTGTAAAGGCCCGTCGATCATGAGATCTGGACGTTTTTCTTGAGCAATTCGAGTTGCTTCTTTTACTTTTTCAACATCAGCACCTTGACCTGAACTACCGGTTGAATAAGAGATCATTGCAACTCTTGGTTCAATACCAAAGGCAATAGCAGTATCAGCAGATTGAATCGCAATTTCAGCCAGTTCTTGCGCATTCGGATCTGGATTAATTGCACAGTCACCGTAAATGTATACTTGGTCAGGCATTAACATAAAGAATACTGAGGAAACTAAAGAACTACCCGGTGCCGTTTTAATTAATTGCAATGGTGGGCGAATTGTATTTGCCGTGGTATGCACTGCACCAGACACTAAACCGTCAACTTCGTTTGCTTCAAGCATCATGGTTCCAAGTACAACGTTATCAGCCAATTGTTCTCGCGCAATCACTTCGGTCATGCCTTTGTTTTTACGTAACTCAACTAAACGCGGTACATATTTTTCACGAATATTTTCAGGATCGACGATTTCAACGCCTTCACCCAATGTCACTCCTTGTGAAGCAGCAACTTTACGCACATCATCTGGATTACCAATTAACACACATTTTGCAATTCCACGCTCTGCACAAATAGCGGCTGCTTTAACTGTTCTTGGTTCATCACCTTCAGGTAATACCACCACTTTTTTCGCATTCCGTGCAAGTTCAGTTAATTGATAACGGAATGCAGGAGGAGATAAGCGACGAACAGAATTCACTACTTGGTTTAGCGACTTGATCCAATTGCTATCAATATGGTCAGCAACAAAGTTTTGCGTGTTTTCCATGCGCTCTTTATCATCAACAGGAATTTCTAAATTAAACTGTTGTAAACAGATTGAAGTTTGGAATGTATTGGTTTTTACCGTAAATACCGGTAAACCTGTATCAAATGCAGGTTGACATAATTTATAGATTTTTTCATCTATATCATAACCACCTGTTAATAATACCCCTCCAATTGCCACACCATTCATTGCGGCTAAACTGATTGCAACTAAAACATCAACACGGTCAGCTGATGTGACAAGTAATGCATTTGGTTGTAAATGATTAACAATATTTGGCACACTGCGAGAACAAAATGAGATGTGTTTTATACGGCGGTTTTTGATCTCACCTTCATTAATGATTTTTGCATCAAAATGTTTGGCAATATCAATTGCACGACATGCACTTAAATCCATATTCCAAGGAATGCAGCCAAGTACCGGTAAAGGACTGTGCGCATTTAAATCGTCGATTGTGATTTTTTTATCATCAAATTTTGGTGTATGATAAATTTCTGCCACATCTGGACGTGCAAGGCTTTGTTCTTCAACGGGGGCATTCACTTTATTGACAATAACACCTACGATTTTTTCATTTTTAATACCGCCAAAATTAGAACGTGCAATTTCGATTCGTTCTTTTAATTGTTCTGGAGTATCTTTACCCATATTAACAACAAAAATAATCTCAGCACCTAATGTTTTAGCAATATTATTATTTAGTTCGTTAGCAAAAGGATAATCACTGGTAGGCACAATACCTTCAACTAAAACAACATCGGCCCCTTTGGTATTTTCAGCATATAACGCGACAATTTCTTCCATTAACACATCTTGTTGATTTAAACCTAATAGATTTTCTACATGGCTCATTTTTAGTGGTTTTAATGCTGGTATAGATGTGTTGCTGCTTACTAAAGTGGTGGTGTTATCGGGCGCATCCCCACCTGCTCTTGGTTGAGCAACAGGTTTGAATACATTTAAGTTAATTCCTTGACGCTCCATTGCTCGAATAACACCAAGACTCACACCTGTTAACCCGACGTTTGTTCCGGTTGGGATTAGCATAATAGTACGAGACATAATCAATTTCCTCTTAATTCTTTATTAAATATAAAAACAAACCGCCATAAAGGCGGTTTTATTTGTCTTTTAAGCAGTTAGACGCGCAGCATCTTGAGCAATGACGAGTTCTTCATTTGTAGGAATAACCATTGCAATTGCTGAACCATCTTTAGTGATTGTGCCGCCTTTACCAAAACGAGCAGCTAAATTGCGTTCTTGGTCAAGTTCAAATCCTAAAATTGATAATTTTTGAAGCGCCATACGACGAACTTCTTCTGCATTTTCACCGATACCACCTGTAAAGATAATCGCATCTAAACGACCATCTAATAACATTGCATATCCACCAATGTATTTGACTAAACGATGTACAAATACATCTAAGGCATTTTTCGCATTTTCATCAGTGTCATAGTGATCTGTCACATAACGGCAATCGCTACTTACACCAGTTAAACCTAATAAACCTGATTTTTTATTTAACAAGTTATTGATATCAGCAACAGACATTTTTAAGTTGTCGTGTAAGAAGAACATAATTGCAGGGTCGATATCACCACTACGAGTCCCCATGACTAAACCTTCTAACGGAGTTAACCCCATTGAGGTTTCAACACATTTACCATTTTTAACTGCTGTGATTGACGCACCGTTACCTAAGTGACAAGTGATCACATTGGTTTGATCAACTGGTTTATTTAATAATTTTGCCGCTTCACGGCTAACATAGTAATGACTTGTACCATGAGCACCGTAACGGCGAACACCATGTTTAGTATATAATTCGTTAGGAATTGCATATAAATAAGCTTCTTTTGGCATGGTTGTATGGAATGCCGTATCAAATACAGCCACATTTTTATTTTTTAAATGAGGAAATGCTGCAAATGCTTCACGAATACCAATTAAATGCGCTGGATTATGTAATGGTGCAAATGCCGCTGCTTCTTCAATTCCTTTTAGAACAGAATCATCAATTACAACTGATTGCGTGTATTTTTCGCCACCGTGAACGATTCGATGCCCAATAGATTTAATACTATCTAATAATTCTGGTTTTTGTGGGAAGATGCTATTAACAATAAATTTAATTGCTTCGCTATGTGCAGCTCCTGCGCCTAAAGATGCTTCGTTTTTACTTCCATCAAGTTTCCACTTAATGCGTGCATCAGGAAGATTAAAACATTCAGCTAACCCAGATAAAAATTCATCGCCATTTTCAGGATTGATAATAGCAAATTTTAAAGATGAGCTTCCGCAATTTAGAACAAGAACATTGTTACTTGACGACATAGTAATTCCTATAAATTGAATAAAAAGATATATACCAATCAAAATTGGTAACTCTACACATGATTTAATAATCGATGTGAATATACAAGGTGACTTCTGATATTCTGCATTTTAAGATAAAATAAAGAAAGCCCCTAATTGGATGGCACTATTTTAAGACAATAATAGGTGAATGTCGAGGAATCACAAATTTATGAATTTAGTTAAGGCATTTAAGACTGGTCAACGATATATGGAACTTTGTCCAAAAGATAAAGCACTTTCGTATTCATTTCCCGAATTAAAAATCATAAACCACATAAAAACCGCGAAGAAGTATTTACCCCCAATAATTATTGCGTTAGCTGTTTGGCAATATTATATGCCAGCACAATTAGCGGTGACGATTATCGCAATCTTGTTTGCGTTAAGTTTACCTGTTCAGGGTATCTATTGGTTAGGCAAGCGTTCACAATCTCCGTTACCACTCAATTTAGTCGATTGCTATAATCATATTCAATCAAAACTAATTGAAAAAAAAATTTTGGTAGAAAATAAAGAAACGAACGAAAAATTAACCTTCGAATCATTTATGAAGCTGATAACTTTATCAAAAAAGCATTTTGGCAATTACTTTGCTCAAGATGATAGTTCAGAAACTCATTATTAAGATCAAAATAAATGCAGAAACGGCTGGCATCACTAAAAAAACAAATTGATATACTTGAACAACAAGTCAATATATCTGAACAACAAAATTATCAAGAACACTATTTTGATGAACACTTATTTAATACTACCAAAATCAATACGGATAACGCTTTTTATTTAGAAAAAATCAAACAAACTTTTCAAGCTTTAGTCAATAATGTGATGAATCAAAAAGATGAACAAATTGTCTATTTGTCTGAAATGTTAGTTAATCAAATCACCGCCCTCACCCGTGAATTAGCGACGCATCAACTTCGTAAAAAAGAAGAATCTAAACTTTCAATTCAAGAAACACTCTCTGAAAAACATTGTCGCCATTTAGATTATTTGCGTCGATTGCAAGAAATGAAATATGAGTTATTACTTTCTGCTGAGTCAATCGATCCAATCAAGATTGCAACACTGGATAATCGTATTTATCGGTGTGAACAAGCGATCAAAAACATTGAACAGGAATTAGATACGGAAAGCGGGATTTATTAAAAAATGCCAATGCACACGGAATGAATATTGTTGACTTCGATGAACTTTTTAAATAATCGCTAAATCAACGTCTTGATTTATTGCATTAGTCCTTTGATCAAAGATATAGCTAAAATGCATAATGTTATAATGAATAATTAGTATCATCTTTTTGAGTTCTATTTATAATATTAGCTATGATTAGCGATAATGTTCCAATGCTATCCCTTTCTAATATTTTAATAAGGATTTATTCATGGGTAAGATATTTGATGATAATTCTCAAACTATTGGTTATACACCTCTTGTTCGTTTAAAGCATTTTGGTCATGGTAATATTTTAGCTAAAGTGGAGTCACGCAATCCCAGTTTTAGTGTTAAATGTCGTATAGCTTCAAATATGATTTGGGATGCGGAGAAGCGTGGTTTATTAACGCCGGATGTTGAATTGATTGAACCCACCAGCGGTAACACAGGTATCGCATTAGCAGCCGTTGCTGCAGCGCGTGGTTATAAATTAACGTTAACCATGCCTGAAAGCATGAGCATTGAGCGACGAAAATTGTTGAAAGCATTAGGTGCAAATTTAGTTCTAACAGAAGCGTCAAAAGGAATGAAAGGCGCCATTGAAAAGGCTGAGGAAATGGTAGCAAGTAATCCCAAACGTAATATTATGCTACAACAATTTAGCAATCCAGCCAATCCCGAAATTCATGAAAAAACAACCGGGCCTGAAATTTGGCTTGATACTGATGGAAAGATAGATATTTTTGTCGCAGGGGTAGGAACAGGCGGAACATTTACAGGCGTAACACGTTACATTAAAAATACCCAAGGTCGAAATATTACAGCGGTTGCGGTCGAACCAAGCCAGTCACCTGTAATCACTCAAGCACTTGCTGGCGAACCGCTTAAACCAGGGCCACATAAAATTCAAGGTATTGGAGCGGGTTTTATTCCGGCTAATTTGGATTTGAGTTTAATTGATTTAGTGGAAAAAGTATCGAATGAAGAAGCGATCGAAACTGCGCGCATTTTAATGGAAAAGGAGGGAATTTTGGCGGGAATCTCTTCAGGAGCAGCAGTTTTTGCCGCTGATAGATTGGCTAACTTACCGGAGAATAGCAATAAAACCATTGTGGTAATATTACCTTCATCGGGTGAACGTTATTTAAGTACTGACTTATTTAGCGGGATTTTTACCGAAAAAGAATTAGGATGACTTAAAATAAAAGATACCGTCAATTGACGGTATTTAATCCACTTAATTTAGAGATCTATTAATAATTTAAACTGATTAAAATCGTTATTCGTGAATAATGCCAAAATGCCGATAAGCATGCGGTGTTGCAATTCTGCCCCTTGGTGTTCTTTGAATATAACCTTGTTGAATTAAAAAAGGCTCAAGCACATCTTCAATCGTTTCTCGCTCTTCGCCAATTGCAGCAGCAATATTATCTAAACCAACCGGACCACCCATAAATTTTTCAATAATAGCTAGCAGTAATTTACGATCCATATAATCAAAGCCTTCATTATCGACATCGAGCATATCGAGTGCTTGGGTTGCTATTTTCTCATCGATGATACCTTTTGATTTTACATCAGCATAATCTCTGACTCGACGTAACAAACGGTTAGCTATTCGAGGGGTACCCCGTGAACGTTTGGCAATTAAATGAGCCCCTTCACAAGATAAATCCATACCCAAAAATTTGGCACTTCGACTAACGATATATTCCAGATCTTCAACACGATAAAATTCAAGGCGTTGTACGATTCCAAAGCGATCACGTAATGGCGATGTTAATGAACCAGCTTTTGTTGTCGCACCAATAAGGGTAAAAGGTGGTAGATCGATTTTAATTGAACGCGCAGCAGGGCCTTCACCTATCATAATGTCTAGTTGATAATCTTCCATTGCCGGATATAAGATTTCTTCAACGACTGGCGATAATCGATGAATTTCATCGATAAAAAGGACATCATTAGGCTCTAAATTAGTTAACATGGCAGCAAGATCACCCGCTTTTTCTAAAACTGGACCAGAGGTAGTGCGCAAATTAACACTCATCTCATTAGCAACAATATTTGCTAAGGTTGTTTTACCCAGCCCAGGAGGGCCAAAGATAAGAACATGATCGAGTGCATCACTACGCTGTTTTGCGGCTTGAATAAAAATTTTCATTTGCTCACGCACATGAGGTTGCCCGATATATTCATCCAGATACTTGGGACGAATTGCACGATCTAGAGACTCTTCTTCTTTTTGAGCTTGTGGAGCTATTAAACGATCTGCTTCAATCATAATGCTTACCTTTCTATAACGCTGATTTTAATGCTTCACGTATAAGCGTTTCACAATCCATTTCAGGCTTGATAACTTTACTGATTATACGGCTGGCCTCTTGTGGCTTATAGCCTAAAGCAATAAGGGCGGAAACAGCTTCACTTTCAATTTGATTTGAGGATTTTTTGATATTGCCAGTTTCAACAATGGTCATTGAGTCAGATAATTCTTCACCAAAGCGTTTAACACGATCTTTCATTTCCACAATTAATCGTTCTGCCGTTTTAGTCCCCACGCCCGGTAATTTAACCAGCGTTTTGATTTCACCTTGTTCAACCGCCACGATAAATTGTTGAGCCGACATTCCTGATAATATTGCCAATGCTAATTTTGGTCCAACGCCATTCACTTTGATCAGTTCACGAAACAATTCGCGTTCTTGTTCATGATTAAATCCATATAATAATTGGGCATCTTCACGAACAATCAGATGTGTTAAAACGATAACTTCTTGACCATTGTTGGGTAATTCATAAAAACAGGTCATGGGCATAAAAACATTGTAACCGACACCGCCCACATCAATAAGCACTTTGGGTGGCTGTTTTTCTATAATGATTCCGCGTAAACGACCTATCACAATTAATCCTTAATATTGAGTGTTATCAGATTTATCAATGACATGTAACAATGAAAAAAGAATAATTACTCAATCAAATACAGTATTAATGAGTAAAGTGTATGTTGTCATTGATATCGAGTGTATAAACTATTGTTGTTTAGTTTACCTGATGAAATTGAAATAATAAAGAAAAACTGTATAAATAGACAGGCAATAAAAGGAAAAATTTTGCCGACCAATTCGGCAAAATAGTGAGTAGAAACAGATGATAATTTGCTTAAATTAAAAAGGCATTTTGAAACCTGGTGGTAATTGCATTCCACCTGTAACTTGAGCCATACGCTCTTTTTGAGCTTCATCTAATCGGCGAGTTGCATCATTAAAAGCTGCTGCAATAAGATCTTCTAACATCTCTTTGTCATCTTCATTCAATAATGATGGATCTAACTCAACTCGTTTACAGTTATGAGCGCCATTAATGCAGACTTTAACAATACCTGCACCCGACTCTCCTGTTACTTCTAATTTGGCGATTTCTTCTTGCGCTTGCTGCATTTTTGCTTGCATTTGCTGGGCTTGTTTCATTAAATTACCCAAACCGCCTTTTCCACCTGAAAACATAATTATTCCTCGTTAAATATATTTAGTCCATAATTATACAGGACGAATACTTGTTTCATCAATCTTGGCTTCAAAATATTGGCAGATCATTGCCACTTTTGGATCTTGATTAATTGTCACTTTAGCTTGCGTAAGTTTTTGTTGATAAAGATCTTCACGCATTTCCAAAGGTGTTTTTATCGTTTGATTATCATCAATAATAACGTTAATTTTTAACGGTTTTTGTCGATAATTCGACATTGCTTTTTCTAATTTTGAAATATTTGCTGATGCATTAATGAGATGTTTTACCGCTGATCGCAAATGTAAAACGATATTTTCATCATCTATTTGTTCAATAGAGCAATTTATCGCAA
This sequence comes from uncultured Gilliamella sp., assembly GCA_945291235.1. The sequence goes on from CALYQY010000043.1 coordinate 8,875, forward strand.
TTTGCTTAATTAAAGGCGCAATATCGAGTTGCTCAATTTCGGCACACCATGCGTCTTTTTGCACCATTTCATCAATTAATTTTTTCATCATTTCGGGCGTTTTATCACCATTTAATGATTCGCGAAAACTTTTCGTATCAATGATTAATTCATCTTTGGTTTCAATCAGCCCACACGCCTGCCATTGATAATTTTCTGCGGTGATTTGCTCTTCATCCTCATCGGGCTTATTTAAGTTATTTTCATTTGATTCTACGTGTGAACGTTTGTCTGTGCCATGCGCTAATGATGCATTGATACTCGCCTGAATTGGTTGATTTTTTTCAACCAGTTCAGACTTTTTTTTATTTTGTCCCTCTTGTATTAATTGCATCCGCATTTCTAAAATACTTTTCGTCATTGAAGAGACATCATCTGGGATCGGCATATCGTGTTTAGCCGGTTGTTGCTGATTATTTTGAGAGTGTTTTATTTCAGATTGTGCGTTACTCTCAATACGTGATGTCTTTTCTAACTCAACTTGTTGAAAATTGTGCACTGATTGTGGTGAGCCAGATGCTGATTTTTGATGAATATCAGTCACGGGCGGTACATTACTCATCGAGTCAGATGTGGCGTTTGATATGTCACTCTTACTAGCTGATGCTTGAATAGGTAAAGGCTTTGATGGCTGCGGTGCCTGAACCGTTGGCTTTGTATTTGACACTAACGTATTGTTATCATTAGTTTTGGGTTGAAATGCTAATGCTCTTAGAAAGCTCATTTCAACACCTATTTTTTTATCGGGTGAATAGGCTAATTCTTTTCGCCCCATTAATAATATTTGATAAAATAACTGAATATCATTTGGCGCAATGTATTGTGCTAAAAAGCGTATTCGTTCTTCATTATCGGTATAATCACCCAATGCTGTTGGTACAATTTGTAATAAAGCGATTTGATGCAAAAGCGTAATGGTTTCAGCCAATAAGTTATCCCAATCCACGCCTTGTGTTGCAGCTGCTTCAATCTGTTGCATCAAAGCATTGCCATCATTTTGATAAAGTGCCTCAACCAATAAAAAAGGAATTGTTTTATCCAGTGTTCCTAACATAACGCTGACTGATTGCGCATCAACAATGCCATTACCTAAGGCAATAGCCTGATCGGTTAAACTTAAGGCATCTCGCATACTACCATTAGCCGCTTTGGCTAATAACTGAATCGCCTTCGGTTCATATTCAATTTTTTCAAGTTGTAAAATGTGAGAAAGCTGTTCCGATATAAGCGAAGTATCTAGCACATTTAAATGTAAATGTAGACAGCGTGATAATATGGTAATCGGTAACTTTTGTGGATCGGTTGTTGCCAACAAAAATTTGACATGTTCTGGTGGTTCTTCTAATGTTTTTAGCAAGGCATTAAAACTGCTGCGAGATAACATGTGCACTTCGTCAATTAAATAGACTTTAAAGCGCCCTTTAGTTGGCAAGTATTGAATGTTATCTAATATTTCACGTGTATCTTCAACTTTAGTTCGTGAAGCGGCATCAATTTCTAAAAGATCGACAAATCTGCCTTGCTCAATATCACGACAATTATCACATACCCCACAAGGCGTAGCAGTAATCCCAGTTTCGCAGTTTAAGCCTTTAGCAAGTAAGCGAGCAATGGAGGTTTTTCCAACACCACGCGTGCCTGAAAATAGATAAGCATGATGAACCCGACCTAGCGAAAGTGCATTTGATAGAATTTTGAGGACATGCTGTTGCCCTACTACTTCAGTAAATGATTTTGGTCGCCATTTGCGTGCCAGAACTTGATAACTCATATTCACCATTGCGTATAACTAATCAATTTGGCATCAATAATATCATAAAGCGTAAAATTAGTCTTTAAGATGACAGTAAACAATTTACAATACTTTATTGAATGAGAATCCAGTCAATTTTTATTATTGACGTTTACTTTAATGAATGCTTTTAATAAATAGATTATTAATAAGAAATGAATGATAAGAATAAATTAAGTTTGTTGGAGTTAGTTATTCAGAAATATGGGCGTGTTTACTAATACAGATTCATTGTAGTTGAAAATTTGAATCCTGAGTAGATAAATCTCAACCATTATTTCGATTCCATAATGGTTGGATTATTCATATTTATTATTGATTCAAATATGACCAAGCATATTGTGCGTAAAATTCTGCGCCCATAATCATGCCGTCTTCATCAACATTAAAACAACCATGGTGATGTGGCCACTGTGTATCTTTTTCAGGATTACCCGAACCCACTAATGCAAATGCACCAGGAATGTTTTCAGTATAAAAACTAAAGTCTTCACCGCCAGTTGTTGGTGGCTCGAAATAAAGGGCTTGTTCACCAAACGATTCAACAATGACTTTCTGTGCTAATAGCGCAGATTGTTCATCATTAATGACGGGTAACGTGCCATAAATGTATTCTACTTCAGCCGTTGCACGATACATTGCAGCAACTTGATTGGCGTAACGGCGAATAGCATCTTCGATTTTATTTCGCACTTCAACACTAAAACAGCGAACTGTACCTTCTAAAACCGCATTTTCCGCAATAACATTGAAACGAGTGCCGACATCCATTTTTCCTATGGTGACCACCGCAGGGGTAAGCGGAGACACTTCACGTGAGACAATCGATTGTATGTTCATCACAAATGAAGATGCCACCATGACAGCATCAACCGTGTCGTGAGGCATCGAGCCATGCCCGCCCTTTCCTTTGAATCGGACAGTGAGCAAATCGGCAGAAGCAAAACTTGAACCTACCACACAGGATACTTTTCCGACAGGTGTTTGTGACCAGATATGCATACCAAAGGCTGTATCCACATCATCTAATACACCTTGTTTTATCATGCCTTTTGCACCTTGTGCGATCTCTTCAGCAGGCTGAAAAACAAGTCTCACATTACCCTTTAGTTGATCACGTATTGCATAAAGCGCTTTTGCCGCAGTCAGTAGCATGGCTGCATGCGTGTCATGTCCGCAAGCATGCATCTTACCGTTTATGGTTGATTTGTAATCAATATTGTCGTTTAACTCTTGCACCGGTAATGCATCGATATCAGCTCTCAATAAAATTCTTTTACCTGGTTTTCCGCCTTGGATATCGGCAATAATACCGGTTGGCTCAGTACGACGATAAGGGATGCCAATTTTATCAAGCTGCTCTGCAATTTTATCTGTCGTTCTGAACTCTTCCCACGGTAATTCTGGGTGACGATGCAAATCACGGCGAAAAGCGACCATTTCTTTTATATTTTGTTGTACTATCTTTTTAATATCTTGATTTATCATTTTACTACCTTTGTTCTTGTTATTTAGTCCATCAAAATTAATGCGTTTGATATTGAAAACATATTAAGAAGATAGTTAGAAAAACTGTTCTTAAATCTTGTTATCCGATTAGTTGTCATCAAACTTGTAGACATTTATCATTTACTGTATTGCAGGGGCGACTATCATATTGACCATAAAGCCTGCTAAAACAACCGACACTATAGTGACTGAAATAAATCCACCAATCAACATAGGCGGTAACATATGACGAGTAAGTACCTCTTTTTCTTTTTCATTTTTGGTCAAATTATTAATCACTTCATTGGTAATAATATAATCAGCAGGAAACCCATAGAGTGCTGTTAGTGCTATCGAAAACGCCATTTCTCGACTAACGTTTAGCATTTTTCCGGCAATAAGCGAGAAGATAAACATACCAAGTACAGCTGCTAATATAAAGACAACCAAAGGCGTAATTAATCTTACTAGCATGTCAGGTGTAGCTTGACTTAATGTGTCAAAAATAAACAGCATAAGTCCCATGACAGCTAAACCAAAACCACCCGCCTTTTTTAAAGGATGACGTTCAAGAAAACCACACGATGCGGCAATTACACCGAATAATAGACAAAGTACAAATGGACTTATACTGATAATAGGATCCAATACTTTCGCCACGTAATAAGCAAAAAAGCCAATAATCGCAATTCGTAAAAAAATAAAATAGGTTGTGTTATACCGTGCTGAAAACATCGCAAACATTTTTGGCATTGGATGTTCATCATTAGATTCGGTTTCTTGTTTATTCGATGTAGACTTAGGATCATTTAAAGCATTCCATGTACCCTCATGATACTGTTTAAGCACTCTGCGCCCTTCACGTTTAAGCATGATTGAAGTGAGAGGATAACCAATAAAACCTTGCATGACATAAATAATAATGGCAAACACAGCAAGATCTTGCAAACCGGCCTTTGTTGCACCGCCTGCCATTATGATAGCGGAAACAATCCCACCAACTAAAGGCGGAATCGCAACAATAACTGTGTTGTAGTCAAAAAATAAGTATCCAACGATCACAACCACAATGATGATTCCAACAATGCCTGACAGTGAAATAACGATAGTTTTCCATTGGCGCAGTAACTCTCTAACTGAAAGTAAAGTTCCCATGTTAACGACTAACAGATACATAAACATGACAGCAACAACTTTGGGTATTCCTGCTCGAGCGACAATATCTTTTGGGAAAAAAGTGAAGTAACCTGCTAAGAAAAGCACGGCACAAACAAAAACTGACGGCACCCATGCTTTGGTTCGTGTAGATACGATATCGCCTAAAAAAAGAATTAGTAGCAATAATACTAATGCAAGCATTTGAGACATATCATTCATTGTTGACATAAAAAGCTCCATTTTATTGGTTGTTAATTATTTAACTTTTCCTGTTGGATCATACAAATAATTATTATGCTAAGTTTATTGATAAATAGTTTTAATATTATATATTGTTAATCATGTATTCTTTAATTTTATCAAGAAAAAGATTGCCATATTTTTCTAATTTAATTTTACCAACACCAGTAATATTGAGTAATTGTTGTTTGCTTTCAGGCATCGTTTGTACCATTTCGAGTAAAGTTGCATCACTAAAAATAATATAAGGTGGAACATCTTCACTATCGGCAATGTCTTTACGTAATTTTTTAAGATAACCAAATAAAATACGCTCTTCATAAGATAAAATAGTGGTTAAATTTATTGCTCTTGCATAACGATTTAAACGGCTTTTCTTCACAATTTCAAGTCGTGGTTTAGCCAAGGATAATGCAATTTCACCTTTCAATATTTGGCGTGCACGCTCTGTTAATTGTAGGGTATTATACGCAGCAATATTTTGTATTAGATAGCCATGATAAATTAATTGCCTTATCACATGAAGCCAATAATCAATGGAGTGTTCTTTTCCAATACCATAAACAGATAAACGATCATGTCCGTTTTCTTTTATCTTCGATCGGTTTGATCCTCGTAAAACCTCTGCAATATATTGCGCACCATAGCGCTGCTCAACACGATATATACAAGATAATACTTTTTGCGCATCAACTAAACCATCATAATGTTCAGGAGGATAAAGGCATATATCGCAGTTATTACAAGGTTCGTGTCGTTGTTCACCAAAATAGTTGAGTAAAACGATACGACGGCAAGTTAAACTTTGGGCAAATGATTGCATTGCATCGATTTTATGGAATTCAACATCTTTGTGTTGTCCTTCCATTTTTTCACTAATCTGTTGTCGGTACCAGCTCAGATCATTGGCATTAAACAGTAGCATAACTTCAGCCGGCACACCATCACGCCCTGCTCGCCCGGTCTCTTGATAGTAAGCCTCGATACTGCGTGGACAATCGGCATGAACAACAAAACGAACATTTGGTTTATTGATGCCCATCCCAAAAGCAACGGTTGCAACAATGATTTGTATATCATCTTTTAAAAAAGCTTCTTGTGCTTGTTGGCGTTGTTGATTAGTCAGTCCAGCATGATAAGCTGCAACGGAAAATCCCCGTGCAGCAAGTCTGGTAGTCATATCTTCTACTTTTGAACGACTAGCGCAATAAATAATGCCGCTATTCCCTTTTTGGGTTTCAATGAATGAGACAATTTGGTCGGTTAAATTATATTTTTCGACAACAGTATAACGGATATTTGGACGATCAAAGCTACGAACGACAACTAAGGGATCCACTAAATTTAACTGGGTAATAATATCCGCTTGAGTCATTTTATCGGCAGTAGCCGTTAAAGCAACAATCGGCACACCAGGAAAACGTGCTGAAAGTTGTCCCAATTGCCGATAATCAGGTCTAAAATCATGCCCCCACTGTGAAATACAATGTGCTTCATCAATTGCGATTAAAGACGGTGGATTTTGTTCGATTAAACTTTGAAAATACGCTAATGCCAATCTTTCTGGTGAGATATATAAAAGCTTAATAGAATGATTAAGGTATTGTTCAATCACATTTTGCTGTTCGGATGACGATTGAGAACCATTTAGATAAGCAGCAGGAATACCATTTGCGGCTAATTGATCTACCTGATCTTTCATCAATGAAATTAAGGGTGAAATCACGATTGCCGTTTTGGGTAGGATTACAGCGGGGATTTGGTAACATAACGACTTTCCGCCACCAGTGGGAATAATAATTAAAGTGTCACGCCCATCGATAATCGATTCGATAATCTCTTTTTGTTGATTTCGGAAAGATTTATAACCAAAAACATTATGCAAAACTGTATCAATCTGATCTTTTATCGACATGCTAACCTAAAAATAAATCACTGCTGTTAATTTATCGAGTATAGCTAAATTTAAAGCAACAAACCACCTTGAACTGATATTTGTTTTCAATTTAGATTTGTTATAGTTTTAAAACTAACAAATTTTGTGTTTTTTATAGTCAAAAATGTTCAACAGCTGAAAAAACAACCAAAAAATAATTTTTTTACTTGCTTGTAATCAATTTGAAAGCTAATATTTGCGTGTTTCAAATTTACGCCCGTAGCTCAGTTGGTTAGAGCATCACCTTGACATGGTGGGGGTCAGTGGTTCGAGTCCACCCGGGCGTACCATCATAATTTTAATGAATGCGTATCAAAACAATAAGTTCCAATATCCTTAACTAATCGTTTTTTCGAATTTTCACATCACAAAGTTTTTATTTAACTAAAATTATTCAAAATAAAATATAGATATAAAGTTTTAAATTCAAAAAATTAAAAAAATATCAACTGTTAAATATTGTAGTATAAATTAATTATTGAATGCACATTAGTATCTAAATTTAATATCTCAATTTGCTAGCTAATTCAATGTATTTAGCGCAGAATATTCCATTTAAAGAATGGTATGCTATGTTTTTTCTATCTAAATTATTTCAATCTTCAAATTCAAAATTAGTTAATAACTGGCTTGATAACTATCTAGATATTCTATTAAAACGTAATTTAAAACCTAAAACTATCGAAATAAAAAAATATTTAATCAAAGTTATCAGACAAAGCATTGGAAAAAGACCTTTAGCAAAAATCACACCTCAAGATATTGCTCAACTCATTAAGATTTATACTGATCAAGATAAAGCACCATCAGCGAAATGTATGTATCATTTACTCAAAGATATATTTAGAGAAGCTTATGCTCAAGGCTGGAATGATAAAAATCCAACTGATCCAATAAAATGCCCAAAAGTTACAGTAAAACGATCTCGAATGACATTAAATGAGTTTAAAAAAATATTAAATGAAGCTGACAAAACGGGAAATAAAACGTTACATGATGCAATGATGTTAGCCATAGTAACGGGTCAACGTCGTTCTGATATCGCAACTATGAAAAAATCTAACATTAAACGTAATTACTTATTAATTGAACAATATAAAACTGGAGCGAAAATAGCATTACCAGTTAAATTAAAATGTAAAAAACTGAATATTAGTTTGAAAGATATCATTGATTCAACCCAAAATAATTATTTGCTAAGCAATAATAATAAACAAATAAAGTTAGAAGCAATAACAAGACAATTTGCACGCTTACGTGATAAAGTTTTTAAAAAAAATTATTGGACAGGTACACCTACCACATTTCATGAAATAAGATCATTAGCAGAACGTTTATATCGAGAACAACGACTCGATACAATGACTTTATTAGGACATAAATCCCAACAAATGACAGATAGATATAATGACAATAGAGGTAGGGAATATAAAAAACTAAGGATTAATAAAGCATCCTATTTATGAGGTAGGTGAACATGTTGATTTTAAAAAAATAGCAATAAACGGCCAGCAGATTAGCCGTTTTATAATTGCTAAAGGTTCAAACATAAACGGCTGGTATGAAATATACAGTGATGGCTTTAAACGAGTTGGCAACAAATGGCCTGTCTCCAACCCGCTTCATTCACCAAACCCGTTAGGTTGTGTAAAAGTTCCATTCCCAATACCGTTTACCCAGACAGTTATATCTGTCAATGTCTCAATTGAAACATCTACACCTGCAGTTGAAATCATAAATTATGAAATCAATAGTTTGCATGAAATAGGGCTAACAGCGGGAATGTTCGGTGCATCGGGAATGGTTGCGATGAGTGAATTTGCATGTTCATACTCAGCCGAGGGATATTAATATGAGATATTTCAATAAAATAACAACGGCAGAGGTAATGCCCAGTATATATGATATCAATTATGATGTAATAGAATTAGACAATAATCATTGGTTTTTTACGTCGGACATACCCGACAATAAAAAAATAGTTGCTGATGCAAACGGACAATCAAAACTAAAGAATATTAGTGATAGTCTCAGCAATATAGATAAAATAAAAACCAACAAATAAAAACAACAACAATTAATTAATAATGTGGACACAAATAACAATCCTGCAAGACATTATCGATTAAGATATGCTAGAATCAAACGAGGCAGAAATGTAAAAACATACATGATTTTATTGACCCGTATTGATATTAATCAATCAGATATTAACTGGTCCCAAGAAACCGAGTAATCACTCGGGTATTTCAGGAAACACAGCGTTAACATGTGCCGTGTCAATACGAGGAACGTCAATGGAAAATAACTCTAAACGCTCTAATAGTCGTTTTTCATTATCTGTTGCTACGTTGTGTTTTATAGCGCATTGTAATAATGTTTTTTTCGTACTGGCGTCAGTTATTAATTTATCTCTGAGAGCTATGTTTTTCCTGATTTTAAAATCAGTTTCCGCAGCCATATCCAGTACCTATTGTCCACCGTTCCATTTGTGAAAACCTGACAGTGGGGACTCTGAATACGTTAAATCATTAAATATAACACACCCCGCATTGATTGCGTTAAATAAATCAATGTGTTGATCTTTTGTGATTTCAATTGAATCTGGTGGTATATCAATATTGATTTCATCTATATAAAATGATTGTGTTTTAAAATTATAAAAATGTTTCATACTCAAAATCCTAATGCTATGTAAAATAAATCGGTGTCAGCATATTCGCCAGGCCCACATCTTCCCCAACATCTAAATTGTGATGCTGAAATTGGGTGTGCCGATGTTGAATTTGCGCCGTAATACCTATCGCTTGTCATAACCAGAAAACACGTATGCGGAAACGCTGTATGAAACGATTGTATATAGCCATTCACCCCAGCAGTTTGAGAATATCTTGATTCCCCCCATTGAATCACTAATCCGCTGGGTAGTTTTATATAACCATTTTTATTGAATGATCCGGTGTAATCGTTGCTACAAATTAAATCGCGGTTATTAACAGTTGGCCGTTCTTTAAAATCAACATGTTCACCTACCTCATAAATAGGATCACTACCATTCATTATT
>CALYQY010000044.1 GCA_945291235.1 uncultured Gilliamella sp.
AATTGATTAATACTAATGAAATGATTAACTGGCTTTCTGAATTACCACAAGATGGTGCGGTGGTAACATTTATTGGTAAAGTTCGTTGTACAGAAAAAAAAACCATTGGACTTTATTTGGAGCATTATGCGGGAATGACAGAAAAGGTATTGAGCAATATTATTGTACAAGCTCGACAACGTTGGCAATTGAGTCGAATCGCTGTCATTCATCGAGTGGGTAATATTAAAACCAATGAAAAAATTGTATTTGTGGGCGTGAGTAGTGCACATCGTTCAGATGCATTTGCGGCAGCTGAGTTTATTATGGATATATTAAAAAATGAAGCGCCATTTTGGAAAAAAGAAAATACTATTGATGGTAATAATTGGGTTGAAGCAAAAAAATCTGATGTTGATGCATTGAAAAAATGGTATTAATTACTATTTACTATATAATAGCTATGTTATGTCAATTTATTTTTAATGAGAGGTAAGGAATGGCAGGATATACTCCTAATGGTTCAATTATTGAACAATCCGGTAGCCGTGTGCAAACATATATGAGTCATGTTTATGGTTGGATGACGGTAGGTTTGCTTTTAACGGCAATGATTGCGTGGTTTGCATCGACAAATATGCAGCTTCAAGACTTACTATTTAAAATCATGTGGGTTTTGTTGATTGTTGAACTCGGATTAGTATTTGTTATTTCTGGTTTAATAAACCGTTTATCGGGTGCTGCAGCGACAACATTATTTATGTTGTATTCAGTTTTAAATGGATGTACGTTCTCTATTTTTTTTCTTGCTTATACCCCATCTTCAATAGCAAGTGTATTTTTTATCACTGCAGGTATGTTCGGTGCACTTGCATTTTATGGCTATACGACAAAACGTGATTTATCCGGTTTTGGGCGTTTCCTATTTATGGGATTAATTGGTATAGTTATTGCTTCTATAGTTAACATCTTTTTAAAAAGTGAACCATTAATGTGGGCAGTTACCTATATTGGTGTTTTTGTTTTTGCAGGGTTAACAGCGTATGACACTCAAAAATTAAAAGAATTAGGCGAAAACATATCACAAGATGACCCGAATATGTTTAGACGTTATGTTATTCTTGGAGCATTAACGCTTTATCTTGATTTTATCAACTTGTTTATTTTGTTGTTAAGAATTTTTGCTGATCGTCGATAGTTTCAAATTTATTCATATAGTAAGGGCTCTTTTGAGCCCTTATTGCTCTCGTTGTAATCCAACTTTTAAGCATCAACTTTTCTGTAAATGGAATTTTAATTATATCTTACTGTATTATCTAATTGATATATGGCTGAATATTTTTAAAAGTAATCAATTATTATGAAAAAATTATATACATTTATTTTAATCAATACCTTTATCTCATCCATAATTGCAATCAGATACTTTTTGATACCTGGAGTCACGTTTTCATGGCAAAGTGGTTTTTTTTCATTTTTTGCCGTGCTAGGGCATTTTTTTTCATTATATCTTCTGATTTTTTTGATTCTCGTTTCTTTAATTTGGTTAAAAAAATGTTATTTTAATACTATTGCTGCTTTGTTGGTTAGTTTAGCGCAGATAGTATTATTTTGTGATACGATTGTTTTTCAACAATATCGCTTTCATATTAATCAATCAGTTCTTTCATTAGTCTTTTCTGGACAAGTGGTAGACTTTTCAACTATTACTTATATTGTAATGTTAGCACTTGCCACTTTAGTATTTTGTATCGAATTACTTATTCTGTGTTTTTTAGATAAAAAGATGACTAAATCAAAAGATCATCGAAAGAAGACACGAATGATTGTTATAGCCACAATTATGTTATTGGGTGCTGCGTTAATTAGTCATGTAATCCATATGGTGGCTTTTTATTATGCTTATTCACCCATTATGGTAGTTAAAGAGTATCTTCCTCTTTATCGTCCCTTTACTTCAAAAAAAATCATGGGTTTTTTTGATAAAGCAGGGGAGCGTAAAGTGATTAATCAGTACACCAAATCAAGTGCAAATATCTATTATCCTAAAAATAGTTTAGTGATTGATCCTGAAAATAAAGAAAAAATGAATATTATGTTTATCGTCTTAGATTCATGGCGTTACGATACTTTCAATGAAGATAATTCACCCAATACCTATCGATTTGTTAAACAAAATAATGGTGTCATTTTTGATAATCATTATTCAACAGGTAATGCAACCCGTACTGGAATTTTCGGATTATTTTATGGTATCCCTGGTACTTATTGGGATGCATTTTTGCGTAATAGTATTCCTTCACTTTTTATTACTACTTTACAGCAACAAAATTATAATATTGGTATTTTTACCTCTGCTAAAGTTTCGTCTCCTGAATTTGACCGCACAGCATTTGTAACCATTAAAAATTTGAGAATTAGCAGTCCAAATGGTACGCCTTCATATCGTGATAAACAGATGACCAATGATTGGCTAGCTTGGTATCAAAATCGGGATACCTCTAAACCGACTTTTTCGTTTTTATTTTATGATGCTCCTCATGGTTATGATTTTCCGAATGACTTTGAAGTAAAGTATAAACCCGTAGGCGATATAAATTATATCACCTTGAATAATAATACTAATCCACTGCCAATTCTTAATCGTTATAAACAGAGTGTCTATTATGATGATTATTTGATGCAAAATATTTATGATGAACTAAAAAAATCGGGAACACTCAATAATACGTTAATAATTATTACGGGTGATCATTCTCAAGAAATCAATGATAATGGACTAGGGTTCTGGGGGCATAATGGGAATTATACCGATGCACAAACTAAGGTGCCTTTTATTATCATTGGAGCGAAAGATCTAAAAATTCTTCAGGAAAATAGTCAACGTTTGACAAGTCATGAAGATGTTGTACCTTCGTTAATGAAACATTATTTACATGTTCAAAATGACATATCTGATTATTCAACAGGGTATGATTTATTTAGTCCAATCACAGATAGAAATTGGTTGTTAATGTCAAATTACAGTTCTTATGCGGTACGAACGTTGGATAATATCTATTTTGTTAATCGAATGGGTATTAGCCATTATATGGATTCACGAAATCATGAAGTTGATCAAACGCCAAACTATCAATACATTCAAGATGCGATGAATAAAATGCGATACTTTTATCAGGAAGGTAATAAATAAAATTATGCCACCAAAATTTTGGTGGCATAAGATGATGTTATTTAACATCAGCACAATTCAGACAATAAATATAGCGATTTTGTTTATCGGTAAATTTATCCCATAAAGAGACTTGTTCACGAATTTGTTTTACTTCAGGAAGTTTTTCAAATAAAACTTCCGCCGTTGATTTTGGTAACATAGCAATCATATCTGAATAAAAGGCGCTAAACCAGTTGACTTCCGGTTTTTGCCAATCAATTCGATAGTCAGTTAAATTAGCTAACGTTGCGGCGATTTCAATGGCATCATCAAAATCACCTAGTTTATCTACTAACCCATTTTTAAAGGCTTCTTCACCTAGCCAAACTTGGCCTTGACCAATTTTATCCACTGCTTCTGTGGTCATTTTACGTGATTTTGCCACCAAAGAAATGAATGTACTATAACCATTATCAATATTCATCTGTATGAGTTGATTCATCTCTTCAGGCAAGTTTTTAGCAAAGTTATTATTTGCCAATGGAGAAGTTGACACGCCATCACTATAAACCCCTATATGAGAAAGCGAGTTTTCGAAAGTTGGAATCATTCCAAAAATACCAATAGATCCAGTTATCGTATTAGGGCTAGCAACAATATAATCCGATGCCGTTGAAATCCAGTATCCTCCTGACGCAGCCATACCACCCATTGAAACCACAATAGGAATTTGATATTCATGTAATGCTTCAAGTTCGCTACGAATGGCTTCTGATGCTTCTACACCGCCACCAGGACTATTGACTCTTAACACAACAGCTTGAATGTTATTGTCGGTTAAATTTTCACGAATTGTTCTGAGTTGATCAACAATTTCTTGACTGCCGGCGATATTGCTATCATTTTCACCATCTGAAATCGTACCATTTACAAAAACTATAGAAATAAGCGGTTTAGAAACAGAATTAGTATCCTGTTTTTTATCATCTTTTAATTTGTAGTCATAAATACTGACTTCAGGTAAATCTTTACCTTTTAGAACAAATTCATAAAAATCTTGTTCAAAAAGGTAATCCGATTTTACGAAATCCACTAAACCATTTGATAACGCATACTGACTCATGCTGCCATTAGCCTCGTGCAATCTAGTTAGCATGGTTTCCGGACTAGGAACCAGTTGTGATGGTGCTTGTTTTCGTTGGGAAGCAATATCATTTAAATAATTATTCCACATCAATGTTAACCATCTTGTGGTATTCGCTTTTGCTTCAGCAGACATATCATTACGGATAAAAGGCTCGATAGCTGATTTGTAAGTACCAACACGGAAAACATGCGTGTTCACTTTTAAATTATCCAGTAAAGTCTTGTAGTATAGGTTATTAGCAGCAAGCCCATAGACATTAATGGCACCTTGCGGGGTAAGAGAAATTTTATCAGCATAACTTGCTAAATAATATTGGCTTTGATTAAAGTTTGTGCCTGAGGCATAAATGGGTTTATTCGCCTTTTTAAATTTAGTGAGATATTTACCTATATATTGCAGTGAACTCAAATCTGCCCCAACAAAATTGTCTAATCTTAATACCATATTTTCTATATTTGGATCTGCGGCAGCTTGATCTATTTTTTGTGTTAATTCAAATAAACTGTTTTCTCGAGCAAGATTTACTCGTTTTCCATATATCTTGTTTTGTAAATGATAAATATCATCATTATAAAGTGTGCTATCAACAATAACACCTTCAAGATCTAAAACTAATGTGCCATTTTGTGGAACGTCGTCTAAACTTTGTGATTCTTTAAATAATGCAATAAAACTTGAAATGAGTAATATGGCAATCAAGAATATAATGTTAAAAAAAAGCTCTCTTAGGAAATTGATAACTTTCCATATGGATTTAATGACGGATAAAACAGACATAGTAAATGACCCTTTCATAATGATTTATCTAATTTTTTAGCTTCAATATTTCTTTTCTTAAAATACTTCTTATCTTCAAATCTTAAACAAGTTAATTTTCCACCCCAACAACATCCCGTATCAAGTGCAAAAATATTTTCTGGCGTACCTTTACCATTCAGTGCCGCCCAATGTCCAAAAACGATACTATATTCAGGCGGTATTTGGCTAGGAATTAAAAACCAGGGTTTAAGTTTGGTTGGCGCTTGCTCAGGTGGTTTTTTATAATAAAAATCAAGTCGACCATCTTCATAACAAAATCGCATACGTGTTAACGCATTGGTGGCATAACGTAGACGATCAAAACCTTGTAAATCCGATGACCATTCATCCGGAAAGTTTCCATACATTTTGTCAAGAAAGAGGGGATAAGAATCGCTAGATAATATTTTATTGAGATCATGAGCACATTTTTTTAATGTTTCCATATCCCACTGCGGTGAGACACCTGCATGGGTCATAATGATTTTTAATTTTTCATCAATTTGAACTAAAGGCTGTTTACGTAACCAATTCATCAATTCATCATAGTCTGGTGCATTGATCACCTCTTCAATATTATCTTTCTTTTTAGGCGGCGTAACATTAGCATAAACTGATAACAAATGAAGATCATGATTACCTAATACCAGCCGAATTTGGCTGGTATTCGTTTTGACAAATCTTAAAACTTCTAATGATTTAGGGCCTCGTGCTACAAGATCACCTGTTAGCCATAACGTATCGGTTGAGGAAAATCCAGCTTTTTCAAGCAATCGCATAAACTCATCATAACAACCATGAATATCACCGATAAGTAAGTTTGCCATGACATCATTTCCATGCGTTGGCAAGCTGGCAATATTGCTGCACAGTTAAATTTTCAGCTCGTAGCGTTGGATCAATATCTAATTCAATGAGTTGTTCTACAGAGAACATATTGGATAAGCTATTACGAATCGTTTTACGCCTTTGATTAAAGGCTTCAGTAGTTAATCGAGAAAGTATCTTAACATCATTAACTAAGTAAGGTTTTTGCTTATAAGGGATTAATTTAACTACCGCCGAATCAACTTTAGGCGCAGGTTTAAAAGCACTCGGAGGAACTTCTAAAACGGGAATGATTTGGCAATAGTATTGTGCCATAACACTCAATCTACCATAATCTTTGCTATTCGGCGCTGCGACCAAGCGTGTAACCACCTCTTTTTGTAGCATAAAATGCATATCAGTGATGATATTTGCAAATTCAAAAAGGTGAAACATTAAAGGTGTGGAAATATTATAAGGTAAATTACCAAACACGCGTAATGGTTCACCTAATTCAGTTGCAAGTATATTAAAGTCATAATTAAGTGCATCTTGTTCGATTACGGTCAACTTGTCAGTTAATAAAGGATTTTGTTTTAGTCTTTCCGCCAAATCACGGTCAATTTCTATGACAGTAAGGTGATCGACAAGTTTACTCACGGGTATAGTTAGTGCTGCAAGACCAGGCCCAATTTCAACAAGTGCCTGATCTTTATTAGGTTGAATTGCGGCAACAATACTTTCAATAATATAATCATCATGTAAAAAGTTTTGCCCAAAACGTTTACGGGCAAAATGTCCTTGGTGAACTCGATTATTCATTATCATCTACACCTTTGATTTTGATATATGCGTCACCTTTTAATTCTTGAATCCAGATTTGAGATTCTTCAGCAAATTTACGATTAAATATAAGTCGATAAGCATGATCTTGTTTTGCTGATTCGGTTTTGTCTGCCTTTCTGGTATCGAGTAGCTGAATTAAATGCCAACCATAAGCAGATTGAACAGGCTGACTGATTTCACCTTTTTTAAGTTTAAGTAATCCATTTTTAAAGCCGGTATCATAACGTTCTGGCATACTCCAACCTAAATTACCGCCGTTATCGGCTGAACCGGGATCTTCAGAATACGCTTTCGCTGCTGCTTCAAAAGTGGTAGCACCACTCACGATTGCTTTTCGAATGTCTGTTAATTTCTGTTTAGCTATTTGGTCTGTAACAAGGACATTTGTTTTAATCAAAATATGACGAACATCCACTTCTTGAACAGTAATTGCTTTTGGTTTTTCAGTGCGAGTATCATCAACTTTTAAAATATGTAATCCTACCCCAGAACGAATTGGTCCTATGATGCTATCCTTAGGTGCACGAACTAAACGTTCTTCAAATATCGTTGGTAGCTCGTTGAGTTTACGCCACCCCATGTTACCGCCTTTTAAGGCAAGATCATCGTTTGAGTATGATGCAGCCAGTTTAGCAAAATTTTCGCCTTTTTTAGCTCGATTGATTACATCCCGTGCTTTTTCGGTTGCAACATCAACTTGTTGTTTAGACGCTTTCTCAGGAATAGCAATTAAAATGTGACTAATCTTTACGCTTAAATTATTCGTGAGTTGTTTGGTCAAACTTTTTGATAGATTTTCCACTTCTTTGTCAGAAATATTGATACGATGTCTAACTTCATTCATACGGGTTTGATCAATTAGCATATCGTTATGAATACGTTCACGATAAGCTGAATAACTAATTCCCATCGTTGATAACTTACTGCGTAATTGATTGACGGTCATGCCATTTTCACTTGCAATCTGAGCTATTGCTTTAGTTACTTCATCATCACTGACTGTAATTTTAGCTTTAGCTGCTTTTTGTAATATTAAGTTTTCAACAATTAAACGATCAATGATTTGTTGACGAAGTATTTTATCATTCGGTAAATTGTTAGGATTTGTGCTTGCTTTAATGGTTTTAAGCATTTCTTGAACATCACTTTCTAAAATGACGTTATTATTGACAACAGCAGCAACCTGCTCAATAACGCGTGGCGCAGCATTTGCTGTTAAAGGATTAAGCAAACCAATACTTAAACTTAAATTTAACGCAATAATTAGTTTTAATAATTTCATATTTTTAACTCATTTTTTTGCTATAGTGTCATTGCTATAGTAATAAATTAATTGATTATGTTTTTTTGAACAATTTATTCAAACGCTGAGACATAAGGAAGTTTGCCGTAATTTAACATTTTTGCTTTTGCGTCACTTCGGCGTCCAAATCCTTGTAATTCAAAGTTTAAAGACAATTTATTTTCATATTTACTTTTATGCGTATCGATATTCCAATCAGTTAGTTTTCGTCCATATTGCACTGTCATCCCCCAACAACAGTCGCTGTAATGTAATCCAACAAACCCATCGACCATTTGTCCTTTTTTGACATCATGATAATACGACCCAACTGCTGAAACTGTTTCAGAGAGTGGCCAAGTAGTCATAATACCAGTTTGAGAAATATTTTGCTTATAGTTATTATAAATCGAGTTTAAATCAACCGTATCGATGTATTTATGATTTGCATAACGGTATGATAATTGAATTAATTTATTAGTCGAAGGACGATATTCAAAAATACTGTTGGCTAATGATATTGCATCAAGGCGAGTATCATATTGCACCCCACCTCTAAATACAATTTCATCTGAAATTTGCCAAAAGTTGTCTGCTGCCCAAGTTATACTACCCGTATCAGAATTTCTATCCAATTTGGTATTGTTTTCACTGGTTCTTGATTTAGTAAAATACGTGGTTTGCCCAATCGAAAAATTGAATCGTTCAACTTTATTTATATCATAGAAACGTGTTGTTATACCGGTTGAAATTTTATTAGTAGATGGAATTCGGTCTAGACCGCTATAAGGTTGATCCCTAAATAATCCGATATAATCTGATTGGAGTAAGGTCGAATCGTAATTTAATATATTCGATTGTTTCTTATAAGGTATATAAATGTATTTTACACGTGGCTCTAATGTTTGGGTATAGCCTTCAATGAGGGTTGTATCTCGTTCAAAAATAATTTTACCATCAATCGATATTTTGGGTATAAATCGACTGACATTTTTATCAAGATTTTTGAAACGGTTACTATTACTTGGTAAATCTTGATTGTAATAAGTGGCCATAAAACCAGCTTCAGTTGATATCGAAGACCAAGAATTAGTTAACGTATAGTTTAATGTTGGTTCGATGTGAGTACGCCAAGTTTTAGGTTCATTTTTTCCTTTACTTACAAAATGACTGATTTGCGCATAGTTTTTAAATTTAAATGGCCCGAAATCATAATTGTAATAGGTAATATCTAACTGAGGTTGAGTTTGATAAAGATTATCTTTTAAATTAGTACGGAAAGTCTGAAAGTTTAATTGGCTTAATGTAATGTCCCAATTTTCGTCGTTATAACCCAACTGATAAAGCTGAGAAAGGTAACCCGCCGTTGATGAAACATAATCGGAATCTAAATCCGAAAGATATTGGTTATCACTGACACGTGTAGCATTAATTTTTAGTCGCCAATTGTAATTAATCAGTTCATCGTTTTTCCAATAGAATAACCAGCGTTGACGATTATCATCATAATTAATACCATTGGCTTTATTATCACGGTCTTTATTATATTGACTATCATGTTGTAGCCAATCAAAGGCAAGCGTACCAGCACCAAGTTCGTTAAGATAACGGAACTCAGTTTTTAATTGAAATCCTCTTTTTACTAGGATTCTTGGTTGAAAAGTTGCATCATAGTTAGGTGCAATATTCCAATAAATAGGTAGCGAAAAATCAACGCCATCTTTGTTATTAAAGCTAAGATTCGGCATTAATAACCCTGAACGTCGTTTATTTCCGGTAGGTAATTGTAAATAAGGTGAATATAAAACAGGTATTTTTCCCACTCGAAAAACCGCATTCCAAACTTCAAGCAATTCTTCTTTGTTGTCATGAATTACGGTTGTACCCTTGATACTCCAAGTATTGTTATCAACAGGACAAGACGTAAAACTACCATTTTTCAAGATCACATAACGATTATTCTCAAGTTTGATTTCATCGGCTTGACCACGACCAAGGCGATTTACCAAATGGTATTTACTTGATGTTATTGCAGTATCGTTATTATTAAGATTCATCGATGCATGATCGCCTTTCATTTGAATTAAATTATCTTGATAATTGATACTGCCATCGAGGGTGACGGTTTGGGTATTATTTTGTGAGTTTATTGTCACTTTATCGGCTTTTATAACCCGATTGCCTTGTTCAATTGATACATTACCCTTGTAAGTGGCTGTATTTGGATAGTTAGCTTCAAATTCGTTTGATTCAGCATTAACCGGTAATGTATTGATATTACCATTGACTAATGGTCGATCAAATCTAGGCACATTATTTAGACATTGAGCGTTATTGCTATCAGATTTTGGCAAAGCAATAGCATAACAAACATTGTTATATAAGGAAAAAACTATGGTTAATGTGATTAGTGATGGCGTTAATTTTTTCATCAATGATTAAAATTAATTATGTTTTTTATAATTAACACATTATAACGGTTATTTATAAAAGTGCGAATGAAAAATTAACGTTTTCCTTTGCGTTTAAATGTTTTATTGAGTTGTTTGACCATGATTACTCGTTTTTCAGGCGATGTAAATTGAAATTCATCCCACCATTTAGCCAGTTCAAGTAATTCGCCTTTTTCAATTGATGCTCGCATTTCAAGAAGATCATAAGCAGCACGAAACTTAGGATTTTCTAAAATTGCAAATGCTCGTTTGCCTTCTCTTTTCTTCATGCGTAGCTGTAAACGCCATATATCGCCCATAATAGAGGTTAACCGTCGAGGGATGGCAAGCACTTTACATTGTTCAGCAAGAACATCGTTGATAGCAACAGAAAAAGCGTCGTGAAATTGCAAACCACCTTCAATACAAGTTAATTGTGTTTGCTCAATAATTGGGTACCAAAAAAATGCAGCAAACAAAAATGCCGGATTAACCCTTTTATTATTAGCAATGCGATAATCGGTATTTTTAAGAACTTGCTCAATGATTTTTTCTAAAAAGCTATTTTGATTATTTGTGAACAATCGGTTAATAGCTGGAAAAAGTTGTTCAAAAAGATGATATTCTTTTAATAATTTATAAGTTGCGTAACCATTTCCCGTTTGTAAAAGTTTGAGCGACTCATCAAAAAGTCGAGCAGCTGGAATATTTTTCAATAATGGTGCTAGGTGCTTAATGGGTTTTGCTGTTTGTGCTTCAATTTCCATATCCAATTTAGCGGCAAAGCGTACCGTTCTTAACATCCTGACCGGATCTTCTCGGTAGCGTACTTGAGGATCGCCGATTAAGCGAATTAGACCTTTTTGTAAATCTGTAATACCGCCACAATAATCACGTAAGCTAAAGTCTTTTAAACTGTAATACAGTGCATTTATGGTGAAATCCCGACGGATAGCATCTTGCTCTATGGTTCCGTACACATTATCGCGTAATAACATTCCGGCTTGCGAACGTCTAGACATATTGGTTTGATCCAATTGATTATCATGTTCACCACGGAAAGTTGCCACTTCAATAATTTCTTTACCAAACATAATATGGGCAAGTCTAAAACGTCTTCCAACTAAACGGCAATTACGGAAAATCTTTTGTATTTGTTCTGGTGTCGCATTGGTTGTAATATCGAAGTCTTTTGGCTTTTTGCCTAAAAGAAGATCCCGAATACACCCTCCAACTAAATAAGCC
Source organism: uncultured Gilliamella sp. (assembly GCA_945291235.1). The sequence continues at coordinate 11,691 of CALYQY010000044.1, forward strand.
TCATACCCTTGTTTATTTAATCGATGAAGTACTTTAAGCGCATTTTCACTTATCTCTTTGCGAGAGATATTATGTTCATTACGAGGAATGGACACATAATGTGATTCAGGGTGTTTATCATGGCAAAACATTTTACGATAAAAGCGGGAAACTTGTTTAAAAATAGCGCACCTCAAAATTTGTTATAAATTGTAAACCAAATATAATGCCGAATTATAGCCTAATTGAATTTAACTTTCCACGGCTCAAACCAATAACTATTAAGTAATCATTAAACTCCTTGAATAAGTCGTAGTAAAACAGTCAATGATTTTTCTATCTGATTTTTTTAAATACAATTATCAAAAATAACATTTATTTATATAGTACAATATAGTAATATCGTTCAATCAAAACGACTTATTTAATTTCGTTTGTATCTATGTAATATCATGGAACTGATTATAATTATTTAAACTTATACTTGAATTTTTTTGAGTTAATTGTAGGGAAACAATAATTTCCAGCAACAGACACAACGTTAAAACATGATTACAAGACATTTTTACCGTTAATTTTTATACTGCAATTAAGTTCCCAAAATCACTTGAGTATATACTATTAACTGATAACTTATCGGGGGCATTATGAATATTCGTGATTTAGAATATTTTGTTTCTTTAGCTGAATTCCGGCATTTTCGTAAAGCAGCTGATGCTTGTAATGTAAGTCAACCAACCTTAAGTGGACAGATCAGAAAATTGGAAGATGAACTTGGCGTAATGTTGTTAGAACGCACTAGTCGCAAGGTTTTATTTACTCAAACTGGCATGATGCTTGTAGAACAAGCCAAAGAGATATTACGTAATATCCAAATTTTGAAAGAGATGGCAAGCCGCCAAGGTGAAGAGATGTCAGGGCCAATGCATATTGGATTAATTCCCACCATTGCACCTTATTTATTGCCTCATGTCATCACGGTTTTACATGAATCTTTCCCTCAATTAGAACTTTATTTGCACGAAGCTCAAACGGCCAATATTGTTGCACAACTTGAAAGTGGTAAACTTGATTGTGCGATTGTTGCTCAAGTTAAAGAGACAGCACAATTTATTGAATTACCTTTATTTGATGAACCAATGTTCTTAGCTGTACCTACAAATAGCGATTTAGCTAATCAAAAAACCATCAAGCTTTCAGATTTGAAAGGGCAAAAATTCCTCATGTTAGAAGACGGACACTGTCTACGTGAACACGCTATGGGTTATTGTTTCCAAGTTGGAATCGACGAAGACAAGCAATTTAAAGCAACAAGTCTTGAGACTTTACGCAGTATGATTTCAGCCGGTCGTGGAATTACTTTATTTCCTGAGTTAGCCGCGCCAAACGAGCGAACTCGTGATAATATTTGTTATATCCCTTGTACTGATCCTGTTCCTTCACGAAGTATTGAGCTGATTTATCGACCAGGTTCACCATTACGGTCTCGTTATGAAACCATTGCTAAAACAATTCGTGATCATATGCCAAAAGTATTTGCTGAAAAAGAAAAATTACTTAACGTGGCGAAATAATTATTTTAGAACGAATCAATTTATTTAAAGTTATTAAAAATAAAAATGAAAAATAGCAAATCAGGTGGCGTGCGTGCAAAACAAAAAGAAAAAACACGCCGTAGCTTAATCGATGCAGCATTTAATCAACTTAACGCAGAGCAAGGTTTTGCAAGTTTAAGTTTGCGTGAAGTTGCACGTGAAGCAGGTATTGCAGCGACCTCTTTTTACCGTCATTTTCGAGATATGGATGAGTTAGGTTTAGCAATGGTTGACGAAAGTGGTCTAACACTTCGTCAATTATTACGTCAAGCTCGAAAACGTATTGAGAAAGGAGGCAGTGTCTTACGCACCTCTGTCACAACTTTCATTGAGTTTATTGATAAAAATCCGAAAGTTTTTTTATTATTACTACGTGAAAAAGCCGGAACCTCATCAGCTTTTCGCTCCGCTATCGCTCGCGAAATACAACATTTTATTGTTGAACTGGTTGATTATCTTGATAATGCCAATAACATGCCCCATTACTATAATGAAGCTCAAGCAGAGGCAATGGTAACCATTGCATTTAATGCGGGTGCGGAAGCAATTGATTTTGATATCGTTCAACGTCAGGAACTTATCGAAGATCTGATATTTCAACTTCGTATGGTTTCACGTGGCGCCTATTATCTTTATCATAAAGAACAAATTAAACTCGAAAATCGCTAATTTAATTTTTTTATTTAATAAAACCTATAATTTGGTTATAAAAAAACTGCGGTTTAAACCGCAGTTAAATAAAATGATTTAATCAATAATCATTAAAGATTCTGTAATACTTTTTCAACACTATCTTTCGCATCACCAAATAACATATAGCTATTTTCTTTAAAAAATAGTGGGTTTTGTACGCCTGCATAACCCGTATTCATTGAACGTTTAGAAATAATCACCGTTTTCGCTTTCCAAACTTCAAGTACAGGCATGCCTGCGATAGGGCTATTTGGATCTTCTTCTGCCGCAGGGTTAACCGTATCATTTGCACCAATGACCCAAACAACATCTGTATCAGGAAAATCATCATTGATTTCGTCCATTTCTAGTACGATATCATAAGGGACTTTAGCTTCTGCTAATAATACATTCATGTGACCTGGTAAACGTCCTGCAACGGGGTGAATCCCGAATCTTACTTCAATTCCCATACCACGTAGTTTTTCTGTAATATTACTGACAGCGCCTTGTGCTTGCGCAACTGCCATACCATAACCTGGTACAATAATGACAGAACGCGCTTCTTTTAACGTTTGTGCAACTTCAGCAGGTTGCATTTCACGATATTCACCTTGTTCTTCATCAGTAGTGTTAGCTGAGCTACCGTCAGTACCAAAACCGCCTGCAATAACGCTAATGAAAGAGCGATTCATTGCTTTACACATAATATAAGAAAGAATGGCGCCTGAAGAACCAACTAATGCGCCGGTAACAATTAATAAATCATTACTTAGCATAAATCCGGCAGCGGCGGCAGCCCAACCTGAATAGGAGTTTAACATCGAAATAACCACAGGCATATCTGCACCACCGATAGATGCAACAAGGTGGAAGCCAAATACGAATGCAATAATGGTCATGGCAAGTAAGCAGACCAGTGCGCCAGCGCCTGTTTTTAGCTCAATGAACGTAAACATTAAAATGATTGAGACAACAATTGCAGCTAAATTCCAATAATGTTTATTTGGAATAGATAACGGTTTTGAGCTAATGCGTCCATTAAGTTTGCCAAATGCGACAATAGAACCTGAGAATGTTACTGCACCAATAAAGACACCGACAAAAATCTCGACTAAATGGACGGTCATTTCACTACTATGGTATATCAGTATTGCACTATTTAAATCTAAAAAGCTATTTAAACCAACAAGTACTGCTGCCATCCCAACAAAGCTATGAAGTAATGCCACCAGTTCTGGCATTTGCGTCATTTCGACTTTTTTGGCTAGGTATAAACCAATAGCAGCGCCCAGAATCATGGCAATAATGATCCAATGCAATCCACCTTTAATACTTGCAACGGCAGCAATAAGTGCAATAGCCATGCCGATCATACCGTAAATATTGCCAGATTTAGCTGTCTCTTGATTTGAAAGTCCACGTAGACTAAATATAAAAAGTAATGCAGCAATCACATAGGCTGCTTGAATAATTCCATTACTGAACATTATTGATACTCCCCTCTATTTGCCACGTTGGAACATTTTTAGCATTCTTTGAGTAACAAAGAATCCACCAAAAATATTGATGCTAGCAATCAAAATAGCCACAAAAGCAATGGCAGTCGTTAAACCATTATCATCACCGATTTGCAATATGGCACCGACTAAAATAATGCCCGAAATCGCATTTGTTACAGACATAAGTGGTGTATGTAAAGAGTGGGTGACATTCCAAACAACGTAATAACCCACGACACAGGATAAGGCAAAAACAGTAAAATGACCTAAAAAGCTTTCCGGAACTGAATTAGCAATCCAAAAATAGACGATGATTAATAGTGCCAGAATTCCAAATTTCTTTTGTGGTGCCATTTGTTTCGGTTCGGGTTTCACCATAGGTGTTGTCGCTTTTTGTTGCGGTTGAGCCGATACTTGTATTGGTGGGGCAGGCCAAGTGATTTCTTTATCTTTAACCACTGTCACGCCACGAATAACAACATCATCAAAATTGATATCAATATTGCCGTCTTTCTCTTTAGCGAGCAGTTTTAGCAAATTAACAATATTCGTACCATAAAGTTGTGAGGCTTGCGCAGGCATACGATTAGCTAAATCAGTATAACCAACGATTTTAACGTTATTATTGGTTTCAAAAACTTTACCTGGTTTGGTTAATTCGCAGTTACCACCTGTTAGTGCCGCTAAATCTACAATCACACTACCTGGTTTCATTGACTCTACCATTTCTTTAGAAATCAACTTCGGCGCAGGTTTACCGGGGATAAGAGCGGTTGTGATGATGATATCTACATCTTTGGCTTGTTCAGCAAATAAAGCCATTTCAGCTTCAATAAAAGCTGCTGACATTTGTTTTGCATAGCCGTCGCCTGAACCGGCTTCTTCTTCAAAATCTAATTCTAAAAAATCAGCGCCCATACTATTAATTTGTTCGGCAACTTCAGGGCGAGTATCAAATGCCCGAACAATTGCACCTAAACTCACCGCTGCACCGATTGCAGCAAGACCGGCAACACCGGCACCAATGACTAAAACTTTTGCTGGTGGAACTTTACCTGCAGCGGTAACTTGACCGGTAAAAAAACGACCAAATTGATTTGCCGCTTCAATAACTGAACGATAACCAGCGATGTTAGACATTGAACTTAATGCATCAAGTGATTGTGCTCGTGAAATACGTGGCACACAATCCATTGCCATGACTGTTATGTTTTTGGCAGCAAGTTTTTCCAATAACTCTTTATGCTGAGCAGGATAAATATAGCTAATGAGGGTTGATCCTTCTTTCATCAACGCGATTTCTTCATCAGTTGGTGCGTGAAATTTAAGAATTAAGTCATTTTGCCAAATATCTTGAGTATTTTGAATTGTGGCTCCAGCATCAATGAAAGCTTGGTCTTCGAAATGAGCAGCATGTCCAGCACCTTGTTCAACTGAAACTGTAAAACCAAGTTTTAACAGTTGTCCAACAGTTTGTGGTGTAGCAGCAACTCTTGCTTCATTGGCTAACCGTTCTTTAGGTATACCGATATGCATTGCGTTACATCCTTATGTTAAGTGAGTTTGTAAATGTTTCTCGATTTTAGCATAAATTAGCGACGGTGCGAGTAGGGAATTTATTTTTTATTATCGAAATATTAATATTAAATTTAATAATAATTGGATTTTAAATCTGTGAATTAAAATTAAAATATTTACCCTGCAACCAATGTGATTAAATCTTTTTGATAGTGAACTAATTAAGGAAGAAATAGATGTGTTAGTTTACCTAAAATTGATCATTCCTTCTACTGATAGCTTTGCATTTATTAGAAAGAAAACAGGTTTAGTTGGCTTGTGATTCATCGTATAAAACTTGGAATTTATCAGAACATTCAATAAAAATAGTTCAATTAAAAAGATTTATGGAAAAATCGGTAAATAATGCTGGCGAGATAAAACGTCAACCTATCCCAATTGATATTAAATCGTTGGGATTTTTAGTGTCAGTCTTATAAACACAAAACAGTGTTGTTTTGATTTATACGTAACAATTAATAGCCCTGTAATTTGCTGTTGAGGTTATGGTAAAACCAAGTATTGTCCAATAATAAGTATTAACGAGGTAAAATATGGCCGAATTAAGCCAGAAAAAAAATAGTATGCTAACATTAATGTTTGCATTGCTTGCTGCTTGTGTAGCATTTCAACTCAATGCGAGTATGTTAAGCCCAGTATTAGTCACTATTGCTAAAGAATTAGGTTCCAACGACGCTCAAGTCGGATTATCCCAAACCGCTTTTTTTACCTCTGCTGCACTGTTTTCATTATTTTTACCCCGTTTAAGTGATATAAAAGGTCGTAAAAAAGTCTTAACGATTATGTTGTTTATTATGACATTAGGTACGGTGCTTGCAGCGGTTGCCCCGAATATCGTTGTATTATATATTGCGCGAATTATTCAAGGTGTATCAGGGCCAGTCGTTCCACTTTGTTTACTGATGCTCAGTCATGAAGTTAAAGATGTCAAAAAATATGGCATGTTAATGGGCATTGTGACCGCTGTAAATGGCGGTATTGCTGGCATAGATGCAATTGCCGGAGGTCTGCTTGCAACTTATTGCGGTTTTCGTTCGGTGTTTTGGGTCATTGCGATTGCCGCAGCGCTATCCACCTATTTTGTTCATCGTTATGCACCTGAGTCTAAACCTTCTGAAGGAACCAAAATGGATTGGTTAGGTGTGCTGTTCATTGTGCTTACCGTTGCTGCATTGTTACTAGCGCTAAATGAAGCAGGGAATTTAGCCCTTGCCAACTGGTTTAAAGTCATAGGATTAACTATTTTTGCTGGTATCTGTTTTATTCTATTTTGGAAAACAGAAAAAACCAGTAAACAACCATTAGTAACGATAGTACATTTAAAAACCAGAGCAACTTGGGCAATATTGTTAACCACACTATTAACTATGACAGGGATTTTTGCCGTCGTTAATGGGTTAGTGATGTCATTAGCGCAAAATACTGAAATCGGATTTGGTTTAGAAGCTGATTGGGCTTC
>CALYQY010000045.1 GCA_945291235.1 uncultured Gilliamella sp.
TGATATGCAACCATTACGAGTATTGACTGATGATATGTTTTTAAAATGACGATTATGGTAAGGTAATTTTGCAGTATGTAAAAAATAAAGTAAAAAAATCTTAACTTATCCTATAGATACCAATTACAACAGCTGGATTTTTCTGTTAGAATTAAAAGATTACAAAAATATCATATGATAATGGAATGGAAAGGTCAGTATGGCAAATACACTACTTAGAACTGGTGATATTAAAGATTTTAAAATGCTTGGGCATGACGGTAAAGCTGCTTACTTAGTGGCAACCCAAATTCGTGAAATGTTCAGAGTAAAAATAGGTAAACAATATGCCGACTATTTAGCCATTCCACAACGTAATGATCAAGGAAATAGGGTTGATTGGTATATACCTTTTGATTCGGTTCAATATGATATTGTGCCTTGGTCATCTGCCAGCGAATCAGAACAACAATCAGCGCTTCAATTGTTGGCAGCATTTGAACAAAAGGTAGTTGAGCTAGGCAAACAATTAGCTAATAATCCAAACCTTGAAGGCGATCAATTGCTATTTAGCCGCCTAATTTATGATCCTAATCACCGTGAGGACAGCCAAGAACCAAATCTTATGGCGATTCGGTTTCCAAGCAATGAATATATTTATATCGTTAATGGCAAGCCTGTTATTACTTTTTGGGGATTTATTAATCCACAAACTCAACTAACCCAATCACCTTTCAAATGTTTAGAACAATCAGAAAGCACAGCACCTTATGTTACTGAACAAATTGACCCCCCGATAACGTCTAAACGTCCTTGGTGGAAACGTTGGTGGATGTGGTTATTAATGCTGTTGCCACTATTATTGTTATTATTACTACTGTTTTTATTACGAGGGTGCTTTTATCATCCTGAATCATCAATTACACCGCCATTGTCAGTCGATAATGCGGTGAATGTACCGGTTGAGACTGATCGGGACAAAAAACCAGAAGATAAAAAAGGTGAGGATCCTATTCGTGATGTGAATGTTATCCATAGATCGGTGGGTACTAACATAAATCATGATTCGGTGTTAAATACTGACAATCGTAATGACGTAATTGGTACAACTGTTACAGAAGGTAACATTGATGTGACTGATACGCTCAACACGCCTACCACATTACCTGTCGATAGTCATGGTGTAGGTGATGATAATCCGCCAATTCATGACATAACGCCTGATAATGCAGGTACGACTTCTGATGTTGATAACACTAATCAGAATGAAAACCAGAATCAAAACACAGCAGCTATGGATACCAATAACGCTACACAATCCCAAAATTTAAGTGTACCACCAGATGCAATTAAGCAAGGTTCTATGGATTTTCTTAATGGACAATGGACAGTAGGTGGTGGAATCCAAGATAAATCAACGGGTAAACCATTACGTTTAAACTACAGTTTTGATCAAGGAAATGGTGAAGTTACGGTAATACGTAGTGATGGTGTGAAATGTGTCGGTAAAGTTGGTAGTGGTTTTCAAAACTCAAATTTAAGTATAAAGAGTAATACTGAAGCGCTTTGTAGCGATAATACAAAATATCAATTACCGAAAATAGAGTGCTCAACAAACAGTAACAATCAAACTGATTGTAAGGGAAATTATAATAATGGTACATCGTTCCCGTTAACGATGAAAAAACAATAGGGTAGTATATGCTTCCAGAATTACGCAATTATGGTCAAGAAGTGACTCTTATCATGAACAGTGGTATTCAGTTTCTTGATTTTGCACTTAAAATAGATTGGAAAGACAGCCAATGGCGCAATAAAGCGAATGGGTGCTTTATTGATCCGTCCGAAAGTGGTGCATTGATTCGATTACTAGAAGATGTCGAAAATGGTCAATTTTTTAGTCCTGACAACCCCACTTTTGCGGTTACCCCCACACAAGAAATTAGTGTCGATCAATCCCTAAAATTGTATGACGGTGTTTGGTTACCGATTCCTGTTTTACGGTCGATTCCTCCAGAACGATTTGATAAAGGTCCTCATAACTGGAGCAGAGTAAGAATTGTCAGTATTCCTCAAGGTGAAGATCCCGATGGTAATACGCATCGTATAACATTTGCGTTTGACACTAAAATCTTTGCTAATTTGGATGATGTTGCTTATCTTGCTCCAACTGAAAATGACGTAATGACAGGTGCGATTTTTAGTCTGGCGCACCGCTCTGATCATGTGTCCTGGTTTTTAGAACTCAAATGGATTTCCAGTTGGTTAATCGATCTGTTTGAAGAATTAGCGCAGCAACCTGAACGCTTAAAGATGCATAAGGATGATATCCAGCAAGAAATGAATAATAAGGCTTATTATGGGCACTATCTTAATATCATTAATTTGCTCGGTGAAACATTAAATCTACCAACCATTAAAATTGTTTCTAACAATAAAAATGATATTGTGAAATCGATTCCTGTCGATATGATTTTAGATGTGGGTAATTCACGAACTTGTGGCATTTTGATTGAAGATCATGTTCAAGATAAAGACAGTCTTAATCATCGCTATGAATTGGAGATACGCGATCTAACCAGACCTGAATATATCTATAACGAACCATTTGAAAGTCGAGTTGAATTTGCACAAACCTTTTTTGGTAAAGAACACTTTTCGCTACAGAGTGGTCGACGAGATACCTTCCGTTGGCCTAGTATTGTTCGTGTCGGTAAAGAAGCAAGCCGCTTAGCTAGTCGCCGTGAAGGCAACGAAGGTGCAACCGGGCTTTCAAGTCCAAAACGTTATTTATGGGATCAAGATAAGTACGAACAAGGTTGGCGTTTTAACTCTTATTATGTAAAAAGCGATCATGAACCTTTTGCAACGGCAGAGCCCTTTTCAAATTTAATTAATGAATATGGTGAAGCCCTACATATTCTTAATAACAATATTCAAGAAGAATATGATCGTAAAATACCGGTATTCCACCCTAAATATTCACGTAGTTCGCTCATGACGTTTATGTTATGCGAAGTATTGATGCATGCTTTGATGCAGATTAATAGCGTTGCGCAACGTAATAAACTTGAACATGCTAAAACGCCACGTAATTTACGTTCAATTATCTTAACGATTCCGCCGGCTATGCCAAAACCCGAGCAAGCGATATTTAAAAGTTGTGTGTATCAAGCTATTGGACTTGTTTGGAAAAGTTTAGGTTGGGATAATTCGGATGATAATATTGATTTTACTCATCCGGAAGAACTTAAACATATTTGGCCAAACATACCGGAAGTTTATATTCAATGGGATGAAGCAACCTGTGGTCAAGTAGTTTATCTTTTCAATGAAACACAAAATAATTTTAACGGACGTAGTGAAGAATTTATTGCTTCAATTGTTCGACCAGACAAAACCAATAAGCAAAAAGTTACCATTGCGACGGTGGATATCGGTGGGGGTACAACCGATTTAGTCATCAACGATTACCATTTAGATTATGGTGCAAACGGGCAACAAAACAGTAGTAATGCCTATATTGTTCCAAGTCAGCGTTTTCGTGATGGTTTTAAAGTAGCGGGTGATGATATATTACTTGATATTATTCAAGATATTGTTTTAACCTCGTTAACCAACGGCTTAAAGCAGGCAGGACTTGCTGATCCAAGCCCAATCTTGTCAACGATTATTGGTTCACAACAACTTTCTATTCAAGATGCGGTTTTACGTCAACAACTGACATTACAACTGTTTACGCCGATAGGTTTGCGGATCTTGAAAGAGTATGAACTTTACGATCCTTTACATAGTGAACGGCAGGTATTTAGCGCAAGTTTTAAAGAATTATTAGAGCATCATGCTATGACTGATAGTGTGCTGAATTTTATTAATGAGCCAATCAAGCGCGCATTAAATAATCCTGACTTTTCAGTGCTTAATTTGAATATTGAGATTAATCTCAAACGAATTCATTACCTGTTTATACGTGGTGATTATTACAATATTTGTAAAACGTTTGACGCATTGTCCGAAATCATCAGTTGTTATCAATGTGATGTGCTGTTATTAACTGGACGCCCTTCATGCTTACCGGGTATTCAAAGTTATTTTCGATCTCGTTTATCTATCCCTGCAGGGCGAATCTTGCCACTCCATGGTTATTATACGGGCGGATGGTATCCATTCCATAAACAAGAACGCATTGATGATCCTAAAACCACCGCTGCTGTAGGCGCTATGCTTTGCTTCTTAAGTAAGAATTTAAGGCTACCTAACTTCTATTTTAGATCAACAAATATGGATCTTTATTCAACAGTCAAATACATTGGATTGTTGGATAATTTAAACATGATTAAAAATGAAAATGTCTATTACCGAGATATAAATTTAGATGATCCGGATTATGATTTTCCTGATCTGTCTTTTGAAATACGAGGTACAACAAGGCTAGGTTTTAAACAACTTGAAGTTGATCGCTGGCCGGCTTCTCCGATCTATATTTTAACCATTGAAAACGGCGATGTTGCTCGGCGTTTAAGTGCTCAAGGCGTGGTACTTGAAGTGACCTTAGGTATTAAAAATAGGCAAAAAATGGTCGAGAATTTTTATATTAAAGACATAAAAGCATCTGATGGACGAGCTTGCAATAAAAACCAAGATGTTAAACTGAGTTTAAATACAATGGTTAACTCCGGTTTAATCAGTACCCAATATTGGCTTGATAGTGGAATGATAAAACGATGAATAACATAAATGAACAACTGCCTAAATCTTGGGAACACGTTTACCATGCATCAGCAGAAGCAATTGAATGGGTTAATCAAACACGTCATTCATCCAAACGTTTAAATAGTGAAGCAGATAATTTAATTCTTGATTTACGCCGTTTGCGTAATAGCGCTAAACGATTAGGTGAGGTCTCTACCAAATCGGTTGCGGTCGGTTTTTTTGGACTTTCTCAAGCAGGAAAATCATACCTGATTTCGGCACTTGCCGCAGGGGATAATGGCAAACTTGAAACGGTTGTCGATAACCAAATTTTAGATTTTATCGATCATGTCAATCCGGTAGGAAGTGGTAAAGAAGCGACAGGTTTAGTCACGCGTTTTAGTCGAACCGCTAAAGGAGGAATTGCCAACTATCCGTTAGAGTTAAAATTGTTTAGAGAGATAGAAATTGTCAAAATATTAATTAATGCTTTTTTTAAAGATTTTGACCAACAAAAAGTCTCTAATAAAATTGAATTTTCACAATTAAATCAGTTAATCCAACGGTTGGAAAATAAAAAACAAACCAGTTATGTCGGCGGTATATCGGAAGATGATATCGTTGAACTTTACGATTATTTGTCTGAAAATTTCGGCAACGCTTTAGAAGGATTAAAAGGGGGATATTGGGAAAAAGCAGTACATTTACTTCCTTATCTATCTGTTTCTGAACGAGGCGAGCTGTTTGCGGTATTATGGGGTGGAATTGCAGAGCTAACAACAATCTATATTCAGCTTGCTAATACGTTATCTCGTTTACATCATGCTGAAACTGTGTATGCGCCGTTAACTGTTTTGATTAAAGAGCAAAATGGTATTAAATCGCAAATTGACAGTATTATGAATGTAGACATTTTAGAGCGATTAAACACCGATAAAGATTCATCGGTTACGATAACGCCTATTAACGGTAAACCAACGGATTTATCTTTGGCGCAACTGGCTTTTTTAACAGCGGAATTAATCTTTCCATTAGTGAACAAAACGCGAGTTTCAACATTTGAAAAAGTTGATTTGCTTGATTTTCCGGGATATCGAGGACGCTTGAATTTAATCTCGATTTCAGATGTTAAAGAAGGTAATCCCATTTCTCAACTATTATTACGGGGTAAAGTTGCCTACTTATTTGAAAAGTATACCGATAGCCAAGAGATGAATGTATTAGTGGTTTGTACACCTTCTGATAAGCAATCTGATGTGAATGATGTTGGGCCGGTGCTTGAACGGTGGATCGGTAAAACACAAGGTGAAACACCTGAAAAGCGAGCAACCAAAGAAGTTGGCTTGTTATGGGCGATTACCATGTTTGATAAACGGATATGTACATCGTTGACCTTGTCGGAAGATAATCTAAAAAATAGTTGGGGTAAAGGTGGATTATTACAACAAACTATTTTAGAACGTTTTGGAAGTTATGATTGGCTAATGAATTGGTCAAATAATCAGAAATTCAACAATGTTTATTTGGTTCGTAAACCTGGTTTTGATGTACCGTTTTTAAATGTCGATCCTTCTTCACGCCAAGAACTGTCTCATAATGAGAATTATCAGACTAAAATGGACGTATTAAAAAAGACTTTTATCGACAATGTTGATGTTCAAGAATATGTATCTCAACCAAAAGAAGCGTGGGATGCCATGCTTAAACTTAACGATGGCGGTATAGGTCGAATTAGTCAATATTTAGAAAAAGTAGCGATTACTGAAGTAAAACAACAACGTATTGTTGAGCAATTAAATGAAAAAATTGATTACATCACAAATATGCGTTTTGATACGTGGTACCAAGCTGGTAGTGATGAAGAACTTGGTAAGAAAAAACACGTTATCGCAGATGTGGTGAAAGAGTTGCAGGGTAAAGCATTGTTATTAGGTGAATTACTCAAAACTTTAGAATTGCCGGATCAAACAATTCGAGCTTTGTATCATTCCAACCATGTAGAAAAGCAGATAGCTAAAGATAATGATGATAATTTAGTCGGCAATTTATCCAATGATTTTGGCTTTAATACTGAATTTGACCTTTTTTCGGACATGAATAGCAATTTAACCAATAAGCCAGCAGTGACTTTGCCGACTGAATCTAAATTTGCTAAGAGTGTTTTTACAACTTGGTTAGAGCACTTAAGAAATATCGTGCTGGATCAGCATATTGTACAGTTTTTTGGTTTAAGCCAAAAATCATTATCTTTTATTGTTGAAGAGCTTATTACAGGAGTCAATCGTTTGAAGATTGAACAAAATTTAACTGAAAAAATCTTAAATAACGAAAATACTGGCAGTAAACGTGATGATCTTGAATCAAGACAGATAAGTACAATTCATACTCAATTATCTGATTATATTGCGTGGTTAGGTTTTATTGAAGGTCAGGTGGATAACATTCCAATGAGTCGTGTTAATCACGGCAAGCGTATATTTGCATCACCGTTAAATGAGTTTGTTATGCAATCATCTCACCAGTTGCCAAAATTGGATAATAATACTAAAAATTATTCTCAATTTGCGATATTTGATTGGTTTATAGCTTTTGCTACGCTTGCACAAGAAAATGTCGGACATCATGCCGGACGGGAAATAAGTCAAGAACAAAATAGTCGTCTGGGTGAGATTCTGGCATGTTTTAAACAATCACAAATTAAATTGGATGATTTCTTGTAAATTAATGCAATAACAAAGTGAAGTGACAGGATAGAGGACATTATGGCATTAAGAATCGAATTAAATGGTTATAAACCGGGTATAGCTAAATTTTTGGCATATAAATGGAATGGTAGTGCTGATATTGAAATATTGATTCAACGTAATCAGGATAGTTATTATTTGTCTGGATTAAATCAATGGAGTCCAGAAAAAAGTTGGCATACGTTGGCTGATATGACTGTCGAACATGAACAGTTAACCGGGCTTGTTGGTGAATGGCTGGTTGATTCGTTATTAACCCAAGAAAGTACAGCACGATTTTTGGTACAGATTCGTGATAAGCAAAACGAAAATTACAGTGACCGAGGCGTCATTAACATAGCTGATGGTGTGATGACGTCAGCCGCATTAAACACGGTTACTACTACATCTGATATGCATCTTGAACCTGAGGTGTGTGTAGATGTAATCCCCGATGACGAAAAAATGGACGGCGAAACACAAACCATTTACGAGCCTGAAATCGAAGAACAAATTATCGAAGAACCTGTTGAACCCGTCGTTGAGGAAGTCGTTACATCCGTACCCACATCTAAAACTGTAACGGATGAGACGTTGACACAACCGATTAAACAAAAAAGAAAATCAGGTTTAATATTCGGCTTGATCATTGCTATTTTACTGTTAATTGTTATGGGTATCGCAATTTGGTATTTTCTATTCTTCCAAAATCAACAAGCTAAAGACGCTGAACCGGCTATGTTAGGTCAATGTAGTTTAAGTCAAGTAGGAGATGATGATCTCACTTTTATTCAAAAATGTTTGCAAACTAAGCCACTGACTCCAATGATTATTCAGTTGATCAATGATGCTAAAAAAGCAAAAAAATGTAATATTGCTCAGCGGTTATATGCTAATCAATCACAAGTAAATTCAACCATTGCCATTTTGTATGCCAAAGAATATGACGAAAAGTATTATCAAGCTAATAGCTGTTTTGAAGCTGATAAAGAAACGGCTATTTATTGGTACGAAACCGCATTGAATAATGATCCCGATAATAAAGACGTAAAAGCACGGTTAGCTGAGCTACAAAAGTAGGTAGGAACAAAAATGGAAAATTTAGCTATCTCAAAAATTATGTTTGTATTGAGCTTAACTTGTTTACCCTTGATAAGTTTTGCCAATGAACCGCTTAAACAGCAAGGTAAAACAACACTGTATCAACGCGTACTAAGTACGCCAACGTGTGAGTTAAAAAAAGATATTAGCGAGGTTACAGGACAGCAAGTTCCTGCATTTTCTCGCTATTATGTTTATGAACGTAAAAATCAAAATAACCAAGAATGGTTAAGTGTTGGACCTGATTCCTATGGAAAAACGGTAGGTTGGATTAATGGCTCATGCGCAATTGAATGGAATATGCAAATGACCTTGGTTTTTACTAATCCGGTTGAACGTGATCCTTTGCTATTTTTTAAAGATAAAGATTCACTCACGGCAATTGTTGATTCTGAACATCCAGAAACATTATTAAAACCCATTCGTGAGGCATTAAACGTTAACCAAACTTCGCCAAAAGTTATCGCTCAAGAGCCGGCGGAATTTGTTGATTTTAAAAATAACTTCTATTTATTACCTATTTTACAAGGTGAAGAGGTCATGAATGGACAAGGGTTTTATGAGCGTATATTAGAAGTCGCCTCTGTCAGTAAACAAGATAAATTAGTGGCAACAACTCAGAACGTTAAGTCATCCACTACCACTCAAAAAACAGATGATAGTACTAATCAAGTCGCTCCTTTTAAAGCTGCAATTGTGTTTGTGATAGACTCAACGATTTCCATGGATCCGTATATTTCAAGAACCAAAGAGGCTGTTGAACGCGTTTATCAGCATATTGAAAAAGAGAAGTTACAAGATCAAGTTAAATTTGGCTTGGTGTCGTTTCGATCAAGTTTAACCGCCTCAGATAAACTTGAATTTGTGACAAAAGTTTTTGCTGATCCAAACCAAGTAAAAAATCGTGAAGATTTTAAAAAACTCAGTGCATCACTTAAACAAGCCTCGGTATCAACGGCTTATTTTGCCGAAGATTCATTTGCGGGGGTTGCACAAGCGTTGAATGATATTAATTGGAATAGTTTTGGTGCGCGTTATATGATTCTTATTACGGATGCAAGTGCAATCCCGGGGGATGATAAACTTTCAAGCACCGGTATGGATGCTGCGCAATTAAGGCTTGAAGCACAGCATAAAGGGGTTGCGATTTATGCATTACATTTAAAAACGGCAAGTGGCGAAAAAGATCACCAAATTGCTGCGACGCAGTATTCTGATTTAACGTACAATGATTTTATTCATAAATCACTTTACTACCCTGTTAATGCCGGTAATGTGAATGAGTTTGGTCAAAAAGTTGACTCTTTAGCCAAAGCCTTAGCCGAGCAAGTGAAACTTGCTTATAAAGGTGAAGCGTCAATAGGTAATGCGATTAATGCTAAAGATAGTAATGCCGATATGTTGAATGATGCATTATTACTGGGTAAAGCTATGCAGTTGGCTTATTTAGGTGAAACTAATGGGTCTAAAGCGCCTTCGGTCTTCAAAGCGTGGATTGCTGATAAAGATTTTATTAAACCCACTATTCCAACAGCTGAACCTCGAATCTTATTAACTAAATCTCAATTAAGTGATTTAAGCGATATTGTTAGTAAAATCGCCAATGCAGCAAATGATGGATTAATTTCTGCCGATGATATGTTTTCGCAGCTGCGATCGGTTGCTGCTGCTATGGGGCAAGACCCAAGTAAATTAAAATCGAACGCAGTCACAAAAATTGCCGATTTGGGGTTACTTGGGGAATATTTGGATAATATCCCTTATAAAAGTGATGTAACCGGGTTGGATCAAGAGTTGTGGAAAAGTATGAGTGGTCTTGAGCAGGAGAAATTTATTCGTAATTTAAATAGTAAAATTCGTTATTATCAGAAATGTAATGCGGATGTTGATCGTTGGATTTCATTAGCGGAAGGTAGTGATCCTCGTGAAAATGTTTATCCTATTCCTTTAGAGATGTTACCGTAAAACAGATGCTAACGATAAAAAAACTTGCAATCACGCGCTCAACTGGTAAATCTTTTTTTAGTGTTAACCTTCCAGCGCTGACCGTTAAAGCGGGTGAGGTAGTTATTATTCGAGGTGATAGCGGTTCGGGTAAAAGCACATTACTTGAAATGATAGGTATGATCCTAAAGCCTGACCATATTGGTTGCTACAATCTTACTATGGGTAATGGTGACGTTGATATTGCTCAACTAATCCAACACGATAAACTGGATAAGTTAGCGGATATGCGCGCAAATTATTTGGGTTTTATGTTGCAAACCGGCGGATTACTCCCTTTTTTAACGGTGCATGATAATATTTTGCTTTCAGTAAATGTGTTACAAAAAAAAGTGGATAAACAACGATTTGATTATTTAGTACAAAAGTTGAGTATTTCACACTTGTTAAGTAAATATCCTAAACAACTCTCGATTGGTGAAAGACAGCGAGCTTCTTTTATTCGTTCAATTATCCATAAACCTGCACTATTACTGGCTGATGAACCGACTTCAGCGCTTGATCCTTATAATGCCAATTTATTATTTGATTTAATTATTGAGCAAGCTCAGCAGGATAATATTGCTGCCTTGATTGTGACCCATGATTGGCAACGTATTGCTGATAAAGGATTATTTACTTTAACGTCTCAAATTACCTCTTCTCATTCATCCGAATTTTTACCCTTACAAGATGAGGTATAAGCGATGATCACATTATTATCGAAATGGCGGCTTATTACTCGGTTATCTTTGTCGGATTTATGGTACGACAAGAAGGTTTCATTTTGTATTATTGCATCGGTGATCTCGGTAATTACCCCACTGTTGCTACTCTTTAGCTTAAAATATGGTGTTGTTTCACAGCTTCGCCAGCAGTTACTTAATGATCCGCAAAATTTAGAAGTTAAAATTGTGGGTAATTTACAGTTAGATCATTCAATGTTTGAATGGATTGCCCAACAACCTGAAACTGCGTTTGTGATTCCGTTGACACGTTCCCTTAATACTCAAGCTGATTTAATGAAAGATAATCGTCATTTTGTTAATAATGCTGAAATTATTCCAACAGCTAAAGGTGATCCGATAACTCAAAGTTTACCGCTCTTGCATCATGAACAACAGATTTTAATATCCGCTTTAGCCGCAGAAAAAATGCAGGCAAAGGTTGGTGATAAAGTAAAAATGGTTGTGACAAGGCAACTCGATGGCAAACTGGAAAAAGGTATAGTCGAGTTAGAGATCATCGGAGTGATTCCCGAAATTTATTATGGTCGGGCTGCCGCATTTGTGTCTTTAGCGCTTTTAATTGATATGGAACATTTTTATGACGGTTATCAAATAAATATTTTTCAATCAACCACAGGGCTTGTTAATCCGCCAGAACATAACTCATTTGCCAGAGCACGTATTTATGCAAGGTCACTTGATGATGTAGCGCCTTTGTCTTATAAACTACGTCAACAAAATATTGAAACACGTACTCAAGCTAATGCGATAGAAAATATGCAAGCGATAGATCGGGTTCTCAATTTTATATTTAGTGTCATTGCAATAACAGCTGTATTAGGGTGTATTTTATCTTTTACAGGATCATTTCTATCTAATATTGAACGTAAACGCAAAGATATCGCTTTGATGCGATTACTTGGATTTAAATCAAAAGGGATTATGCTTTATTTAATGACTCAAGCCATGATGCTAAGTTGTTTGGCATTTATCATTTCTTGCCTACTTTTTTTATTTGGCAACTATGCCTTTAATTTTGTGTTAGGTAAAAATTTAGTTTCACATCCAGTAGTTAGCCAATTACAATTTTATCATTTTATTATCGCATTTTTACTTACTTTATTGATATCAGCTATTGTAGTAACGGTAGGAGGTCGACGTGCTGTTAAGATTCAGCCTGCAGAAAGCTTGCGCGAAGTATAATCATAAAAAATGGCATTATTGGGGACTAATCTTAAGTTTTATCCCTTTATGCAGTTATGCTGAGCCTTGGGATAGTAAGTTTTATAATCCTAAACCTGCCAGTGATGATGTGATTTTGCCGATGCCTTGTGATGGGCGTTTGGTGATGAAAAGGGTATTTACGCCTACCAATAAACCACTTGAGGATGTAAAAGTAATTTTAGGCAGTAATCAAAAAGAGTTGGGTTTTGCTGAATACGCAACACCTAATTATATTTCTGGTAGCTTTTCTAATGAAAACGAAGAAAGGTATTATTTAATCGGTAAATATGAAATTACAGCACTACAATATCAAGCGGTGATGAATGATACTTGTCCAACGGCTAAAGTGAGTTTGATTTTCCCTGTGACTAATATTAGTTGGTTTGATGCTATTGCATTTAGTAATAAATATAATCAATGGTTACTGGAAAACCAATCTCAATTAAAAGCGTTGCCAAAAGGCTATGTACGTTTGCCAACGAATACCGAATGGGAGTACGCTGCACGGGGTGGCATGAAAGTCACTGAATCTGAATTTCGCGAGACAGTTTTTCCTATTACGAGTGGTTTGGAAAACTATGCATGGTTTTCAGGGGCAAAGTCAGCCAATGGAAAATTACAACTTATTGGTCGGTTAGCTCCTAATCCACTGGATCTTTATGATATTTTAGGTAATGCCAGTGAAATGATGTTTGATTCATTTAGAATGAATAAATTAGATCGTTATCATGGACAACCAGGAGGCATGATTATTCGGGGCGGTAGTTATTTGACTCCTGAATCTTCAATAACAACTGCCTTTCGTAGTGAAAAGCCTTACTATGATAATAAAGGTGCTTATCAAAGCAAAGATGTTGGATTTCGTTTAGTGTATACCACTGAAGTTATGCACTCTAAAGTTTCGATTAAAGAATTAGAAAAACAGTGGAACGAACTTGGTAATGAAGTCGAATCATCAAATGATAACAATGTGGTGAATGAACTGGAAAAAATTACTAAACAAGTTGAAGATGAAAAAACTAAAAAAGAGTTAAATCAACTTAATCTACTTTTACGAAGTGCGAACCAGTCACGGGATGAGCAGCGAGATCGTTCCATTCAATCTGCCTTACAATTGGGGGCTTTTTTATGTGCGAATGTCTCTGATCTTAATGATAAATATGAATATAATAATAATTTATATAATACAATGATTAATGAAATTTGTGATGCAAGTGACTCAAGTGAGCTAGAGAGTACAGATATGTGTTCTAAAACAAAGTTAAATAATTTAAATCAAGTTGTCATTGATTCAAGAAATGCACGCAATTTTATATTAAAATATTATGCTGATACTATTGTTAGCACTGCATCAAATTACGAAAAAAACACAATTAATGAACAAGCTAAAGCAACACAATTTATTTTACAAAGTAGTGGAAAGGCAAATATGAGCGATTATTTAAAGCTCTATTTAAAACATATCAATCAATACATTGTATCGGGTAAAATAGAACAATCAGTTTGGTTACAAACCTGCAATGAAATTAAAGGAAGGAAATAATGAAAAAAATAGTTGTCATAATAACATTATGTTTATCTGTTGTCTTAACTGGATGTCAATCATCAGGGTGGAGAACTAAAGACGTTGATCCTGCATTAACCAATAGTAATACATCTCAATTTTTTAGTAAATCAGCCTGGCAATCGTGTGTCGTTGGTGCAGGATTTTCTGGTCTTAGCTGTATTTTAGTTGGCGGAAAACCGGGTGTTTGTCTGGCTACAGCAGCGGTAGGGTGTGGTGTATTAATGGGCGCTAATTATTATCTTGATTCTAAGCGTGCTGAGTATGCAGATGAAGAAATGCGCATTGATGCTTATATTTATGATATTCAGCAAAATAATATGGAAGTACAAGCTGTCACTCAAAATGCGCAAGCCGTATTGGATAAAAATTTAGCAACTTTGAAAGTGTTAAATAGTCAGATTGAAAATAAAACGTTGAGTAAAAGACAGATTAAAAATGAGTTGAAGCAAATCGATGCAAATATTGCTTACTTAACTGACAAATTAGATCGTATGAAAGGCATTGAAAGTGATTGGGTTATGCTTTCAGCAAGGGAAAAACAA
Source organism: uncultured Gilliamella sp. (assembly GCA_945291235.1). The sequence goes on from CALYQY010000045.1 coordinate 14,540, forward strand.
TCAGGGATTAATATGTCAAAATTAGATAAACAAATTAATCAGCTTCATAAACAGATAACATTACTTGAAAAACAAATTAATGTGGTAAGTCAACAACGTTCAGCAGTACAGGTGAGCTAATGATGAAAAAAAGATACCTTATATTATTCAGCCCTATTTTGTTGTTAATGGGCTGTTCAACCACAACCGAACAGTGTGATCCAACGAATACGAATATCGGTTTTTTTGATAAGATAAGTTGTCATTATTCTGGCAACTATCAAGCCCGAATTGATAAAAAACAGCAAATTTTAGAAGATGAAAAAAAGGCAAATCAACAATTTAAAGCGATCTATGCCAATATCGAACGACAGAAAAATGACACCGCCTTAAGTATTAAGCAAAAGCAAGCACAACAACAAAAATTGAAAGATGATTTAACGAGTTTAACCAACGAAATTAAAGAAAAAGCGAAAGATCGAGCAGACTTGCAAGCACAAGTCGATGATATTGAAAAACAACTTAAGCAAGTGAATAATTCAAATTCTTCAGAAATTGAAAAGAAAGTTGAGTTAGATAAATTAAATAAAAAACTTCAACAATTACAGAAAGCTTTGAATATCTAAATTTGCGTATTCATTATATCAATAGTTAGCAAAAGCGATGTTTAACATAAGGAAACAAATTAGCAATGCAACGTATAACCAGAATGTTATTTGATCCTAATGATTTAGATAAAATCTCGTTATTTGATCAATATAATTCAGTTTTACAATTGTTAAAGCCTAATGTTAGCGAACGTAGTTTTTCGATTTTAGCAATACCGAGATTAATTGAAGGCGATCATTATCTTGGTTGGTATACGCATCTTGAAGGTCAACCCGTTGCCATTGAAGATATTATTAATGAAGCAGATAAAAAGCAGATTGAAAAAACACTTCAAACACGTTTAAATGATATTGAAAATACTATCAAAATCAAATCATTAACGGAAGATCAACAAACTCTGATTTCGGCTTGGTTACCGAGAATGAGAAGTTTAGGTAATGTGATTTATGTCATTAATAATGAACCTGTGATTGTTCATCATTTTGATGAGCCAATCCTGACTAATGAAGTGGCTCCAGCCTTTCCTGTCAAGACAACAAAATCATTTTGGCGTAGGTGGTGGTTTTTGACCTTAGCACTTGCTTTTGTCGGGTTACTTGGATATCTATATTATTTATATATAAAAGATAAAGCACCCGTACCTATTGCTGAACTATTACCACCAACGACCTCAAACAATCCCACTTCTGAAGTAATTAGCTGTATTTCACAGGAAGAAATCCAAAAAAACGAGCAAACCTCTAAAATGGTGATGATATTTGATAACTCCGCTTCGATGTATTTAACGCTTACTGAACCTCAAGCAGAAATTGAAAAATATTTGTCAAATGGGATTGATCATCTTACTTTCGAAGAAGCCAAGCAATATGAAGAAAGAATGACCCGATTACCGAATCGACTATCGAGTAGTAAGCAGGTTGCGTTATCCAGTATTGATAAAATACAACCTAATATTAATATTGCTCTTGTCACGTTAAATAGTTGTCCTGTCGCAAAGGCATCGGCATTTTATCATTTTGATAATAGAGAAAAATTGAAGAATGAAATTAATCGTTTAACACCATTAGAATACGATAGTGCTACTCCGTTATATAGTGGTGTAAAGCAAGCCAGTTCAATGCTTGATGGCGTAAATCATGATGATTATATTTTAATTATCAGTGATGGTGACGATAATTGTTCGGAAGATAATATTTGTACTTTAGCCAATGAAATTGCCAACCAACAACCACGTTTAAAAATAAATATAGTGGACATTGTGGGACAGCATAAGATTGATTGTTTAGCGGATAAAACGGGTGGAAAGGTCTATATTGCTAACAATGTCACCGAGCTTGTTGAACAGATGAATAAAGCGGTTTCTGATATGAATATCAGTAAACCTTTGTGTGAATAATTAGCATTCGAATAGGATATTATTCAGTGATGATCTTTAATATTTGGATGTTCATGTTGAAGCTGAGGTAAAATTAGAATGATCTGTAAGGAAGTTAATTTATCATGCAGCGAATAACACGGCATTGTTTTGATAGCAGTGATTCACAAAAAATCAATTTATTAGAACAATATAATTCATTACTATCGTTATTAAAATCACATCTGACTGAACGGGCTTTTTCTGTCTTCGCTATTCCAAAATTGATAGAAGATGATCATTACATTGCATGGTCTACCAATCTGGAAGGACAACCCATATTATTAAGCGATATCAGTAATGAACTATATCGACAAACGGTAACGACAACGTTACAAACACGTATTATTGATATTGAAAATACCGTTAAATTGATGCCGTTAACCCCTGAACAACAAACACTGGTTTCATTTTGGATACCAAGAATTAAAAGTTTAGGTAATTCAATTTTTGTCATTAATGATGAGCCTGTTATTGTTCATACGTTTGAAGATCCTGTTTTACCGCCTAAAGTACCCGAACCCAAGCTTCCAACCAAATCGACTTGGCGTTGGTGGTCTATATTCCTTTTAGCATTGCTATTACTGGCATTAATTGGTGGGCTTTGGTATGTCTTTTATCCATTTAATAAAGATAGTGTGGATGAAGCAAGTCATGTTTCAGCACCAGTAATAACACCTGCTGATGAAGAGAAACAACCTCAATTAGAGCCAGTTGATGTTCCTGTCCAACCTGATCCAGAAGTTAAGCCGGATCCCCAACCTGTTGAGCACACAGAAACAGTGGTTGAAGAGAAAAAACCGGAACCAGAAGAAAAGCCTAAACCAAAAGTTAAAAATCCTGCTAATTGTATTACCAAAGAAGAATTGGTCAGTAATCCCAATCCTTCTAAAATGGTGATGGTATTTGATAATTCGTTGTCGATGATAGTGACATTAGCAGAGTCACCCGCTGAGGTTGAACAGTATTTTCAGTATTTGGGTTATGGTTTTCCACGCTATATGTCGGAACAAGACAAGCTAAACTACGAAAAACGTATGACTCGATTACCAAGCCGTTTATCAAGTAGCAAAAAGGTTGCTTTAACTAGCATTGATAAAATACAACAAAATATCAATATTTCACTAGTGACCCTAACGGGCTGTCCATCGGCCGAGGTTTCACCTTTTTATAGTTATAAAAACCGTGGAACACTGAAAAATAAAATTAATAAACTGACGCCAACCGCTGCTGGTGGTGGGGGAACACCACTTTATAATGGATTAGAAAAAGCTAGTAATATGCTTGATGGGGTAAAACGAGATGATTATATTTTAATTATCAGTGACGGTGAAGATACCTGTACTCATAAAAATATCTGTACATTAGCTCATCATATTTCAGTCTCAAAACCTCGTTTAAAAATCAATATTGTCGATATTGCTGGTGAACATAAGATTGATTGTGTTGCAAATGCGACAGGGGGCAAGGTATATATAGCTCAGACACCAAAAGATATGATTAAACAGATGAATAAAGCCGTTTCAGATATGAAAATTAATCGCCCTGTATGCCAATAAAGAATATGACAGATGAATATTCATCGTAGGCTATTTTAGCGGTGAGTATTAATAAAAAAACCAGACTATTTTGAGTCTGGTTTTTTATTCCAATTTGAGCTAATTAAAAATCTAAGTTAGCTGCTTTAAGAGCATTTTCTTCGATAAATAATCGACGAGGTTCAACTTCATCCCCCATTAGTGTGGTAAATAGTTGATCCGCTTCTATGGCAT
>CALYQY010000046.1 GCA_945291235.1 uncultured Gilliamella sp.
TCTATCTTGCATTACAGAAAAAACAGTTAATAGAACAAGTCCGTTGTTTACCAGACAGTACTGAATGGAAAACTTGCTATTCAACAAACACAACTACAATTGAACTCAATGCACAACAATCAAATGCCATTCAAAGCGTCAATAAACAGATTGATAATTTTAATGTGTTTCTTTTAGAGGGAGTGACCGGTTCAGGCAAAACTGAAGTCTATTTAAATATTTTATCTCACGTGTTATCAATGGGAAAACAAGCATTGGTATTAGTACCTGAAATCAGTCTTACACCGCAAACCATTACCCGATTTAAACAACGTTTTAATGCACCGATTGACATTTTACACTCAGGATTAACGGTCAAAGAAAGACTGGGGGTATGGTTAAGAAGTCGTAATGGCGAAACAGCTATTGTCGTTGGAACACGCTCTTCACTTTTTACACCATTTAAAGAGTTAGGTATCATTATTATCGATGAAGAACATGATAGCTCTTATAAACAACAAGAAGGTTGGCGCTATCATGCTCGAGATTTGGCAATAATTCGAGCCAAAATTGAAAATGTTCCGATTTTGTTGGGTTCTGCAACACCTTCACTTGAAACGCTCAAAAATGCTATCTATCATAAATATCAGTTACTCCAGCTTACTGAAAGAGCGGGTAATGCAACGCTGGCTAAACAGTCTATTTTAGATATTCGAGGTTTAACCCTCGATGCAGGATTATCACAGCCATTAATTGAGCAAATCCAGAAACACTTATCTGATAATAATCAAGTCATGCTCTTTTTAAACCGACGGGGTTTTTCACCATTACTGATCTGCCATGACTGTGGTTGGATTGCAGAATGTCCTCGTTGTGACAGACCCTATACTTATCATCACAAACAGCACAAATTGAGTTGTCACCATTGTGATACACCACGAGCTGTTCCTCAACAATGCCCTAAATGTGGATCGACTCACCTCGTGCCAATTGGATTTGGAACTGAACAGCTTGAAAAAAGACTCGAAGTTTTATTCCCCGATATTAAAATTAGTCGTATTGATCGCGATACAGTCAGTAAAAAAGGCGCATTGAATAATTATTTACATGATATTCAACAAGGCGGAGCTCATATCTTAGTTGGCACTCAAATTTTAGCGAAAGGCCATCATTTTCCAGATGTTACTTTAGTTGGAATTATCGATGTAGATGGAGCGCTATTTTCAAGTGATTTTAGAGCAACAGAACGATTTGCACAAATTTATACTCAAGTTTCTGGTCGGGCAGGTAGGGCAACCAAAGCTGGCGAAGTTATTTTGCAAACCTATCATCCAGATCACCCACTTCTTAATATTTTATTAAATGAGGGATATCAAAAATTTGCAAGCGTAACACTACACGAACGTCAATTAACACAGTTACCCCCTTTTAGCTATCAAGTATTGATCCGTGCAGCAGATCGTAATAATCGTTATGCTCCCATTTTTTTACAAAAAATTCATGACTGGTTAAAAGCAAACTGTGATTTAGGTTTATGGCAACTTGGCCCGATGCCTGCAAATCAAGCCAAAAAGGCAGACTACCATCGGTGGCAATTACTTTTACAACATACTAATCGCAAATTGTTACAAGAAATATTGGATAAACTTATTCTCAACATTGAAAAGTGGGGAGAAAGTTCACGAGTACGTTGGAATATAGATGTCGATCCGGTAGATTATTAGGGTTAGGCATTTTCCACCAATATGAATTGGTGGAAAATAATATCACAACGCTATTTTCCCGATGTTTTTATCAAGAGTGGCTTGCCCGATACCAGAGACTTCTTTAAGTTGTTCAACCGATACAAATGGTCCAAATTTTTCACGATATTCAACAATTTTTTGAGCTTTACTTAATCCAATTCCTGTTAATATTTTTGTCAGTTCTTGCGCTGAGGCAGTATTAATATTAACTTGAATGGTCTGCTTTTGTTCTTGCTTAACGGGTGATATTGGCGTTGGTTCCGCTAAACTGATTGATGAAAAGATAAAAGACGATAGTAAAATACCAAATAAAGAAATTCGTTTCATATAATTAACCTCTAAAATAGTTACGCAATTAAATTTGCGTTAGCACTATCTCATTTAATTTAATGAAACGATTTAACTTGTTATAAAAATGAGAAAAGCCACACAAGTGGCTTTTAGTTTTAACAGTGTCTATATCAAATTTTCGATGTATATCACAAATTTGAGTTTGGCATAATTTCAATTTTTGCTCTAGAACGCATATCCGTAGCTAAAGAATTATAGGTATTTTGCAAATAATAACGCAGTAAATAAGATGAAACATCTTGCCACTCACCATCTTTAACTTGTGTTAATACCGTGATATAAGCATCATGTTTATTGATGTATTCAACCCCATAGACACGTTTATCGGTTGCCGAAGGAACTAAATTAAACACCATATCAACCACTTTTCTATCAAGTTCATTAGAATCTCTTTTCAAGGTATAATTGGTAGAAAATTGTACTTGTTTTGATGTGCCTTTTTCATTTAACTCTTTCACAATATCATCCACTGTTGATTTAAAACGACTATCAACAATATCATCATAAAGTTTTTGATGTATTTCGTTTTTTACCTCTTCAAATGAAGCAATTCCTTCAGGTTTATAATCGACAACTTGAATGATAAAATCTGACATGTCTAAATCTCGTCCTACAGGTATTATTTCTGAAATTTTACCCGTCACTTTATCATCAGCAATCATGTCGCTACTAAATATGACATCTCGTACTTCTGGATAACGAGCAATTGAACTTGCATCATTATAATAAGTCCAATCTGTTTCTTTAACGTCTAAACCAGCCTCTTTAGCTATCGCATCGAAATCGGTAGAATGGTTAACTAGCGCTGACTTCATTTTATCTTCAGCATTTTCAAAATGTTGTTGAATTTTATTTTCTTGAAGCTTGGTCTTAATTTGGTATTTTGCATAATCATAATCCATAGATTTAGCTTTTTGTAAATCATCTAGTTTGACAATGACATAACCACCTTCGACTTGTATTGGTTTAGAAACTTCACCAATATTGTGTAAATTTGCCTGTTTAAAAGGTTGTGGTAAATCATCATTATCAGCAAACCAACCTAGTGAACCATTTTTGCCATAAGGAGAAACATCTTCATTCTGATTAATATTCTTCAATACTGTTGAAAATTCGGTTCCCGATGATAGGTCTTTGACGATATCTTCAGCTTGATTATAGTCTTTTACAAAAATCACACTAAACGATTTTTTGGCAGGATAGGTATATTCCTTTAGGTTATCATTAAATTCTTTTTTAATGTCTTTATCATCAATACTGATAGTGTTTAGATAATCTTGCTTAGAATTTGCTATGTATTTAAATTTAACTCTTTCCTTTCTAAAAAAAGAATTTTTATGCTCATCATAGTATTTTTGCTCATCTTCAGTCGTAATATTGACATCATCCATTTTGACAATAGAAGAACTGATTGGCGCGGCATAAATAGTTCTTGTTTGATCAAGTAATTGTGAAAAATCAGAATCATTTGGTACAACAAAATCACTATAGATTAATGAACTGATAAGCTGTTGTCGCTGTGCAGCTGCTCTAATAGACTCCGCATAAGCCTCTGGTGTAAAGTTATTTGCCGCAAGAAGATTTAAATATTTTTGATTACTAAACTTTCCGTTTTCAAAAAATTCCTTTTGCTTGCTAATCATTTCTTTTAAACGATCGTCACTAATATTAAGGTTGAGCTCTTTAGATAATTGGTAAGCGAGATAGTTATTAATTTGATCAGCAAGAACATCTCGACGAATTTGTTTAATAAAAGTGCTATCACCCATCGCTCTTGATGATTCTGCACTAGCCTGAGCCTCAAATTGCGCTCGACTAATCCCTTCACCATCCACTTTCGCTATATATATTTGTTCATCACGTGCACTATTACCGCCACTGAACACGCCGGTAAAAATAAAACTTATAATAATTATAGCGAATATAATTTTAACAGCTACATGGTTTGCAGCTGCTCGGATTGTTTCCATCATTTCTAAAGATTCTCCATAAAACCAATAATTAATTTGGCAAGTATAGCATATTTACTAAAATAGGCTATTGTCAGAATGTTAAGCAAAAAAAAGATCAACATGCGTTGATCTTTTTGAAATTTTGATAATTAATTTAATCGAGCTGGCACTTCAACATTCCCTTTTACTTTTTTAATCGCCTTTTTAGTCGGTTGTTTTAAAGTAAGTTTATTGGTAACAGGTTCCATTCCAAATGGGTTATTTTGAAGTGCTACGGTTATAACATCATCAATCCATTTTACAGGTATAATTTCAACTTCAGATTTAACATTGTCTGGGATGTCTTCCAGATCTTTGACATTATCCATTGGAATTAACACAGTTTTAATGCCACCACGATGTGCTGCAAGAAGCTTTTCTTTCAAACCACCAATTGGTAACACTTCTCCACGCAATGTGATCTCACCTGTCATTGCAACATCAGAACGAACAGGATTACCCGTTAATGTTGATATTAATGAAGTACACATAGCAATGCCTGCACTTGGACCATCTTTTGGTGTCGCACCATCTGGCACGTGCACATGAATATCACGTTTTTCATAAAAATCACTATTGATACCCAATTTCTCCGCTCGAGAACGAACAACTGTTAATGCAGTTTGAATGGACTCTTGCATAACATCACCTAATGATCCAGTATAGGTAAGTTTTCCTTTACCTGGAACACTGACAGATTCAATAGTTAACAAATCACCACCGACCTCTGTCCAGGCAAGTCCAATAACTTGTCCTATTCGGTTTTCATTATCCGTTTTTCCATAATCGAAACGTTGCACGCCTAAGAACTCTGCTAAATTAGCTTGCGTGACTTTCACTTTTTTCAATTTACTATCTAGCGCTAATTGTTTAACAACTTTGCGACAAATTTTGGCTATTTCACGCTCTAAACTTCGCACACCTGCTTCACGAGTATAATAACGAATAATACCGATAATGGCAGAATCTTCAATGTCAATTTCTTTTGATTTTAAGCCATTATTTTCAATCTGTTTAGCAATTAGATGTTGTTTAGCAATATTCAATTTTTCGTCTTCTGTGTAACCAGAAAGTCGAATCACTTCCATTCTATCAAGTAATGGAGCAGGAATATTCATTGAATTTGCCGTTGCAACAAACATCACATCGGATAAATCATAGTCAACTTCCAAATAGTGATCACTAAATGCATTATTTTGCTCTGGATCAAGAACTTCTAATAAGGCAGAAGCAGGATCACCACGCATATCAGATGCCATTTTGTCAATCTCATCTAATAAGAATAATGGATTTTTAACCCCAACTTTAACCATACGTTGAATTAATTTACCCGGCATAGAACCGATATAAGTACGTCGATGTCCACGTATTTCTGCTTCATCACGTACACCACCTAAAGCCATTCGGACATACTCTCGCCCTGTTGCTTTAGCTATTGACTGACCAAGCGAAGTTTTACCAACACCTGGTGGCCCAACTAAACATAAAATAGGGCCTTTTACTTTATTGACTCGTCCTTGCACAGCTAAATACTCTAAAATTCGGTCTTTGACTCTCTCAAGTCCATAATGATCCTTATCTAGAATCTTTTGAGCAGCTTCAATATCTTTTTTCACTTTACTTCGTTTATGCCAAGGAACTTGTAACATCCAATCAATATAACCACGTACCACGGTCGCTTCCGCTGACATTGCTGGCATCATCTTAAGTTTATTAAGTTCAGCCATAGCTTTTTCTGTGGCTTCTTTTGGCATTTTTGCTTTAGTGATTTTGGTTTTTAACTCTTCAAACTCATCAGGTTTATTATCAATATCACCTAATTCTTTATGAATAGCTTTGATTTGTTCATTTAAGTAATATTCTTTCTGCGCTTTTTCCATTTGTTGTTTAACACGCTGACGAATATTTTTTTCAACTTGCAACAAATCGATTTCAGCTTCCATCATTGCAATAAGCAATTCGAAACGTTTTTCTAAATCAGCTGTGACTAAAATTTGTTGTTTTTGATCCACTTTCAAAAATAGCGTTGCCGCAATAGAATCTGATAATTGTGAAGGTTCTTTTATTAAACGAATTGAATCAACCACTTCTTGTGTGATTTTTTTGTTGAGTTTTGAATATTCTTCAAAATTAGATAATACAACGCGGACAAGCGCTTCATTGAGATCTTGAGCGCGTTTTTTCTCACTAAGTGGTTTAATATTAGCAATTAAAAAGTCATCATCATTTTGATCAACAATATCAACTATTTTAGCTCGCTCTACGCCTTCGACTAAAACTTTCACTGTGCCATCTGGCAATTGGAGTAATTGTAGAATATTTGCTATCGTGCCAATTTCATATAAATCTTCAATATCTGGATCATCTTGCGATGGATTTTTTTGGGTAACAAGAAAAACTTGCTTATCCATTTCCATTGCACTTTCAAGGCAACGTATAGATTTATTTCGTCCTACAAAGAGAGGGATCACCATGTGTGGGAACACAACAACATCACGTAATGGTAAAATAGGCATAATCATTGATTTAGTTTGTTTTGTTTTCATATTGTTCTCTCTGGTAATACAAACTTATTAGGTAGATATTGGGATTGTTTTGAGATATTCAAGCCTATTTTATTATTGTTTAAAACATATTATTCCTTAAAAGCCTTGACGAATTCAATCACTCATAATGTTTAGTTTTACTTATACAATTTTTTCATCAGTATACTGCCACTTTCATGGCAGTTTATTTCTATCATTAAGCTAAAAGTTTCGTGTTATCTCGATACACTAGCTTAGGTGGTTGAGATTTTTCAACCGTGTCTTGTTCAACAATCACTTGTTTAATATTTTTTTCTGATGGTAAATCATACATCGTATCTAATAAAATATTTTCAACAATCGAGCGTAAACCACGCGCCCCTGTTTTACGTTGCATCGCTTTGACGGCTATGGCGTCTAAAGCTTCTTTAGAAAACTCAAGATCTACACCATCTAAATCAAACAATGCTTGATATTGTTTAGTTAATGCATTTTTAGGTTCAGTCAATATACTGATTAGCGCATCTTTATCCAGTTCAGATAGTGTACCAATCACAGGTAACCGTCCAATAAATTCTGGAATTAAGCCAAATTTCACTAAATCTTCAGCTTCGATTTGGGCTAACAGTTCAGATTCAGAAGCTTTTTGCTTGGTACTTTTAACATCAGCGCCAAAACCGATTCCTGTATTAGTTGAAACACGATTTTCAATGACTTTATCCAAGCCACTAAATGCGCCACCACAAATAAATAGGATTTTTGATGTATCAACTTGTAAAAATTCTTGTTGAGGATGTTTACGTCCCCCTTTAGGTGGAACGGATGCAACCGTACCTTCAATAATTTTTAACAATGCTTGTTGAACACCTTCGCCCGACACATCCCGTGTGATTGATGGATTATCTGATTTTCGTGAAATTTTATCAATTTCATCTACATAAATAATACCACGTTGCGCTTTTTCAACGTCGTAATCGCAATTTTGTAGTAATTTTTGAATAATATTCTCAACATCTTCGCCCACATAACCCGCTTCCGTTAGCGTTGTGGCATCGGTCATTGCAAAAGGAACATCCAGATATCGAGCCAATGTTTCAGCTAATAATGTCTTTCCACTACCTGTTGGTCCAATTAATAAAATATTACTTTTACCTAATTCAACATCTCTCGGATTAGAATAGTTGCGTAACCTTTTATAATGATTGTAAACCGCTACAGATAATACTTTTTTGGCGCGATCTTGACCAATAACGTACTCATCAAGATGTGCACGAATTTCATGAGGAGTTGGTAAAGGTTTACTGATAAACTCTTCATGGGAAAGAAAGTTTTTAGTTTCCTCTTTCAAGATATCATTACACAAACCAATACATTCGTTGCAAATATAAATAGATGATGGCCCTGCAATGAGTTTACGAACTTCATGCTGACTCTTACCACAAAAAGTACAATAAAGTAATTTTTCGGAATTTGTTTTATTCACTTTAACCACCTACCTAGTCTGTTATTAAGATCGTTTACTGTATATGGCATCCACTAAACCATATTCAACCGCTTTTTCAGCAGACATAAAGTTATCACGATCTGTATCTCTTTCAATCACGCTAATATCTTGACCTGTATGCATCGCCATAATTTTATTTAATCGACTTTTAACCTGTAAAATTTCTTGAGCATGAATTTGTATATCAGAAGCTTGACCTTGAAAACCGCCTAATGGTTGATGGATCATCACTCGAGCATTAGGCAAGCAGTAACGTTTTCCTTTTGTACCGGCAGTTAGAAGTAAAGACCCCATTGAACAAGCTTGGCCTAAACAAATAGTGCTAACATCAGGTTTGATAAATTGCATCGTATCATAGATTGCCATTCCTGCTGTTACTACACCACCAGGTGAATTGATATAGAGATGAATATCTTTTTCAGGATTTTCGGCTTCTAAAAATAGCATTTGAGCAATAATTAAATTAGCCATGTTATCTTCAACTTGACCTGTTAAAAATATAATCCGCTCTTTCAATAAACGTGAATATATATCATAAGCCCTCTCTCCACGAGAACTTTGCTCAACCACCATTGGTATAACACTCATAAATGGTTCCAAAGGCATTTTTATCTCCTAATTAAACAAAATAGCCCAAACAGATAATCCTTATTTGGGCTTTAAAGTAATTTTTTTAAACTGAATAAAACTGCTAATTAAGCCATTTGCTGATTCATTAATTCAGAAAATGAAGAATTTTTATCAGTTACTTTTGCACTAGCTAATAACAGATCAACAACTTGATCTTCTAGCGCTACAGAACGGATATTGTCCATCGCTTTTTTATCTTTGCGGTAATATTCTATCACTTCTTTAGGATCTTCATAAGCCGTTGCTATTTCATCAATCAATGTTTGCACACGAGCCTCATCAGCTTTAAGTTTATTACTTTCAATGATTTCACTGAATAATAATCCAATACTGACACGTCGTTTTGCTTCAGCTTCAAATAACTCTTTTGGTAGTTCCATTGGTTGTTTCATGTTGCCACCAAAACGTGATAAAGCCTGTTGACGTAATACATCAACTTCACGATCGATTAACGCAGTTGGAACGTCAATTTCATTATTTTTAACCAATCCATCGATAACTTGTGATTTGATTTTGTTACGAATTGTCGCATTAAGTTCACGTGTCATATTTTTACGAACTTCAGCGCGTAAACTTTCGATTGTTCCATCAGCAATACCAAAACGTTTAATAACATCTTCAGTCAGCTCAGGAAGTTCAAGCTCTTCAACTTTTGTCAATGTTGCAGCAAATACAGCTGGTTTACCTTTCAAGTTTTCAGCGTGATAATCTTCCGGGAAGGTTACATTAATATCAAACGAATCACCTGCTTTATGCCCAATAATCGCATCTTCAAAACCGGGGATCATTCGACCTTGTCCTAAAACTAATGCAAAATCATTAGCTTTTCCACCTTCAAACTCTTCTCCATCTACTTTACCCACAAAATCTAAAGTCACTCGATTTTGTTCGCCTGCAGCTTGTTCTGTTACTTTCCAAGTACCTTGTTGTTTACGTAGTGTTTCAATCATAGTTTCAACATCTGCATCGACAACTTCTGCAACAGGTTTTTCAACTTCAATTTTATCTAAATCTTTAACTTTAACGTCAGGATAAACTTCGAATTCAACGTTAAATGTGTAATCTTCTCCATTTTTATATTCTTTAGGAGTATAAGTTGGAGCACCAGCTGGATTTAATTTTTCTTGAATAATCGCATCAATAAAACTTTTTTGCATTAATTCACTTAATGCTTCTTGTAAAATTGAAGCACCGTAACGCTGTTCAACAAGTTTTAAAGGCACTTTTCCTTTACGGAAACCATCAATACGAACTTTTTTAGCCGTATTAACTAATTCTTTATCAATAGCTTTTTTAATATTTTCAGCTTTAATAGTAATTGACAAACGTCGACCTAAACCTTGTGTTGTTTCTACCGAAACTTGCATCTTTATACCTCGGAATTATTGAATATATTCAGCCCATAAATAAATCATCAATGATATTTGGGCTTAAAAAAATTATAAAATAGGTTGGCATTATACCGACCGAAACTGGCTACGTCGAGCTATTTAATAGTTTCTTCTCAAGTGATTTCAAGCGTTTATTCATTTCATCAATATGTAAAACTAATGAAGCGGTTTTTCGCCATATTTTATTCTCTTGCAATGGAATACCTGATGAATAAACGCCTGGCTTAGTGATCGGGCGCATAACCATGCCCATTCCAGTCACAGTGACTTGATCACAAATTTCCATATGCCCATTGATTACACTTGCGCCACCAATTAAACAATGACGTCCTATAGTCAGACTTCCTGCCATTATTACACCACCAGCAACGGCAGTATGGTCACCTATAATATCATTATGGGCAATTTGGCATTGATTATCAATAATCACCCCATTACCAATCACGGTATCATCAAGTGCACCACGATCTATCGTAGTTGATGCCCCAATTTCGACATTATCACCGATAATAACACGTCCAAGTTGAGGGATTTTAATCCATTTACCTTTGTCGTTCGCATAACCAAATCCATCAGAGCCAATAACGGTTCCAGATTGAATCAGGCAATTTTTACCAATAACGCAATTATGATAAACAGTTACATTAGCCCACAATTTAGTGTCGGCACCAATAGTCGTATTTTTTCCTACAAAACAACCCGCTCCGATAATACAGCCATCCCCTAAATGTACACCGCTTTCGATAACGGCATTAGCACCGACCGAAACATTAGCGCCTAATTGAGCGGTAGGGTCGATCACAGCAGAAGGCGCGATATCTTTGGCAGGATCGGGGGTTGTATCAAGATATTGTGCTAATTTTGCATAGGCAAGATAAGGATTTTTAACAATCAATGCAGCACCGTGCCAATACTTAAGGCTATCTTCAGTCATCACAATAGCAGAAGCTTTACATTCTGCTAATTTGCTTTGCAATTTTTGATCCGCCAAAAAAGTGATTTGCCCAGATACAGCGCTTTTCATTGAAGCTATACCGGTAATGAGTATATCTGCATTACCGTGTAATTGTGCGTCAAGATAGTTTGCTAGTTGCTCTAAACGACAAGCCAACATTATTTTTTGACCTTTTCCAATACTTTTTCAGTGATATCAACGGCATCAGAGGCAGAAAGTGCTGCTTCGGCTTTCAAAATAAGATCATATTTTTCAGTAGCAACAATCTCTTTAACTGCACTTTGAATTTGTTTCAATAATTTTTCTGCTTCTTCATTTTCACGTTTACGATATTTTATTGAAAAATCTTTTGCTTTACTTTCAAAATCAGCAATTGTTTTATTCAATTTGCTTTTTTCCGATGCAGATAGTGTTGGACCATCTTTTTTCAAACGAGCACTTGCATTCTTCGCTTTTTCTTCTTGATCTTGTAACGATTTGATTTGTGATTCAAATTCCTTATCTAATGCTTTACCAACGGCTTCCCGTTGAGGCATTTGTTGTAATACAGACATCACATCTATAACACCAATTTTTATTTCTGCATTAGCTATACCTGTATAGAGAAGCGCTGCACTAAGACTAATAATAGATATAATTTTTTTCACTTTTTTCACCTATGTGTATTTCATTTAATTACAACATGGTTTTACCATGTTGAACCTATGTTAAACTGGAATTGTTGAGACGAATCGCCGTCATATTTCTTAAGCGGTATTGCGTAAGAAAATACTAATGGTCCAAGTGGTGACATCCACTGTACTGCAACACCTAGCGAAACTCGTATATTTGAAGGAGAACTGTAATCATGCAAATGATTACCTTTTAAGTTCCATTCGGTATCCCAAACCGTACCTGCATCAACAAAGAATGATGTTCGAATACTATCGGAATACTTTTCACTAATAAAAGGCGTTGGAACAATTAATTCAGCACTTGCAAACGCTAATGCATTACCACCTACCGCATCTTTAGACTCTACACATCCTGAAGTATTATTTAAATTACTACAGTTTGCTCTATTAAAATAGACTGCTTTAGGCCCAACAGTATTGGATTTAAATCCTCGAAGCACGGTCGAACCACCTGCATAAAAGTTTTCATAAAATGGTAGCTGTTTTCCACCAAAACCATTTCCATAACCTAATCGACCACGCGTTAAGAATACCCAATTATGATCGCTATCAAGAGGATAATAATAAGATGCATCTGCAACCACTTTATAGAAGCGGTTATCAAATATTGGAGCCGTAATTTTTGCGTTAGCCGATACTTTTAAACCTTCTGTCGGGAAATAACCACGATTTAATGAATTATATGTCCAATTCGCATTTAATAATAAATCATTAGTATCATAGGTCATGGAGTGTTTATTTTTAGTGTTTTCACCCATTGAATGGAAGTAACGCCACATACCATATTGTGGTTTCATATCGGATAATTTCCGATTAGCATACTCGCTACCAAAACGGATAAAATTATTTTCACTAATTGGGAAACCTAAATTAGCTGATGCACCCCACAACTTACTTGAATAAACAGATTCATCATCATCATCATCTGCTTTATAAGTATTGTAATAAATGCTTCCGCCTAAGCTCACCCCATCAATAGTAAAGTAAGGGTTTACAACTGATATCGATGCAGTTTTATCGGTATTTGTCGTATTTACATCGAATGAAACACTATTACCCGTACCTAACCAGTTATCTTGCGAAATACCAGCATTAAAACTAATACCACTATCAGAACCAATACCGACACCAAGTTTGATGCTACCTGTGTTACGCTCCGCGACTTTGTAAGTAATATCAACTTGATCTTCGGCCCCCGGAACACGCTCAGTTTCAACATCTACTGATTCAAAAAATCCTAGTCGACTTAAGCGATCTTTACCTAATTCTACAAGTCCATTACTCAGCCAAGAACCTTCCATTTGACGAAGTTCACGACGGATAACACCTTCACTTGTTATGGTATTACCTTCAATGTTGATATTACGAACATAATAACGCGGCCCTACATCAACAAACATAATTAATTTTACGGTATGCGTTGAATCATCCATTTCAGGTTGAATACTGACTTTTGGATAAGCATAACCAAAATTTGCAAGTAGCTGTTTTACATTATCTTCAATATCAGTAATTTTTTTACCATTATACAAATCACCCGTTGAAACACGCTCTTTTGCTATTTTAGTAATCGCATCCTTATGTCCGGCAAAATCCCCTTTGAAATCAAAATCAGATAATTTATATTGTTCACCTTCATGAATATTGATAGTGACATAAATACCTTTCTTATCTGGCGTTAAACTGACTTGCGTGGATTCAATATTAAAACGTGCATAACCTCGATTTAAGTAGAAGCTTTGTAATTCATCTAAATCAGAAGCTAATTTTTGTTTTTGATATTTGCGATCGCCAAGCATGTTCCACCACGGCACTTCATCACGCAATGAAAAGCGTGAAATTAGCTCTTCGGACGAAAATGCCTTAGCCCCAACAATGTTGATTTGATCGATTAACGCTGATTTACCTTCCGCTACAACTAGCTTTAAATCAACGCGGTTACGAGATAATGGTGTGACAACAGCTTTAATTCGAGCATTATATTTACCGACGCTATAATAAAAATCTTCTAGCCCTTTTTCCATGGCAGAAAGCATGGTTCTATCAAGTGCGTCGCCTTCCCGAATACCTGAGCTATCTAAATTCTTTTTCAGCATATCATCTTTAATTGATTTATTACCTGAAAAAGTAATACTCGCAATGGTTGGACGCTCTTCAACATGAATGATTAAGCTATTACCATCTCTAGAAATAGTAATATTATCGAAGTTTCCACTCGAGTAAAGTGATTTAACAATATGCCCCAAATCAGACTCACTGACATAATCACCAACTTGGATTGGCATATCAAGCAATGCTGCCCCTTGAGTTACCCGTTGTAATCCTTCAAATTTGATTTCTTTTACTACAAAATCATCAACACAAAATGCATTGGAACTATATACTGCTGTTGTGCTAAACAGCAAAGATGCTATAAGTAATTTATTTATTTTTTTCATTGTAAATGTTTATAACCTCATTCCATCACAATCGTAAAACATCATTAAATAGTGCAATCCCCATTATTACCAGTAAAAAAGCAAATCCGAAACGATAAAAACGTTCTTTTGCTTTAATTGATAGGCTTTTACCTTTTATTTTTTCAAATAATAAAAAAATTAGGTGTCCACCATCTAGCATTGGTAATGGAACAAGATTGATTACCCCCAAACTTATACTAATAAATGCCAGAAAATATAAGTAAGGTGTGAAACCATAACTTGCTGTTTGCCCTGCGCTTTTTGCTATTGTTATTGGTCCTGATAAATGATTAAGTCCAATAACACCTGTTACTAACTGATAAAAAGAACGAATTGTTAACTGAGTAGTTAACACTGTTTGTTCTAATCCTTTGCCAAACCCTTCTAAACATCCATACTGCTTAATGACTGCTTCCGAGGTAGGATATAGCCCCGCAATACCTTCACCATTTGCCTGTATTGACGGCGTTAAATCAAGGTAAAGATTTTTATTTTCACGCTCAATTTTTAATCTTATTTGATTACCTTTCTTTATTATAGCTGAAAAATCATTCCAATCTACATAAGGGTGTTCATCATAACTTAGAATCTTATCACCAATTTGTAAACCCGCTTTTTCGGCAGCTGAATTTGGTATAATTTTACTCACAATTGGATAAATTTCCAATGTTTTAGGTACCAACCCAAAGGTCTTTATTGCTGATTCTTTTTCAATATCAAAATGCCAATGACGAATATCAACACGTTGACTAACTTCTTTTTGATGATTATTACCAGCATTAATCAAATAGGTAATTGTCACATCATCTTGTCCTAAAATAGACATTAATGCAAAATTTACATCATTCCAACTTTCGATCTGTATATTATTAATCTTTTTTAACTCTGCCCCTGAAGGGATATTCACAGTAGCAACAGGTGTATCGGGTATTGTACTGCCTACTTTAACCGGATAGGTAACAACACCAAGCATAAAAATTATCCAATAAAGAATGAAAGCTAAAATAAAGTTAGCAAATGGACCTGCAAATATAATTGCTGCTCGTTGCCATATCTTTTTTTTATCAAAAACCTGTTTTTCTTCGTCGGTTGATAAGTTTTTCGCATTTCCGTCCAGCATTCTAACATAACCACCTAGTGGAATCATAGCAATGACAAATTCTGTTCCACCTGAAAACTTATGTGACCATATTTTTTTCCCAAATCCTATGGAAAAACACTCAACCCGAACGCCACATAGCCTTGCCACGAAAAAATGCCCAAATTCGTGTACTGTAACTAATATACTAATGGTAATGATAAATAACAACAGAGACCAAAGCAAAGTTAATTACCTTATTTAAAATAAATTGAAAGATAATGCTGCAAAAATAGGCACTGCAGCAGTCAAACTATCAATACGATCTAAAATACCGCCATGTCCAGGGATTAAATTTCCACTATCTTTGATGCCTGCTTCACGTTTGAACATGCTTTCAGTTAAATCACCTAATGCTGATGCAAAAATAGCGAATAAAGAACTCATAATAAAACTGGTCAAATTAATTGAAATAAATCCGGTAAAGTAGGCAATAAAACTAATAACAACGGCAACAATCACACCGCCAATAAATCCCTCTAAAGTTTTACCGGGTGAAACTTTTGGTGCTAATTTACGTTTCCCCATACTGCGCCCAACAAAATAAGCGCCAGTATCTGTTGCCCAGACTAAAATAAAGACATATAACAGACAATAAGCGCCGGTATAAGTATTCGCACTATAATTAATCATTCTAAGTTCGATCATCCCGATAAAAAAAGGAACGAGAGTAAAAAAAGCAAATATTAATTTAGCAGTGATAGAACCACGCCAATATTTAGCCGTATTTGGATAGGTAAGAACTAAAAATAGTGCAACCAACCACCAACATAACGAAAGTAACAATAACCCTGAATATAACTTCAATTTTACCACAACCGGAATGGGTAATAGACAGAGTAAACTTAATAAAATAATAACAACTAAAGCAAATATAACTCTTTGCGGTTTTTGGGTTATTGCTAAAAACTGCGACCACTCAAACGCTGCAAGACCACAAATAAAAATCATAATATAGGTGAAGAGTGATAATGGCGCGAAAAAAAGCGTTAGTATAACAATAGGTATTAGAATAATAGCAGCTAAAATACGGTGAATTAACATGATTGCTCCTCCACTAGAATACCGCCAAAACGACGATCCCGGGTATTAAAATCACTGATTGCTTGATCAAATAAAGCCTGATCGAAATCTGGCCATAAGGTATCAGTAAAATAAAGTTCAGCATAAGCAATTTGCCATAATAAAAAATTACTTATTCTGTATTCACCACCAGTACGAATAACTAAATCAACATCCGGAAAATCACCCATTGACATTTCTAACCCTAAACGTTCCTCAGTAATATCATCTATCATCAACTCACCATGTTTTACTTGTATTGCTATATTGCGGGCTGATTGTAATATATCCCAGCGTCCGCCATAGTTAGCGGCAATATTTAACACCAGTCC
Source organism: uncultured Gilliamella sp. (assembly GCA_945291235.1). Next base: position 16,737 of record CALYQY010000046.1, read on the forward strand.
CGAATTATTTTTAGTTAATGCCTCTGCATTAACTATCATAGTTTGAAGTTGCTCATTAAAACGCGAAATATCCCCAATGATATTCAAACGAATATTATTTTTATGTAAACTTTTTGTTTCTCGGTTTAATGCATAAATAAATAGCGAAAGTAAAGATGACACTTCATTGGATGAGCGTTTCCAATTTTCACTACTAAACGCATATAAAGTTAGTACTTTGATACCAATGGTTGCAGCATAACTCACAATTTTACGCACAGCTTTCAAACCGGCACGATGACCAAATGCTCGTAATTGATTTTGTTTTTTTGCCCAGCGACCATTTCCATCCATAATTATAGCCACATGACTTGGAATACATCTTTCTTGTGTCATGTAATATCTCGCGTTATATCAATCATGTTATGACTAAATTTCGTAATATTTTTCAATTATCGTGTACCATAAACGACAATCGTTTTACCGTGTGCAGAGATGAGATGCTGATCTTCAAGCATTTTTAAAATTCGCCCTACTGTTTCTCGTGAACAACCAACTATCTGACCTATTTCTTGACGAGTAATTTTGATTTGCATGCCATCCGGATGCGTCATCGCATCGGGCTGTTTTGCTAAATTTAACAAAGTTTGTGCAATACGACCGGCAACATCAAGAAAAGCTAAATTACTGACTTTTTCTGAAGTCACTTGTAAACGACTTGCCATTTGGCTTGCCAATCGCATCAAAATATCAGGATTAACTTGTACAAGTTGTTTAAATTTTTTGTACGATATTTCAGCCACTTCGCAACTTGTTTTCGCTTTAACCCAAGCACTTCGTTCTGTGCCTTCTTCAAAAAGTCCTAATTCGCCCAAAAACTGACCTTGATTTAAGTAAGACAAAATCATTTCATTGCCTTCATCATCCTTGATTAAAACAGCAACAGAACCTTTAACGATGTAATAGAGAGTTTCGGCTTTTTCTCCTTGGTGAATCAGGGTACTTTTAGCTGGATATTTATGAATATGGCAATGAGACAAAAACCATTCCAACGTTGTATCCGATTGTTGCTTACCGATAATCATTCAGTCCTCTCTATACTATTTTACAATTTACAACTTATACACTATAACAAAATTACATAATAAATTATATACTCACAATTAAGATAATCCGTTTTTTATTCTAGATAAATCGTTGTTATATCACTTATTATAGCTATAATATCAGGACTAAATATTTAAGTTTGATTTTTACACAATTTCTGGAAGATAACGATGAAAAATGAATTCGTGAATCTAATTTATATAACAATTAAATATTTATAAAGAATTCAATTAGGCAAAAAGTATATTGATTTAATTCTAATTATACTCTAACAAACGTGATGACAAAGTACGTCATCGTAAGCAATATCAATGACCAATGGAACAACTTCACCGTCAAAAATGCTGTGATTGATCTGTGATTCGCTTTAAATGTTCTGAAATCTCTTTTTGTGTTTTTAGTGTCCTAATTTGACTGAGTAAGTCTGATGCAGGCGCATAGTATTGCCGAAAATAAGCAAGCCACTGTTTAATGCGAGCTGAGTGAT
>CALYQY010000047.1 GCA_945291235.1 uncultured Gilliamella sp.
TAATAACCACCAATATCAAGCACTAAGCCCATTTTGTTACCTTTCCAATCAAGATCACCTGACATACCAATATCTACCATTTTATCAACTAATGCTTTGTTAGCTGTAAATCCATCTTCGGTACAAATTTCAGCACGAAGTGCAAGACCTAGGCCATCAACTTCGCCTATTTCTTTATGTTTCTTCTCAAGTGTTTTTAATCCGTCAAGGAAATATGCACCGCTATCCATTACCATTTTTTCGTAATCTGTTTCAGAAGTCATTTTTAATACTTCTAGGCCAACTGCGGTACCTAAAGGATTTGAAGCAAACGTAGAGTGGGTTGAGCCAACTGGGAATACTTCTGGATTGATTAACTCTTCACGAGCCCATAAACCACCTAATGGATTTAAACCATTAGTTAATGCTTTCGCAAATACCACCACATCAGGTTTAACATCAAAATGTTCAATTGACCATAATTTACCAGTACGATAAAAGCCCATTTGAATTTCATCAACAACTAATAAAATACCATATTGATCTAAAACTTTTTTCAGACCTTTAAAGTAATTACGAGGAGGAACAATATAACCACCCGTTGCTTGTAATGGTTCGGCATAAAATGCAGCATATTCTGCTTGTCCGACTTTTGGATCCCATACACCGTGATATTCAGTTTCAAATAAACGTGCAAACTCAGCAACTAAGTGTTCACCATATTCTTCTGCTGTCATTCCTTTTGGACGACGGAACGGATATGGGAATGGTACAAACATTGCACGATCACCAAAATGACCATAACGACGACGGTAACGGTAGCTCGAAGTAATTGAAGATGCACCCAAAGTACGACCATGGTAACCACCTTGAAATGCAAACATCAGGGATTTACCACCAGTAGCATTACGAACGACTTTTAATGAATCTTCAATACATTGTGAACCACCAACATTAAAATGAACTCGTCCTTGGTAACCGAATCGCTGTTCCATACCTTGAGCAATTGTTTTTGCTAATTCGATTTTAGTTGGATGTAAATACTGGCTAGCACATTGCGGTAAAGTATCGATTTGCTTTTTAAGTACGTTATTTAAACGCTCATTAGCATAACCAAAGTTACAAGCAGAGTACCACATTTGTAAATCAAGGAAGGCTTTACCTTCTTTATCATACATGTAACTACCTTCACAACCATCAAAAATCTTTGGTGGTTCAACATAATGCACGGTATCACCAAATGAACAGTATTTTGCTTCATCCGCTAATAACGTTGCATCGTCGGGACGACTATTAATCATTTCTAAAGTTGGTTTACTCATAATTTATCTCACTAATCCATATTCAAACACGATAAAATGTGGCATTATTATTCAAGAAAATTGATTGTTACAATGTACATTTAATGTATAGATTGTGTGACGACAAATCACAGCTAACAAAACCATAATAATATTTGATGATAAATAGGTCAGTTTATGAGGATCAATAAATTTACTAACAAACGCTGTGTGATTGCGATATTATCCATCATTACCCTAGGCTACACTCAATTTACCTTTGCTGATCCCACCTCAATTGGTGTCGGTGTTGGTTGGTCAAATTCACCTTATAAAAGTTATAGTGCCAGTTTTTATCCGGTGCCACATATAGATTACGATAATGGTCTATTTTTTATTGATGATTTATCTGCCGGTTTTTATCTTTATAATGAGAATAACCAAAGTATTTCCCTAGGTGCCCGCTATTTATCAAATGAATTTAAACCACATGATTCAGATAATCATCGACTCAAACAACTTGATACTCGACATACAACAGTACTGGCTGAAATTGAATACTCGATCGTAACCGATTGGGGAGGCTTTTCGACCAGTATTGGGGCTGATGTACTTAATGAAAGTAATAGCATTTTGTTTAATGCTGATTATACCGTACCTTATATACAAGGCGATTTAATTATCGCGCCTACCATTGGTGTCAGTTGGGCTAATAGTAAACATAATAATTATTACTATGGTGTGTCGAATAAAGAATCGCTCCGATCAGGTTTACATCATTTTAGTGCGAACAGCTCTTTTACACCTTATCTGGAAGTAGTAGCACAATATACATTAACCGATAATATTGCCACTTTTGGCGGCGTCCATATTGAAAAATTAACCGGTGATGCAGCAGATAGCCCAATGGTTGACAATAGTATCTTAACTTCAGTTTATATGGGGTTATCTTATAAATTTTAATCATTTTATTTTAGTTTTATTTAACTTTAACAATAAAATGATAACGACTTAATTTTTGATAAACCTTTATTTGAAACGCTTCATGTTAAAATGAATTTCACCCAAAATTTAGGAAATAGTTAAATATGCTTTGGTTTAAAAATGCCATTATTTACCAGCTTAATAGTGATAGTTTGCTTGATAAAGCTGTCATTGAAAAGGCGCTTAAATCCGCACCTTTCACGCCATGTGGCAACTTAGATACCTCTAAAACTGGTTGGGTGTCTCCTTATAATGATAATAATAATGAAGATTATATTGTTGATATGCAGGGGCATTTACTACTACGGATTAAAAAAGAGTCTAAGATTCTTCCCGCTCCGGTAATCAAACAAGCATTATTAGAAAAAATAGATAAACAAGAACAAGCGTTAAGTCGAAAATTAACCAAAAACGAAAAAGCAACACTAAAAGATGAAGTGATGATTGACTTAATGCCCAGAGCATTTAGCAAATATAATCATTATTGGCTTTGGATTGATACGCATAATAAACGAATTATTATCGACTGTAGTAGTTTCAAGCAAGCAGAAGATATTCTAGCCATTTTGCGTAAACAATTAGGGGCGTTGGCACTAACACCACTATCTATTGATACTCCTCTTGAGCAAGTAATGACAACTTGGGTTAAAGAAAAACTCAACTTCGCTCCATTTTTATTAGGCGATCAAGCCGAATTAAAAGATCCGCTGGAAGGAAACGGCATTATCAGTTGTAAAAATCAAGATATTACCAGTGATGAAATGCTTGTTCACTTTGAATCGGGAAAATGGATATCTAAAATCAAAATCATTGATGAACGAGGCGTTAATTTTATCGTTAATAGTGATTTAACTTTGAAGCGAATCAAATTTGACTCAGCTATTTTAGATGAAAATGAAGATATCGGATCTGATGAAATGGATAAACGACTCGAAGCTGATTTTTTCATTATGGCTAATACGTTAGCAAATACAATTAACGATTTTTATATTACAATTAATCAAATAATTTAACGATAAGATAATATCTTTTTAACACATTAGTATCTTTTGTTATGGATTTGTATATTATATGTGCTATAATCGATATTAGATTATGTGTATCATAATTAAATAAAAACAAATTAAACAACGTCTATTACAACATAATAAGTTGAGGCAAAAAATGAAAAAAACAACTCTAGCTCTAGCAATTGCTGTTGCAAGTTTAACTGCTACTGCAGCTAATGCAGCATATGAAGATAACACTTTTTATACAGGTGCTAAATTAGGTTGGTCAGAACTTTACAGATTAGATGCGAACAAAGTTCGTGCATTTGATGATACTGGTATCAAAACTTCTAACCGCAGCAATGTTGCTGGTGGTGCATTCCTTGGTTTCCAAGCTAACCCATACTTAGCATTTGAATTAGGTTACGACTGGTTAGGTTCTGCTAAATATAAAAGATCTTACAACCGTACAGGTAATGGCCATGCTGCTGGTAACAGCAAAATCAATGCACAAGGCGTATCTTTAACTGGTAAATTAAGCTACCCATTATCATTCATCTCTGATGATTTTGATATCTACGGTCGTGCAGGTGCAATGGTAACTATCGCTAAATGGAAAAATGGCGGCGATGTTAAAGATGTTTATGGTCGTGGCGGTACAAAAACTGACGTATCTCCAGTTTATGCATTAGGTCTTGACTATCGCCTTGATGAAAACTTCTCTACTCGTTTAGAGTACCAATATGTTCAACATATTCATACTAAAACTGACGCATCGCCAGACGCTGGTACTGTTAGCTTAGGTATTACTTACCGTTTAGCTTCTCCTGCTGTTGCGGCACCAGTTGAAATCAAAACTGAAGTAAATCGTTATGTATTAAATGAAGACGTTCTATTTGCTTACGCTAAAGCTGACTTAAAAGCAGAAGGTCGTCAAGCATTAGATAATCTATTAGCTACTTTAGTGAAAATTAATCCATCTCAAAGTGCTATCGTTGTAATTGGTCACACTGACCGTATCGGTTCAGAACATTACAACCAAAAATTATCTGAACAACGCGCTCACTCTGTAATGAAATATTTAGTTGCTAGAGGCGTTCCTGCAGAAATCATCAGTGCACGTGGTATGGGTAAATCTCAACCAGTTACTGGTACTAAATGTAATGCACTTCGTGGCGCTGAATTAAAAGCATGTTTAGCACCAGATCGTCGTGTTGAAATCGAAGTTAAAGCACGTAACGTTCAAGAAGTTCAAGTAACTAATACAACAAATTAATTTTTGTTTATTTCTCAAAAACCCGGTTTTCGCCGGGTTTTTTGTTCCGCTATTGTTGTTAGCAACTAAATAATATCTTACCTTTGATCTATAATTTATCCACAAAACAGATTATAATTATTACCAACGTTGTTAGTAATATAAAGTTAAAGGAGTTACTGTGCCTACCGCTATTTGGCAAGATTGTCTTTCTCAATTACAAGAAGAGCTTCCTACAACGGAATTCAACTTATGGATACGCCCGTTGCAAGCGGAAATGGTCGATGACAAACTTTATATTTATGCACCTAATAGATTTGTATTAGATTGGGTAAAAAATAAATACCTATCTGCTATTTCTCAACTATTAAATAAACTTTTTGATAATGATTCACTGAAATTATATCTTGAAGTTGGATCGACTTTATCTTTAGAGAAAAAATCTCAACAAAGCAAACCTAAAACCGATATTGTTCCGGCATGGAAAACAACGAAAGAAACGAACAATCACACTTATCATTCCGGTATTAACCATAAGCATACTTTTAGTAGCTTTGTAGAAGGTAAATCAAACCAACTTGCCGTTGCGGCAGCTAAACAGGTTGCTGAAAATCCGGGTAAAGCTTATAACCCGCTATTTTTATATGGTTCAACCGGTTTAGGAAAAACCCATTTATTGCATGCAGTTGGTAATCAAATCATGGATGAAAAAATGAATGCCAAAGTTGTTTATATGCATTCAGAACGTTTCGTTCAAGATATGGTAAAAGCATTGCAAAATAATGCTATTGAAGAGTTTAAAAATTATTACCGTTCAGTTGATGCTTTACTCATTGATGATATTCAATTCTTTGCTAATAAAGAACGTTCTCAGGAAGAATTTTTTCATACCTTCAATTCATTATTAGAAGGTAATCAACAAATTATTTTAACATCTGACCGTTACCCGAAAGAAATTAATGGCGTTGAAGATCGTTTAAAATCACGCTTTGGCTGGGGATTAACTATTGCCATTGAACCGCCAGAACTTGAAACTCGCGTTGCTATTTTAATGAAAAAAGCAGAAGAGAATAAAATAAAATTACCAGAAGAAGTGGCTTTTTTTATAGCTAAACGATTACGTTCTAACGTGCGTGAATTAGAAGGCGCGCTTAACCGGGTCATAGCGAATGCAAATTTTACTGGTAAATCAATTACCATTGATTTTGTAAAAGATGCTTTAAAAGATTTACTTGCCTTGCAAGAAAAATTGATTACTATTGAAAATATTCAAAAAACGGTGGCTGAGTATTATAAAATCAAAGTTTCAGATTTATTATCTAAACGCCGTTCTCGCTCAGTTGCCAGACCTAGACAAGTGGCAATGGCTCTTGCTAAAGAATTAACCAATAAAAGCCTCCCTGAAATTGGAGATGGATTTGGTGGAAGAGATCATACCACGGTACTACATGCATGCCGTAAAATTGCCGATTTAAAAGAAGAAAGCAATGATATTAAAGAGGATTATTCCAATTTAATTCGAACATTATCAACTTAACAAGAATAAACACTATGAAATTTATTATAGAACGAGAAAAACTGATTAAGCCATTGCAACTTGTTAGTGCACCACTAAGCAGTCGACCAACATTACCCATTTTGGGCAATTTATTACTACAAGTCAGTGACAATACATTATCAATGACAGGTACTGACCTTGAAATAGAGATGATAGCGCATTTACCGTTAACACAAGCATGTGAACCGGGTGCAACAACAGTGCCAGCAAGAAAGTTTCTCGATATCTGTCGTAATCTTCCCAATGATGCTCAGATTTCGATCAGTGTTGATGATAATCGATTAATAATCCAGTCTGGTCGGAGTAAATTTTCTTTAGCAACTTTGCCGGCGAGTGATTTTCCAAATTTAGAAAATTGGCAAAGTGATGTTGATATTTCTGTTCCACAAAAAACGATAAAACGTCTCATCGATGCTGTTCAATTTTCAATGGCAAATCAAGATGTGCGATATTATTTAAATGGAATGCTATTTGAAATTGAAGACGGGTTATTAAAATCTGTTGCCACCGATGGTCACCGATTAGCAGTTTGTGCACAACCTGTTGGGCAAAATATTACTGAAACTTGCTCGGTGATATTACCTCGAAAAGGGGTTATTGAACTGGCGAAATTGGTAAGTGATAGCGACGATCCGATTAATATGCAAATTGGTAACAATAATCTGCGTGTCAATCTTGGTGATTTTACTTTTACCTCTAAACTGATTGACGGTAGATTTCCTGATTATAAACGTGTATTGCCACGTAACCCTGATAAGCCACTAGAAGTTTCCTGTGATGAGCTGAGAAACGCATTGTCTCGTGTGGCAATTTTATCCAACGAGAAATTCCGTGGGATCCGATTATATGTACACAATAATCAAATAAAAATTACTGCTAATAATCCGGAGCAAGAGGAAGCTGAAGAAGTCATTGATGTAAAATATGAGTCCTCAGAGCTTGAAATTGGCTTCAATGTGACCTATTTATTAGATATATTAAATACTTTGAAATGTGATAGCGTACAACTGCTATTCACCGATGCAACATCAAGCGTGCAAATTGAAGATATTAATAATCAATCTGCAACTTATGTTGTGATGCCAATGCGCTTATAACATACGCCTATTCAACTTCCGGCTTCGGCCGGAGATTGTATTTTAACCCTATGACTCTTGCACAAATTAATATTCACCATTTCCGTAACATTAGCCACGCTCAATTATCTTTATCTCGCCATTTTAACTATGTGGTTGGTGATAATGGTAGTGGTAAAACTAGCCTACTTGAAGCGATTTACATGTTAGGTCATGGACGTGCATTTAGGCATATACAATCAAATCGAATTATACAACACGAACAACCAGAGCTGGTGTTATATAGCCAATTAGAATCATTAAATCAGCAATGTCGTACAATAGGATTGGCAAAAGCTCGTAACAATGAAAACAAGATAAAAATCGATGGCGATGAAGGCTTTCGGTTAACTGATTTAGCAAAATTATTACCCATTCAGCTCATTACGCCGGAAGGTTTTGATTTGTTAACAGGCGGCCCTAAATATCGACGTTCATTTCTTGATTGGGGGTGTTTTCATCATTATCCGGAGTTTGTCCAGCTTTGGAATAATTTGAAACGTCTGTTTAAACAACGTAATGCATTATTAAAACAATCCCAAAACTATAATCAACTGTTACCTTGGGATAAACAATTAGTCCCCATCGCTGAAAAAATAAGTGAAATTCGAGCTGACTATGCTGAAAATATTTTTCCTGAAATTATAAAAACAACGAAAGACTTTCTACCTGAGTATGAACTTAACTGTTCATACTATCAAGGTTGGGAGTATGGTGTAGATTATGCAGAGATATTACAAAGACAATTTGAACGAGATAAATTGCTTAATTATACCTCGCTAGGTCCACATAAAGCCGATATCAAATTAAGTGTTAATAATATACCGGTTGAAGATCTTCTATCACGAGGCCAATTAAAATTGTTAATGTGTGCCTTACGTTTGTCACAAGGTGAGTATTACACTAAACAAACAAACCAATCATGTATTTACCTGATTGATGACTTTGCTTCCGAACTGGATAAAAATAAACGTAACTTATTGGCAAAACGTTTAAAATCAGCCCATTCACAAGTTTTTATCACGGCTGTCAGTGAAGAGCAAATTAGCCACATGATTGATGAAAATGATAAGATTTTTCACATAAAATCTGGTATAATTTCATAAATATACGAAATGATAAAAGAAATTAAATAGGTCGAGAAATCCATGTCTAACTCTTATGATTCATCTAGCATTAAAGTGCTTAAAGGACTTGATGCAGTCCGAAAACGTCCTGGTATGTATATTGGAGACACCGATGATGGAACAGGCCTTCATCATATGGTTTTTGAAGTAGTTGATAATGCCATTGACGAAGCATTAGCAGGATATTGTAACCATATCGAAGTAATCATTCATCCCGATAACTCTGTGTCGGTACGTGATGATGGGCGTGGTATTCCTACTGGAATACATGAAGAAGAAGGAATTTCTGCTGCCGAAGTGATTATGACCGTGTTACATGCAGGCGGTAAATTTGATGATAATTCCTATAAAGTATCTGGTGGCTTGCATGGCGTTGGTGTTTCAGTGGTAAATGCACTATCAGATAAATTAGAACTCGTGATTTACCGTGAAGGAAAAATTCATAAACAAACCTATCATTTAGGTGTTCCGCAAGAACCCCTTAAAGTCATAGGTGAGACAACTGAATCGGGTACATACGTTCGTTTCTGGCCAAGTCCACAGACATTTACCAATATTGAATTTGTCTATGAGCATTTAGCGAAACGGCTGCGTGAACTTTCATTCTTAAATTCCGGTGTTTCAATTAAACTGATTGATGAACGCACAGGTAAAAGCGAACATTACCACTATGAAGGTGGTATTCAAGCTTTTGTTGAATACTTGAATAAGAATAAAAACCCGATACATCCCAAAATTTTCTATTTTAGTACTGAAAAAGACGGGATTGGCGTTGAAATTGCCTTGCAGTGGAATGATGGTTATCAAGAAAATATCTACTGCTTTACCAATAATATTCCACAACGAGATGGCGGTACGCATTTAGCTGGTTTTCGTGGTGCAATGACACGTACCCTAAATAACTATATGGAAAGTGAAGGGTATAGTAAAAAAGCTAAAATCAGTGCAACCGGTGACGATGCTCGTGAAGGTTTGATTGCGGTAGTATCGGTAAAAGTACCTGATCCTAAGTTTTCATCACAAACCAAAGATAAACTCGTTTCATCTGAAGTTAAATCAGCGGTTGAATCTGTCATGGGTGAAAAACTGTCTGAGTATCTGCTGGAAAACCCAACCGATGCTAAAATTGTTGTTGGTAAGATCATCGACGCAGCAAGAGCACGTGAAGCGGCACGAAAAGCACGTGAAATGACACGCCGTAAAGGTGCATTAGATTTAGGTGGTTTACCGGGTAAACTTGCTGATTGCCAAGAAAAAGACCCTGCCTTATCTGAACTGTATCTGGTGGAAGGGGACTCTGCGGGCGGCTCGGCAAAACAGGGGCGTAACCGCAAAAACCAAGCGATTTTACCGTTAAAAGGAAAAATCCTAAATGTAGAAAAAGCCCGTTTTGATAAGATGCTCTCTTCTCAGGAAGTGGCAACCTTAATCACGGCATTAGGCTGTGGAATTGGTCGTGATGAATATAATCCGGATAAAATGCGTTATCACAGTATCATCATCATGACTGATGCCGACGTTGACGGATCACATATCCGAACACTACTGTTAACATTCTTCTATCGTCAAATGCCAGAAATTATCGAACGTGGGTATGTATATATTGCTCAACCACCACTATATAAAGTGAAAAAAGGTAAGCAAGAACAATATATTAAAGATGATGATGCCATGACCCAATTCCAAATTGCTTTGGCGCTTGAAGATGCATCATTGCATGTTAATGATCATGCACCGGCATTGGCAGGAGAAGCATTAGAAAGACTGATTGCTGAATATCAAAAAGTTGAAAAATTAATCACCAAAATGGAACGTCGTTATCCTAAAGCATTACTTGCTGAATTGGTGTATCAAGATGTATTAGACGAAAACATTTTGCAGGATCAGCAAAAAGCTGAACATTGGGTAACAACCATTGTTGAAAAGTTAACAAATAAAGAGCAACACGGTAGTAGTTATTCGTACTCAGTGCAGTACAATGATAAAACACAACTATATGTGCCAATCATTAAAGTCAGAACACACGGTGTTGATACTAACTATGCGCTCGATCAAGTCTTCATTCATAGTAATGAATATCGTAATATCTGCCATTTAGGTAAGCAACTAAAAGATTTACTTGAAGATAGTGCATTTATTCAAAGAGGCGAACGCAAACAACCTGTTAGCTCTTTTGAAGAAGCTGTAGATTGGCTAATCAAAGAATCGCGTCGAGGATTAACTATCCAACGTTATAAAGGTCTGGGTGAAATGAATCCGGAACAATTATGGGAAACGACAATGGATCCGACCAGCCGTCGCATGTTGCAAGTCACCATAAAAGATGCGATAGAAGCGGATCAGTTGTTCACCACCTTAATGGGTGATGAAGTTGAACCTCGTCGAATGTTTATTGAAGAAAATGCATTAAAAGCTGCTAATTTAGACTTCTAAAAGTATTTCAATACAGCATTTAACAACAAAAAACCAGACTTAATGTCTGGTTTTTTTATTGTTAAAATCTCAGATAATTTTATTGCCCAAAATTCGACAATAATCCTAGATACCTATAATTTTCTTATACATTGAAAGTTTCTACTGGCAAACATGCCAACTAGTTTACAACGTGGCAAGGCTGATTTTGGCGCTTTTAGGATAATACCATGGCAATATATTGATAATAACCAATATATTGCCATGTTTAAGATAGGAAAAGCTCATTCAGTTAAATATGGTTTGAATAATAGTAACAAGAAAATATTAATCGAATAAAAACACTTTGTTTCCCATTATGATGATCTTTATTTCTTATTATTCAATCATTGATCATAGTTAACTTCCCGTTTTTACTTCACTAATTTATCAAACTAAATCATTATATATTTAATGCTTTTTGTAATTGTTGAAGTTTTTTATGTAATTTTTCCAACTCAATTTGCTTTTCAAGTTCTGAGCCATATGAACTATTCACTTTTTTAATGAGTTGCTGTTCAATATCGTTAACTTGAGCTTGCAAATCATCACGACCTTTTGCCTTTTGTTTCACTTCATCAGTTAACTGAGATACCTCAGTTTCCAGTTTTTGCTGTAGTGACCGTCTTTGTTTTATCGTTAATGAAGTATCATTTTTCTGTTTCTCAATAATGGCATAAATCTGTCTAAACTGACGATTAGCTCTTTTTTCATTCTCTAGAATTTGCACTTTTCGATCAACTCGAGCTTGATAATTACCCGAATTATGACAACCCATTTTATGGAAAAAACTAATGTCTTCATTAGTTGGATCACATTGTTCAACTGTAGTTGAACAACCAGTTAAAAATATAAACGGACAAAGTAATAACAGATATCTTTTTTTCATAATTAACTTACCTTAACTGCTGAGCGCTGTTTAGACACAATATTTATTTGATTTTCAAGTACTGCAATTTGTTTATTTAATTGATTGATTTGTTTATCAAGTTGAGAGACATTGACACCAGCTTGTTTTTCTTCAGAAGATACTGTCACCCAATCTCTTTCGATTTTTTTCATACGTTGTAACTTATCGTTTAGATAAGTAATATTGGCATCAATTTGGGTCAAATCATTTTCAGCCTGTTTTTTATTTACCGTATCGTTTTTAATTTGATTTCTTAATGCGTTAAGTGTCATCAAATTCTTGTCTAACACTGCTTTAGCTACTTGTGTCACAGCTTGCACCTCGTAAGTATCTTTCTGAATATCTTGAATATAGATATCAAGACGCGCTTCAGTATTAGCATAGTCTGCGCGTTTAGAGTCAAGATAATAATTTACGCCCATCGCTAAACCACAACTTACAGCCGCAGAAGCGACACAAGTACCAGCTCTACCACCTAGTAACAAACAACCAACACCACCTATACCTGCACCGACTGCACAAGCTTGCCATGCAGATTTACTAAAAAATTTAGCTGTATGGCTTTTAGTCAATGCGGGATCAACATTTCGAGTATTTACACCACCAACACCTTGACATCCAGCTAAAACAAGAGATACACATAAACTAAGGACTACTAAAATTTTATTCATCGTTTGTTTCCTTTTATTTCATTACAAGTTTGTAGCCAAGCTGTTCGCTCAACTTTTCCTGATTCAATATATTCGTTGATGTGTTTGAAATAGAGCGCCAAGTAGTCGCTCATATTTGCTTTTCCACTATTCTCAAGAATAAATTGAGTCGATTTGGATTGATCGTTGATTGTTTTTTTCTCGTAGTTCGAGGCTGTGTTAACAATGGTGTCGGAATAGTATTTCAAGATAAAATCCCGAGCACTTTTGGACTCATCAACAACCTGTTTTAAATTTTCCAACTTCACTTTTGAACACATATTATCGTCATTCAAAGTATTAGTCTCGTTTGCATCACAAACTTCATTGACCATTGTTTCATAGAGATTATTATTATATTCGTACTTACTATGTAAATCAGATACATTGGCACATAAAAAGGCTCCGAGTTGCAAAGCAGATTGAATAGAGCGATCACGTTGCTCATCACGGGCTTGATTAGCACTCCTTAAAAGTATATTGAGTTGATTTAATTCTTGTTTAGTTTTCTCATCCTCAACTTGTTTAGTGATTTTTTCAAGCTCATTAACTACATTGCCATTTTGGTTATTATTTGTTTCGTTACCTAGTTCGTTCCATTCTTTTTCAAGCTCTTTGATTTTTTCATTCGAACTCATCACATTTGTGGTATAGACTAAACGGATCCCAACATCCTTACTTTTATAGGCAGTTTTATCATCATAAAAAGGTTTCTCAATACGAAAATAACTGGTAATTGATGATTCCGGTGTCAAATAGCTACCACCACGAACAATGATGCCACCTTGCTGACCATGATAACGATCCAATTTATTCATTTTAAATGAATCAAACATCATTTCGTGTACATTACCTAAGATATCATAAAGATCCAAAGGGTTAGGCTCAAGCCGACCTATAAGCTGTAATTTTCCATTGGCTGACTTAGATCCGGAAAACCAGGCATAACTTTCAACATTACTTGTCATCGGGAATCGTGATTCACGAAATTCTGATTCCGTCACTTTCGCTCCTCCTCGTGCTGCATATTCCCACTCGGTGTTACTAGGTAAACGGACATAGCCGTTAGGTAAACCCTTTTCATTCAACTTAGCAGCGTTTTCAATCAACCAGCGATTATATTTATCGGTAAAAGCGACTGCATCAAACCAGCTAATATCTGTAATAGGAAAAGAAAGATTGATCTTGGGTTTTGGGCAGGTATCATTCATTACCGATTGATATTGTAATGCGGTAATCTCATACTTACCTATTAAATAATAACGCTCTTTACCAGAATCTGAAAAACTGCCCGCAATATAGTTTGGTGTTGCATACTCAGCAAAACCAAGCTCTTTTTGATTACTGCCCAAAATAATTTTGACATCATCTAACGGCTTGTTTGTTGGTGTAAATACCTTTTTCATTACCAAACTACCGTCACAAGGCATTGGTAAA
The DNA here is from genome assembly GCA_945291235.1 of uncultured Gilliamella sp. The sequence goes on from CALYQY010000047.1 coordinate 13,775, forward strand.
ATAACATCATCTTTTGCTGGTTTAGGATTATAGAATTTTTCATCCCAAGCTTGAGCATAACCGAAGGACGGAAATAAGCTTATTGCAGCCAAACCCCAACTAGCAAATCTGAGACTGTTAGGCTTCACGTAAGCTTTCTGCTGGTTGAATTTTAACAGCACGACGCCCTCCTATAACCACAACGGTACTTGAAATGAGTAAAGTCAATAAAAATGCAAAAATAAAATGGTAAAATTGTAATTGACTCACAACAGATTGTGAAACCAAATTTTCACCTAAAACTAAATTGAACGCATAATTTCCTGCCATAAAAAGTATGCAGGACAGAATAAAAGCTAAACAACTAAGCATCATAGCTTGATTGAGTAGATAAAGCATAATATCTCGGGAGCGAAAACCAAGTAATCGCATAAAAGCAATATCTTTACGCTTCCGTTCAATATTGGATAAAAACGATCCGGTAAATGATAAAACACATCCAAATACGGCTGTCATTGCAATCACACTAAAAATAAAATTAAGTACGCGATCAATTGCTTGCATATTTTCAATTGCTTTAGCTTGAGTGCGAGTATCAATATTCTTTTCTCGTAATTTAAATGCTAATGGTGCAACATTCTCAAGTGCTTTAGCATATATTCGGGCACGAGCAAAGGAAGTATGAGAGGGAGGGTTAATATTTCCTTTAGATGTTATAAAAACATTACTGACATAACCATCATAATAGTTTTCCATTTCTATTAGTAAATCTAATGTAACAAATGCGGCTGCTCGGCTGTAATTAATTTCGGGAATAATACCAATAACTTCTAATTCTGCAATGCCTTTCTCCAGCTTCCCGTCTAGCTGTCGGGTAATTACCATTTTCACACGATTCCCAACGTCTACCTGCATTTTTTCGGCAGATAATGAACTCAATAAAATTTGATTTTTGTTATTGAGTAACGGTAAATTTTCGGTTATTGGATCGCCCTTCGCAGTGGGAATAACTTCGGCATTATTAACAAAATGACTGGCATCTTTCATTAAGTCTGCTTGTGTATTTAATGAACGTGTCAATGGAATCACAAAAGCGGTCTCTGGTTGTTGCTCTATCCATTGAAACATTTCATTATCGAGTTGTAAATTACCCACAATTTTTACTTCTAAATTTTGCGGATCATTAAGTAATTGTTGTCTAAGTTGTGAAACAATGCCATATTTTAAACTAAATAGTAATAGTAACGGTGTGATGACCGATATTACCGACGCAATAATACAAAATGAAACTTTTTTGTCGTACCATAAGTCTGCCAAGGATAAACGAGCGATAAAAAGCCATTTTGAAAACGTTTTAATCATTTTTACGCCCTATCCTGTAATGGCAGAAAAACGGATGATTGCGGGGAAGTTAACTTAGCTGATAAAGTATAAAGCCCTTTATTTGCTATTCGTTTCCAATCATGCGTAACAATCATTGCTGCAATATTATCTTGCAAAGCCTGTTCAATAATTAATTCAAAAAGCAAATTAGCATTATAAGGATCTAACGCTGACGTTGGTTCATCTGCCAGTAATAACGCAGGTTTATGAATAATAGAACGAATAAAAGAAGCACGTTGTCTTTCACCAATAGAGAGCTGATTAGGATACTTATTGATTAAATGTGCAATATTAAGCTTCTGCACTAAGTAATCAAAGCGTTGGTTATCAACGCTTTTTTGTAATAACTTAAAGGACATTAATATATTGTCACGAACGGTCAAAAATGGCAGCAATCCACCTGTTTGCAACATAAAACCTAAATAGTGAGCTCGTATATCGGCTAATTGCTCCCATTTATCATGCTTAATTAATTTAGCAATATCAATATCATTATCCCCTACCAGCAGGTTGTAGCAACCCACTTCGGCAGGTTTTAGAATCATACCCACCATTTCAAGTAAGGTGCTTTTTCCAGCACCACTATCACCTTGAATAACCACAACTTGACCCGCGTTAACTCTCAGTTGTGGCAGGCAAACACTAAAAAAGGATTTGCCGGTTGTTCTTGAAATGGACAATTGATTAATGACTAACATTTTTACGGTAACATTTCTAATGGAATAGGATAAACATTTTCACGCGGATCACTTCCTTCGGATAATGAGATCCAGCGATCGACATCGGCATTACATTTTTGATAATAACGAATCTTACTGTTTAAATTCCGGATAAATTTTTCTTGTTCAAGCCCACTCATACTTTTCCAAGCATCTTGATCAAGTCCTGTTACGTCACTTTTATAAGGAATATTATCCAAATATTCACCTAATAAACCTAAATCAGCAATTTTAGTCACAGAATCAGATTTTAACTTACTTGGATCTTGCCCCATAGCCGCTGCAACAGAACGAAGTTGGGAAAACATATCATCGGCAGAAATCAAACCATCATTGGCGGCATTAGCAATCTTGCTAACAACATCACTTAAATCACTTAGTTGCGATTTGGTTAACAAAATGCGTGGCTCTGCTGTCGGAATGGTTGGTTTAACAAAGTCTTTATCAGCAATCCAAGCCTTGAAAACTGTTGGGGCTTTAGCGCCTTTAGTATCCCCAAGATATGCAAGCTGCATGGCTTTACTTAATAATAAAGCATCTTTGATCATATCAGCATTTTCATCTTTTGAATTCAATGCGCTTCCAACGGAAACCTCACCTTTATAAGCAAGTTTCACTTGTGTGGATAATGCTTCGGCTAATAAATCAACCTTCTGACCAAATTGTTGTACATTACCAGCATTAACCGGATAATAGAGTGATTTATGGATGAAATCGTTAAAAGTTAAATCAGAGTATTGCGCTTTAGCAATAGGATGATCTTTTATACCATTTGCTGTTTTGAGATGTAAAGCATAGATAGCAACACCTTTATGTTGCGCTTCAAGTCGCAATTGAGCGGCATCCATTTTCGTACTTGATAGTTTATCGTCGCCTGGAATAGCGCTAGCATCAGTAATTAAAATTATATAACGGGCGCTAAAGTTATCCCAATTAATCTCATTTAAAGCTTGATTTATACCTGCAAATGCATCTTCGGCAAAATAAGCCGTTGAAACTTTAGCTTGTTTAAGTGAGGCGCTTGCTTTTAGAAAGCTATCTTTACTCTTAACTTGATTAGGATCGACAAAAATTTTAGAAACAAATTCAAGTTTTTTGGAAGTTTTTAAACTCGATCTAAAAGAAACCAGACCGAATTTAACTTGATCTTGTAAATGTTCTTTTTCAATTTTCTTATAAACTCGCTTAACCGCTTCTCTAGTGCGAGAAATATAGGGATCCATTGAAATCGTTGAATCTATCACAAATACAATTGCCGCATTAAAAGGGGTTTGATTGCTAGCTTTATCATTAGATTGAGAATTTGATGATCCTTTTTTAACTAGCTCATCTTGTTTGCTCAGTGAAGCAACTTCTAATACTCGTTCATAAAACCCTTGCCCATTCATCACTTCCTCACCTTGTAAAATCGGTAATAAATAGAAGTTACTTTTGAAATCGACATACTCTTTAGGCTCTTGTGCAAGCACTTGTGATACTGATTTATTACTTTTGAGTGCATCACGAATAGGTTTTAATAGCGTTTCGGGATTTTCAGCATCGACAATTTTAGTTAGATCTGCTTTATCTTTAAAAAATAATAAAGGTTCACGATCAACCGGATTAGTAAATACTAAAGTCATTTGCATATTCCAATCGATAGCACATGAATCATTAATCCAACCGATTGTTTTACCGAATGAATCCGGACCTACTTTTAGCCATTTCTGATTATTTTCATATTTACGCTCATAAACATAGTAACGCGAAAAAGCCGGAACAGATTTACCTTTAGAATCGGTGAAATTACTCTTTAATTGGCAGCTTGGCGTACTTAACACACGCTGATACAAGGTTGTTTTACCAGCCTGTTTAAGTGGCTCTGCTGCAAATCCCAATAGAGGAAAACACGTTAAACCTATTGTAAAAAAGAGTTTGGAAATATCTATTTTATTCATTTTTGCTCCTTACTATTTCTGCAATTGAGATAAACGATCTTTAACAAACTCGCTATTTGGATCATTAATTAAAGATGTTTCATACCAATAAATGGCTGCTTCTTTATCGGCTTTGAAGCATTTATTCGCTTTATAAAATTTTTCGTCATACTCTTTTGCATACAGCAGAGCAATTTTAGTATTTTTTTGCGCCTTATTTGCATATAAACGCTGCGCGATATTACATTTTCCTGCATTTTTAGCTTCAGTAATTATCTCAATAATTGCATCTATATCGGGTTTAGTCTGTAAACATTGTTGAATAAACGTTAAATCATCACTTGTTGCATTTTTTAAACTACATTTACTGCTGATTTTGGAATCCGGTTCTACCGGTTTTGTCGGTGCCGTTGGCGTTGACGCTACTGGTTTC
>CALYQY010000048.1 GCA_945291235.1 uncultured Gilliamella sp.
CTGTACTTATTCCTTGTGGAGGCGAAACAAATAGCCATAATATTGCTGAAATAGCAGCAATAATTATGAGCGGTAACCATTTTACTGGTGGTTTTTTCACTGCGTTCATAATAATTTCCTTCTTTAATGTAAAAACGTAATTAATTCATTTAAAACAATAAAAGTTTAGCAATTTCATTGTCATTGGTTCTTAATGCAGATTTATTTCATAGTGTTTATCAATTAGATCAAAATTAAAATTTTTCGGATTGATCAGTGTCATCGTTTTATTTTTTAGTAAAAAAATGGCTGAAATATCTGGATGTTTTTTTAAATATTCACCACTGGCATTTACGCCTAATCCATAAAAAATCGTTGAATAAATATCGCCTTCAAGAGAAGTATTTGAAATAACGGTAACGCTTTCAATTTCATTATCAAGAGGATAGCCAGTTAAAGGATTGAAAATATGATGATAAAGCCGATTATTTTGCACAAAATAACGTTCATAAATGCCCGAAGTAACGACTGATTTATTTTTAACTTTTATTATACCTGCTAACTCATCAGATAAAGAAAAGGGTTTTCTTAACCCTATACACCAACAACCTGACTTTTCTATTGGGGAGGCTCCTAACGTTAGTATATTTCCACCTAAATTTATGATGCCATGGTGAATATGATGTTCAAGTAACAGATTTTGAATGACATCGGCGATATAACCTTTTGCGATAGCACCAAGATCTATCTCCATTCCTGCTTTTTTTAAAAAAACAGAATGGGTTGTATCATTTAATTCTATATCAAATGGATCGGTTAATAATAGTTGTTGTTTGATATGATGATCGGCAGGAATACTATCTCCTTTAAAGCCTATTTTCCAAAGTTTGACGACAGGGCCGATAGCCATATTAAAACAACTTGAAGGATTCACGCTCAGTTGCCAAGCCTGTTTAATAAGTGAAAATACAGGTAAGCTTACCTCAACAGGATGTTTGCCTGCTGCAAGATTGATTGACATAACCTCCGAAACTGGGCGGTTAACAGTCAATTTATCTTCAAGCAATTTAATGGTAGCAAAAGCAAGTTTTGCGACGGTTTCATTTTGCTCTAATAGCGTCAATGTTACCGTCATCCCCATCAATGTTTGAGAATAGTCGTAGGTAGAACTTACCATTTTTAGCAAAGTTCAATTAACTATTAATGTAATCTGTGGCTTTTTTACCTGCTTGTATACCAAAAATAATGATATCAGCAACAGCATTACCACCAATGCGATTTGCTCCATGCACACCACCAACAACCTCACCAGCCGCAAAAACACCTTTAATCACATGTTTATCATTATCTAATACTTGTGTTTCAGTGTTTATCGTTACACCTCCCATTGTATGGTGAACACCCGGTGCAATTTTAATTGCATAAAATGGTGCGGTGTTAATTGGATGACGCATTCCCGTCGTTCGACCAAAATCCTCATCTTGTTTGTTAATTACAAACTCATTATAACGTTCAATCGTTTTTGACAGATTATTAGCATCAATAGAAAGTTTGTTAGCTAATTCAGTAATTGAATCGGCTTGAACAACGAGATCATTAGAAACATACTCTTCAACGGCTTTGTTTTCGTCACGAACTTGTTGATCGAATAAAATATAGGAATAGTGTTCAGGTAATTTGATAATATCCGCTGAAACTTTATCTCGGGTATCTAATTCATTAACAAAACGTTTACCTTCTTGAGAAACAAGAATTGCGCCACCGCCACGTATAGATTCTGAGATCAAATATGAGGTAGTTTGTTCAACAGTTGGATGGATTTGAATTTCGCCCATATCAACAGTGCCAGCCCCAAGTTTTTCTAAGATCATGATACCAGAACCTGTCGCCCCTTTATGGTTGGTTGTCACAAAACCTTTTAAGTCAGGACGATATTTTTCAACCATTTCACGGTTAGCACTAAATCCGCCCGTTGCAATCACCACCGCTTTCGCTTTAATGATATAATTTGTGCCGTCTTCTTCAACGACTTTAACGCCAACAACTTTATGATTTTCGGTAACGATTTCTGTCACATTGGTATCTAACATGACTTCAATACCACGTTTATTAAGATTTTTTACCAATCCACTAATCAAAAATCCGCCAACAGCTGCACCACTTGCTGGTCGATGTGTACGGTCGATACTCATTCCACCTGTTGTCGTAATACCACTTAGTTCAATACCGTTTTCATCTAACCAATCAATCGCATCGGGGGCATTTTCAACAAAGTAACGAAGTAATTCCGGATTATTTTTATTTTTTCCACCAGCCAAAGTTTCTTTATAGAATAGATCCTTACTGTCAACAATGCCTTTAAGTTTTTGGAATTTAGTTTCAGCTGCATTCATACCAGCAGACGCTTTATTGGTATTTCCGCCAATAACAGGCATTTTTTCAACGACAACAACGCTAGCCCCTAAATCATGAGCTCGTATTGCAGAAGCCAGCCCTGCTCCCCCGCTTCCCACAACAACAATATCGTAAGATTTATCATTTGGATCACCACCTTCAGCAATAATGGCTTCTTTATTCGATTGTGTCATGGCCTTAGTAACGGCTTTTTTGAATGCTTCACACTGTGATGTAGCCCCAGAAATTGCATCCACATGTGGACTGTTTGAATTAATAATTCGTTGTTTAATTTCTGCAAAATTATCTAAAACTTGGTTATCAAACTCATTGGCATTCACAAGTTGCATATCTTTAATGAAATCTTTGCCTAACTCGACATTAATAAGAAATTCATAAGATTCATCATTAACTTTTTCTTGATATTGACCAGGTTTGAACTTCTTATTATTTAAACTCGCATCACGAATTAGTGCTTCAACTAATGAAAAACGCCATAAAGGTTCAGGGATATTTAATTCTTCACGTTTGTCACTACTGATGGTTAGCTCCAGTTGTTCACCTTTTTCAATACGACTAATCCAGTCTGGATAAGCGATGCATGCGCGACCAACGGCGACCAAATCGTAACCATTATCAATCGCCGTTTCTACATCAATTTGATTAACCACATTACCTACACCTACTACCGGAATTTTAGCTAATGTCGCAGATCGCATTGCCACATATTTATTGATTAACGGGGTTGGATCTTGGGTATCAACAATTGAAGGTCTTAAAATCGCGCCCATTGAAAAATGGATATAATCCAGACCTTTGTCTGCTAATTTTTCAAGTAGATACATGGAGTCATCAAAACGAATACCCGGTACTTCTAGTTCTTCCGGAGAAAAACGATAACCAACAATAAATTCTGGCGTTGCAAACTGTTTAACCATTTTATGGGTGATATCTAAGATTGCTAAAGGGAATTGCAAGCGATTATCACGGCTTCCACCCCATTTATCGGTTCGTTGATTTGAATTTGGAGAATAAAATTGTTGGATTAAATAAGTGTTAGCGCCGTGGATTTCAACACCATCAAAACCGGCTTCAATAGCACGACGTACCGCTTGACCAAATTTCTCGATCATGTCGTCGACTTCGTCTGCCGTTAATGCGATCGGTGTTGCTGCGCCTACTCTAGGGGCTGCGATAGCACTTGGTCCAACAGGAGATTGTCCACCAATGAGTTTTGGCTCAACCATTCGACCACCGTGATAAACTTGAATGACTGCTTTCGATCCCTTTTCTTTAATTGCTTTCGCAATTTTAGCTAATCCTTCAATTTTATCATCGTTATCTAAACCTATTGCACCAGGAAACGCTAATCCTTTATTATCGACAAACCCGCACTCAACGATGATTGTTCCTATTTCACCTGCTCGGTCTCGATAATACTCGATTAAATCATGCGTGACTGAACCGTCATAAAATCCGGAACAGGTCGTCATTGGCGCCATCATTATTCTATTTTTTAATTCAACGCCATTGGGTAAAGTGAAGGGTTTAAAAATATTTTCTTTTTTCATTATTATATACCTAATTATTTTATTCAGATTTATTAACTGTTGTTAATAATAGCATTACTTATAATCATTCTCCACTTCGAAACAGACTATTAATGTACTGATGTATTATTTTTTAGACAAAAATTTTTATATATTTTTTAAAGTATTATGTGCTATTTGTTTATCTAAACAAATAACATTGTAGCTTAAGTAAGCAAAACAGTTTTCAAGATAGTCATATTGCAACGATAAAATCTAAAAAAAAACACTGCAACTATTTCATTTAGTTACATATTTATCATTATAATTGGCTTGAAGTTTGAATAGATTAAGCTAGAATGCATGCAAGTTTGTACAAGAGAACCTAAGAATGATTAGAGTGAAAAAAGAAAAATTATTATCCAAAATTAAGTATCACTCTTTTTTAATTCAATTTATTGATCCTCCTTTATGGAGGATTTTTTTTATCAAAAATATACCCCTCTTTCCTCAGAATTTTTTTAAGTGCTCATCACAGGAGATATTATGAAATCTTTAACGCCGTTTTACGATCCCACTATCAGTTACGAAGATAATTATGCAAACGGTCCTTTTGGGCTTTTTACACAATTAAGTCACGTTGAACATGTCGCAACCCAAACCAGTCAATTTCTCAATCTTAATGTTAATTTACCATTTGGAATGCCTGCCGGTCCCCTTCTAAATGCCAATTATATTAAAGCTGCATTTGCGTATGGATTTGACTTATGCGTCTATAAAACTGTAAGAACAAGATTTCACAAATGTCATCCATTGCCGAATGTGCTATCTGTTCATCCTAACGGTAAATTATCCAGTAATCTTGATACTGTCTTAGCAGATACAAATTATACTCAACCGCTATCAATTACCAATTCGTTTGGTGTTCCTTCTCTTGCTCCCGATGTTTGGCAACCTGATATGGCTGATGCGGTAAAAGCCGCTGGTCAAGGTCAATATGTTATTGGTAGCTTTCAAGGAACACAAGGACATGGCGAAATTGAAAAAGATTATGCGTTAGCCGCTAAATTAGTAAGAGAAACTAATGCCCCAATTCTTGAAGCAAACTTGAGTTGCCCAAATGAAGGAGCGAGTAAATTACTCTGTTTTGATGTTGATAAAGTAGAACGCATTGTAAATGAAATTAAAAATGCAGTTCCCGATCGTCCACTTATATTGAAACTAGCCTATTTTCCGGATGATGAAAAAATTATTTCATTACTTACTAAAGTCGGATCGATAATTGATGGATTAAGTGCTATTAATACCTTATCAGCTAAACCTGTTAACGCAAATGGTCAGCCAGCTTTAGGAGAAAATAGAAAGGAAGGTGGAATTTGTGGCGATGCCATACGTTGGGCTGGATTAGATATGGTGAGTCGCCTTGATAAATATCGTCAACAAATGGATTTAAAATTTACCATTATAGGTGTTGGTGGAGTTAGCAACAGTGAACATTATCACCAATTCATTAAAAACGGTGCTGATGCTGTGATGAGTGCGACAGGAGCCATGTGGAATCCGTTACTTGCTATAGAGATTAAGAAAAGTCTGAACTAGATTATTAGCAATATTTATGATTGTTACAGGGTAACTTACCCTGTAATTACGATTCTTTTCTCTTTAAATTTTCTTTTTTCTAAAATAATAAAAGCCAATAACAATATGCGCTAAAAAAACGATTACTAAAATAATGCGCACATGCAAGGAATGAATAAAAATAAATGGGATTAACAATGCGATAAAAACCATAGCTAGCATTTTAAACAAACTTTTTTTAGATGCTTTTTTCTCAATAAGCATCTTTTGTATATAAGTTTGATAATAATGACTTTGAGTAAAACAGCGATAAAGACGATCTGAACTATTAAGCCACAAATATGCGGTTAACAAATAGAAAGGTACTGTTGGCAAAAGTGGCACGAAAATGCCTACCGTTCCCAGCAAAAATGAAACACTACCTATAATAATAAATAACCATTTTTTTAACATAACTAAGTATACTTATAGATAATTATTAAAATTTTTGATTGCGAATAACAAAGCATGAATTCGATATTCCAAAAAACTTAATCATTACGCCTAAAGTTAGGGTAAATTATTCATTGTGTGACAACTTAAGTATATAACAGAGTTTTAAAAGAAAAAAACGTTATGAAACACGTTTTTTTCATATTGATTAAATTACATTTTTCTTTGCATTTATGTTAAATGTGTTATATAAAAACAATTACATATTTAGGTAATTTTAGTTTTGGATCAGTTTTAATATGGAAAAAAAGGAAAAGTTAACTATACTTCTTTGTTCTCCTGATTGTTCGACAATATTTTTAACAGAAGGATCGGTTTTTATAAAACCAATAGATAGTTATTGGAATGATTTTGGATACCAATTAGCGACAGAAATAGGTATTCGATTAAATGATAATTCAATTGAATGGTTTGATTCAAAATTTGCTTTCAAAGATCAAGATAATACTTATAAGTATGTTTCTACAATTCTAAAAAAAGAGAAATTTGTAAATCTTTTTTCGATAGATTTAGCTTTTGCTCATTTATTCACAAATCAAAAATCTTATAGCGCCATCAGCCGATTAATTGGTTTTGAAAGAGCAATAAACATTCTGGAAGAAATAAATGATATTTGTTTATATGTGGATAAACCTTCTAGAATACCAAAGTGGGATGATTTTTATAAAACCGATGTGTATAGTAGAGCTATGCTTAGAACGAGTGAGGCGTATTTTGCTTACCGGCATGGATATTCTATTATACAAGGTAAAGTCATTGAAAATGCCGACTCTAAACAAACCTTCAACATTACGTTTAAAAATTTAGATTCTCTTCAACTCGAATTTAAATTTACCAATCAGAATAAATTAAGGGGTCGCATTGCGACCATAATAGGTCAAAATGGATGTGGAAAAACAACGATACTGACAGAACTCGTTAAAGCGCTTGCTGATAGGCAATCAAAACATATCTCAATTGTTCCACAACTTGACTTTAACCAAGTTATTTTGTTTGCTCATCATGCAACACTTAATTCAATTGACAAAGAACTTATCAATAATCCTAGTGTTTCTATTTCACAGCTAGATCCTAATATTCAGAACGACAGGGTTTTTAATGAAAAAACAGACAATCATTTATTGGTAGATGTGTTAAGAAACAATAGAATATCCGAATTATGTAATATCATTTCCCAAGAATTTTATGATTTAACAATAAAAGTTCCACTTTTAGTGGATCATTCGGCTAACCTAGATCAACACCACGAAATCGCAATAAAAAACTTTGCCCGATACAATGGTGAGCAACGTTGGCTTGATAGGATAGCGACGATTGACCGAGAAAAAAATCTCGTTATATATAAAAATGACGAAAAATATCATCCAAGTTTAGGACAATCAACATTTATCCGTTTCATTTTAAACGTTTTTGCCAATGTCGGACCGGCATCAGTACTGCTTATTGATGAACCAGAAACTTTTTTACATCCTAACCTTATTTCTCAATTTATGAGAATTCTTAATAATGTATTAGAGACCACAAAATCCATCGCTATAATCGCTACTCATTCTCCTTACATTGTCAGAGAAGTACAAAGTGCACAAGTTCATATTATTGAAAAGGACGAAGTAGATTTCAAAATTAAGCAGCCACGAATGCAAACATTAGGCGCTAATGTGACCAGCATCTCAAATGAAATCTTTGGCGATGATCTGTTAATCCATCTATACAATGAATTAGTTGATAACATTAAAGATGATTTAACCTTCGATGAAATTCTCGATAAGTATATTGGTGAAATAAGTCCAGATGCCCTCTTACAGCTAAGGAATAATATGGAATATTAATATGAGAAAATTAAATTTTCCACAATATAATAGCGCAGAAATTATTGATAGCTGTCAATTAGATGAACTTTGTCAAAAAAATCGAAAAGGAAAACATATTCGGTTTATTTCATCTTATATCGATATTATTAAAAAATCTTACGAACATTATGATAAGCATAATGGTAACCCTTGGTTTATTAATTCATTGTCAGAAGAAACAATACCTTCATTATCGGCATTTAAACAACACATGAATCTTTTATATGATAACCCGCCACAAGCACTTAAATTCATTAAATCGCTGAGAGAAAGTATTCAAGGTGCATGCCCAATGTGTGGGAGACATGGCAATGGAACAATCGATCATTATTTACCTAAATCAATTTTTCCAGAATACTCTTTTTTTTCCAAGAACCTGATACCTGCTTGTGATAGATGCAATAAGGAACGATCATTAAAAATAAAAGGAGATATATTACATGAAAGGCCTATTCACCCTTATTTTGATAAATTTATTGAAAAAAGAATCATGTCATCTCACTTTAAACCAGACTGGCGAGCACCGTTAATTACTCCTATAGCCATAGATGTAAAAGATGAAGAAAAAATTATAGTTGAATGGCACATCAAGAATATTGTCATCCCTTCAGGAATCAAGAATCATTTCTCTTATTTATGGACAAAATTATGTGAATCACCAAAGATATATATAAAAAACGCAATTAATTTAGAAGACATCATAAAAAAATTATATGAAATCCAATTAATTTACGAGAATAATGGCGGAACACCCAATAATTGGGATGCCTGTTTTTATCATGGATTACAAAATAACGAAGAAGCACTCAATTATTTGATTAAAATTCAAAAAGGCGAATTATAAATAAATAACTATTGATTTTATATAGAGGATTGGAACAAAAACATTATGGAAAAACTGATGAAATTGGCGGAACGGACGGGGCTCGAACCCGCGACCCCCTGCGTGACAGGCAGGTATTCTAACCAACTGAACTACCGCTCCGCTTTTTAGACTACTTCAAGGCATCACTGCTGAAGTAGGCGTGATATTAAAGATTATTTTCGATGACGTCAATAGATATTTTAAAATATGCAACCAATTGAATAGAAAACAATCATTTACTGGCACGCCATAATGCTCCGCCACTTTTTTTATCAATTTTTGATAAAACAGTTTCATGTTCTGATAGTTCATATTCTGAGGCTTTTATGACTTTTAAAGGAGTCGATCCTCGCTCTATTTTTTGCAGAGTATTGCTGTTTTCACCATTAGCTAGACTATGTTCATCCATATTAAAGGATAATGTCGTTTGTCCCCCCGTCATAGCTAAATATACTTCAGCTAAAATCTCAGCATCCAGTAAAGCGCCATGAAGTGTACGATGAGAATTATCAATTTGGTAGCGTTCACAAAGCACATCTAAATTATTACGTTTGCCTGGGAAAAGGCGTCTTGCCATTGCTAAAGTATCGGTAACAATACAGTGATCAGCAGTTTTATAATCTAAACCACAAAGACGAAACTCATAATCCATAAACCCGACATCAAACGATGCATTATGGATAATTAATTCAGCACCATCAATAAACTTAATAAAATCATGGGCGATATTTTTGAATATGGGTTTATCTTTAACAGCTTCATTGCTTATACCATGAACTTTAAACGCTTCTTCATCAATTAAGCGTTCTGGATTAATATAGACATGAAAATGATTGCCTGTTAAACGGCGATTGATGATTTCAACAGCACCAATTTCAATAATCTTATGTCCTTCATAATGATTATTTCCATCTTGATTCATACCTGTTGTTTCTGTATCGAGTACAATTTGGCGAGTAGAATGAGTTATCACGTTATTCTCTTTATATCAAACATTGGGAAAACTACGAATTAGTGATATAGTTTACCATTAAATACTATTAATGTTGATACCTACCCGCTATTGGAAGCTGAATCTTCAGATTTGCTTACCATTTTTAAATTGTGTTACATTTTGGGAGTTATCAACCTAGTTTGCCGAAAAGTTTGCAAAAATGTTAAAACAAATCAGAATATACACAGATGGTTCTTGTCTTGGAAACCCTGGGCCTGGCGGATATGCTGCCATTTTAAGATATAAGCACAATGAAAAAATATTAGCAGAAGGATATTTTAATACAACTAATAATCGAATGGAGTTATTAGCTGCAATTGCCGCTTTAGAAAAATTAAAAGAGCCTTGTCAAATTGATCTCTATTCTGATAGCCAATATTTGAAAAATGGTATTTCAAAATGGATTTATACTTGGAAAAAAAATGGATGGAAAACCGCAAATAATAAATCTGTCAAAAATGTTGATTTATGGATGCGGCTTGATAAAGCGGTACAAACACATAAAATCGATTGGATTTGGGTTAAAGGCCATGCAGGGCATCCTGAAAATGAACAATGTGATATCATAGCCAAATCTAAAGCTGAGTCCCCTACTTTAGTGGATACTTTTTTTGAAGAATCAAATTCAGCGTAATAAGTTTTAAACCCTATTATTTCACATGAGACCAACCCATTATAGTTATCAAATGTCACTTAATAGCATGGATTTCATTTATGTATAAATTACACATAATCCCCGTTTTAAAAGATAATTATGTCTGGTTATTAGAAAATAATGCTAAACAAGTTATTATCATTGATCCAGGGGCAGCCGAACCTGTTTATAACTATCTACATCTACATAATTTAACACCCCTTGCAATTTTGCTTACTCATCACCATATAGATCACATTGGCGGTGTGCTAAAACTACAAAATGATTTTAATTCTATTGAGGTATATGGGCCCAAAGAAATTCCTTTACCTATTCAATATGTAGAAAATAGGGATAAATTAATTATTGCCGATTTTAAATTTGAGATAATTCCTGTACCAGGTCATACATTGGGTCATTTGGCTTACTATTGTCAGCCTTATCTTTTTTGTGGCGATACGCTGTTATCGGCTGGTTGTGGACGTGTATTTGAAGGTACTTATCAGCAAATGCTAAATTCACTTAACAAATTAGCCCAATTACCTGATGATACCCTTGTCTGTGCTGGTCATGAATATACTAAATCTAATCTCGATTTTGCACTCAATATGTTACCAAATGATACTAAAATTAGTGCCTATTATGATTTAATTTCCGATAAATCAATTACTTTACCATCTACTTTAAGAAATGAAAAACAAATTAATGTTTTTCTACGATGTAAAGAAAAAAACATACAAAATAAATTAAATTTTAACAATGAGTTAGATTTATTTGTTTTTTTTAGAAGCCAAAAGGATATTTTTTAGGTATAATATACGGTTTTAATAAATGTTTAATGTTTTAAGGTAATGAAAAAGTTATTTATATTCACAGCATTATGTTCGTTTTTGGTTGCATGCCAAAACCATCAATCTCAATATAATAGTAGTGTCTATCCAACACATAACTCAGAATCAATCGTTACCAGTGGACTTTTAAAAAGTAGTGGAATTAATAATAAATTAATTACTCAAAATCCTTGGCATTATATGATAAGCCAACTGAATGTGAAAGTCCCTGAAAATAATCGTATTAAAGAAGAAAGAGCGCTTTTATTACGCAACCCTAAAGCTTTTGAAACTACAGCGCTTCGTTCTGAGCCTTATGTATATTACATAATGGATCAACTACGTCAAAATAATTTACCGGTAGAATTAGCTTTAATTCCACTGATTGAAAGTGCCTACGATCCGTTAGCAACATCGGCTGGTAAAGCTGCCGGTTTATGGCAGATTGTACCCATAACGGCCAGAGAATACGGTCTCAATAAAAGTCACTCATTTGATCCAAGACGTGATCTAATTGCATCAACAAATTCAGCGATAACGCTGTTAAAAGATCTGAACAGTCGTTTTAAAGGGGATTGGTTATTAACTCTTGCTGCTTATAATGCTGGCGAAGGTCGCATTAGAAAAGCAATTGCACAAAATAAAGCAAATGGTTTACCAACAAATTATTGGGCGCTGGATTTACCAACTGAAACCCGACACTATGTACCAAAGATTTTAGCCATTATTGATATTGTAAAAAATAGTGAACGTTACAGTATTAAATTACCCGATTGTAACTATGAAAACTCATTAGTTAGAATTGATATGTCTAAAAATATTTCATTAGCTAAAATTGCTCAATATACTGGGATACCAATTAACGACTTAAAAAGTTTTAATGCAGGCTATTTACAACAAACTGTAAGTGGACCATTTCATTTACTGGTTCCGTATTCTTATGCGGAAGATTTACATAAAAAGCTACAAGCACAAAATCTTGTTTCAGCTGAAATCACAGAACTTTTACAAGATGTGCCTCATAACACTATGCCTTTGGAAGTCAAAACAGTAGCAATCAAGTCCGAAGTGTCAAGTGGAATAAATAATAAGAATAAAACGCTTCATACTAAATCCAATAAACAGATCACTTATCAAGTTAAAGCAGGTGATGATTTAGTAACTATAGCTAAAAATTATCGTGTTAAAATTACAGATATTTTAACTTGGAATAATTTGACCGATCAGGATATCAAAGAAGGTGATGTATTAACCATTAATCTTGCAAATCCAATTTAAATTTGACCAATAAAGGATTATGATCAGATGCCGAAGTACTAATTATTTTTGCTGTATCTAATTGTAATCCTCGATAAAATACAAAATCTAATGGTCTTCCCATAAATGTTTTTCGAATATCAATTGAAAAATTCACCGGTTTGAGGTCGATTGTACTTACTAAATGATATAAAAGATTTAACCGCTGTTGACTCCAAGCATTGAAATCACCCGCTAAGATCACCGGTCCATTATGCTCCTTGATTCGATTTAATAGCATATGCATTTGTTGCCGATAACTTTTCACACCAATACTAAAGTTAACGGCATGAATGTTCGCAACCAGCAATTGATGTGTTGAGTTATAAATAGGATATATCGTGATTAAAGCGGATTTTGGAACGCGAATAAGGGGTTCTTTTTCTTTAAATGAATAGATAGAGATAGGTAATGTATCTGTAATTGTCATCACACCAGCATAAATATTATTGAAGCAGTAAGCGGGCACATGGTCTGCTATCTTATTTTGTCGGGTAATAAAGTTCAATAATTGTGGTGTGGTTTGCGCTTCTTGTAATAATATCAATTTAGTTTCATCTGCATAATGTTCTAAAATTTGAATACAGTCGGCTCTTTTTTGTTTAAAAATATTCCAAACCATAATTGTAAAAGTAGTTTTATCAATTAATGGTTTATTTACTATCAATTGACTATTGGGCAAAATAATTTCTACTTCATTATTTGCCCGATATCGTAAGGTATAATCTCGATGTTTAAACATATTAACTATTTATTTTGTTGAGCTAAATATTCATCAAACGATACTTTATCATTTTCTTCTAATCTTTTCTGTTTCTCGAGTGAAATATAGCGCTGTTGAACAAAATCATTATCGGTTAACACGGCTAAAGGTTCTGATAATAACTGTTTTTTATATTGACTTGCTAAAGCTAAACCAAATTTAGCTGTTCCCAAATCACTTATCGCCTGTAATGTTCTTGCTGATAAAGTTAATTCTGGATAATCAAACATAACATCAAGTCGCTCACAAACCTTACGGTAGTGCTGTTTTTCATCATGATGATCTAAAACATCAGCAACACGTAGTAAATCCTTAAATAATTGATGACCTACTTTGGCCATTGGTTCATGATAACTTCCACACCCCATTGTTATTTCAATCCCCGGTTTCCGACCTTCTAAAATAACTCGATTCCAGTTTAATTTTGCGCACTCTAGCTCTTGACTGCTCATTTCAGGTGCCGGTGCTAATGCACACCAAATTAAAAATAAATCGATAAATCGAATCTGTTCTTCTGTAATACCGATTGGTGAAAATGGATTAACATCTAAAGCTCTTACTTCGATATACTCAATTCCACCACGTAGCAATGCATCTGAAGGTGATTCCCCTGCCCTAGGAACACGTTTAGGACGAATCGGCGCATAAAACTCATTTTCAATTTGTAAGACTTTATCATTTAATTGACGATACTGACCATCAACTTTAATGCCTAAGCGACTAAATTCGGGAGATTGTGTTTTAGTTGCGCGTTTTAATCCCTCGACATAAGTATTCAAATGATTAAAAGTGATACCCAATTGCTTTTGAGCATTATTGGTATAACCAATATCGCTAAGCCTTAAAGATGTGGCATAAGGTAAATAACAGTTGCCGTTAGTTTGTTCAATGAATGCTTTCGCTTTTTCGGGATCTTGAATAAATGAAGAGCACATTGATGGTGATGCACCAAAAAGATACGGGATTACCCAACCAAAGCGATAATAGTTACGAATTAAAGTGAAATAGCCTTCTGAAATAACGTCTTTACCCTCTTCAGTATTTTTTACCCCGTCTCTTGCTTGCCAAAATGCTGTCGGTAAAGAAAAATTATAATGGACACCTGAAATAGTTTGCATCATTGCACCATAACGGTTTTTTAATCCCTCACGATACAGTGTTTTTAAACGCCCTTCGTTTGAAGAACCATATTGCGCTAAAATAATATCGTCTTCTTTCGCAACAAAACACGGCATACTGAGTGGCCACATCATTTCATCACCAATATTAATACTGGCATAACGATGTAAATCTCGCAAAAACGTGAGCATATAATCAATGTTCGTATTGACCGGTGTTATAAATTCAAGCATCGACTCAGCAAAATCAGTTGTGATCCAAGGGTGAGTTAAGGCTGAACCAATTTTATTGGGAAAAGGCGTTTTAGATAAAGAACCATCGGGTAAAATTCGTAAGGTCTCTCGTTCCAGTCCACGTTGAATACCTTGTAAGATAGTATAATGTTTTTCTAACCAATTAAGTGCTTTAGAAACATCAGGTATCATAATCTTTATTTATCCTAAATTGAGTTTTATATATTCAATATTATCATAATTTACAAGCTTCTATTGGTAATTTTGGCTTTTCACTCATGCTTTATCAGATTAGAACTGATTTCAAAGATGAAAACACTCAATAATACTATTTATTATTGATAGTTAGGTCATGAATCGACATTTAATAATCTTGTCTATTTCATGGATAGGAATGGGTAATCATCCGCATTCCTTTTAATGTAAAACAATTAGATATCATCAATTTCACAAAGTTTTAACTCTGTTGTTGTGCTTTTTGATTGGCAATATAGCTTTCATCAACTTGTATTATACTATTAGTTTGATGATCGATTTGATAGGTTTTACCAAATCCAATAACCAGTCTGCCTTGCATTGGTGAAATTTTAAATAAGTTAAAGTCTTTCATTTCTGACAACATATAAACCATTTTACTGACTCGCAAAGCAAATTGCTCAATAATAGCATTAAACAATTCGGAATCTTTTTCAATCATGTTAGCAGTGGCTTGAAAGCTTAAACGTTTACGAGCATAAATGTTCTTCGTTTTAGATTCATCTTCAATAATAAAAGCTGAGATATGGGCATTAGCTTTGATATTCTGACTATGTGGGGCTAAATCAGAAATAAGTATATAGTAATCCTTACCATCAAAAAAATAAGGTGAATAACTTGTTTCGACATCGCCATTTGAATTAATGGTCGACAATATGACCGATAAAACGGATTCATGAAGGCTATTTATTGTATTTTGAACTATCTCAATGTTGGACTCAGCCATAAAAATCTCCTTTAACTTTTTAATTTATTTTTTATTAATTAGTTCGATAGATTAAAGTTTAATCGTTATTTGATCAATCAGTTAATCAATTGAATATAGAGTCATAACTTTAATCATTGTTATTGGGTACACTGTGTAGCCCTATTGTTTTATAGGCATTACTCAATTAGCATTATGTTGTTAACTATTTGTAAAGGCGATTAATCATACCCTATCCATCTTTCCTTTCCAATAAAACTAATACTTCCATATGCGCTGTATGAGGAAACATATCAAATAATTGAACTTTCTTAAGTTGGTAATCTGATAATAAGCGTACATCTTCAACTAATGATGATAAATTGCAGCTAGAATATAAAATATAATGAGGTTTAACTTGAGCTAAGAATTGCATTAATGTTTCACCTCCCCCTCTTCTGGGTGGATTGAGTAATACTAAGTCAGGTATATTCTGTTGTCCAATGCTATACCGGGTTGCATCTAATGATTTAAAGGTAAGATGAGTAAAACCCATTTCATGTGCTGAGCGTGAAGCACACTCTATTGCATCTTGGCTAATTTCTATTCCCGTCAATTCTATATTCTTGTTATCTGAAGAATTGACTAAATGTAAACCAAATCCGCCTACCCCACAAAACAGATCCCAAATGGAGCTTATTTTTAAATTATTTACCCAATCACTTGCTGTTTGATAAAGATTCTTAGCAATATTGGTATTGGTTTGAAAAAAGCTTTTAGCTTTAATATAAAGGGGAATGTGATTCAATGTAAAATTCAAATAACTATTTTGGGTAAGAACAATTTCTTCTTCACCTTCTAAAATAGCTGAATGATTAGGTTGAATATTTATTGAAACAACCTGTAAATTTTCAATTTTGTTTTGAAGCTGTTGAAGTGAATTTCTGATTTTCTCAACAAACTTGTGTGATCTCATCACAAATCGAATCATAAAACCATTTGTTTCTTCGGTGGTACTTTCTGTAATGATGACAAACTTCAATTCCCCTTTTCGCTTATTAATATTATAAGGAACTAAACCTTGTTTACGGATGTACGTTCGTACTATTTTAAGAATATTTTGCATACTGGTGGTATAAAGCGGACAATCGCAAAGATCAATAGCTTCATTACCATTTACCATACCCAATATCGGTTTTTCAACAGTGCCAAGTACGGCCATTTTTGCCTTATTACGAAAAGCTACTTCTGAGCTAGCAACGGGCGGCTTAACCTCTTTAGGGTTAAACTCCGTTATTTTTTCTGATAAATTACTCTGTTTTTCTTGAAGTTGGGTGGCGTAAGAATAATTGATCCAGTTACATGATAAACATTTTTTTTGCTGATAATAGCGACACTGCATTATAGTCATAACCTCGTTTTATAATAAGTTATTATATAATTAAATTGTTTCAAAGATTAGTTATTTTAAGCCAAACCACAAAAGACAGCCTGATATTGACTTTTTGAAAATAAAAATTAATTATTTATCAAAAAGATATTTAATTATTTCATTACCAAGGTTTGACGTCATAGCGCTATATGATAGGATATAGCCATTAACATTACAGGAACAATTTAATGTCTATTAAGTTAAAAACGCCAACAGAAATCGAAAAAATGCGTATCGCTGGCAAACTTGCTGCCGATGTATTAGAAATGATCGAACCCTATGTCAAGCCCGGTATTACGACAGGTGAACTGGATAAAATCTGCTATGAATATATTGTCAATGTTCAAAAAGCTATCCCTGCAAATATCGGCTATAGCGGTTATCAACATACAAGCTGTATTTCAATCAATGACGTTGTTTGTCATGGTATCCCAAGTTTTGATAAAAAAATAAAAGATGGTGACATACTTAACATTGATGTCACTGTTATCAAAGACGGTTATCACGGTGACACATCAAGAATGTATATTGCAGGAAAACCAACCGTTGCTGGCGAAAAGTTGTGTGAAGTGGCACAAAATAGCTTGTATGAAGCGATTAAAATTATTCAGCCAGGTATTCGATTAAGAGAAATCGGTAAAACAATTCAAAAATATGTAGAAAAATTTGGTTTTTCATCTGTTAGGGAGTATTGTGGCCATGGAATCGGTGAAGTTTATCATGATGAACCGCAAGTGCTGCATTATGATGCTGATGACGGTGGAGTTATTTTAAAACCGGGTATGACATTCACTATAGAACCTATGGTAAACACAGGTGATTGGCGTACTCGAACAATGAAAGATGGTTGGACCGTAAAAACCAAAGATCATGGACTTTCTGCTCAATATGAACACACTATTTTAGTGACAGATAATGGTGTTGAAGTATTAACGCTACGCAGTAATGAAAACTTCCCTCGAGTAATCGAACACTAAAACTGATGATTCAACAATAAATTTATTGTTGAATCATGATTATCTTCTCTAATTCATCTTAATAAAGTAATGTATAAAGTTTACGACGATAAGAAGCCGCTAACGGATTACTTGTGCCTAACGCTGCTAAAAGGTCAAGTA
>CALYQY010000049.1 GCA_945291235.1 uncultured Gilliamella sp.
CTGTGTATACAGGGAACACTCTAATTATAACCTATTGTTTATTAATTAAAATAGGAGGGTGTAAAATTCCACCAACTTTTTTGCTGTTTTTTTAAGCGATTGATATTCTGATAGAGTTTGACAAAATTTATAATATTATCAATTTATTAAGCAATATTAGTAAAGAAATTTGTGCAATATTTATACTTGCCATGCGCTTATGTACCGACGCTATTTTGGATCATTGCATAACAGATCGTTATGTTAATTAGCTCTATTGGACTAAGCAGATTTTACTAAAAAACTCACTCATTATTTATTCCTCTGCCTTATCCCAATGGGTTTTATGTGCAAATCCCATTAAATTATTGGTCATTTTAATTCGTTGTAATTTAAGTGACCAAATTGGCGCTTTAATCATTCTGGCAAAAGGAAATTTTCGATAATAGTGTGAGTAAGCTTGGGTGGCATCGTGACCCTCTAATCGCGATGCGATGGCTTGAAATTGAATACCTTGTATTTTTGCAACAGTCTTTGGTGCAATGCTTATTGTACCTGCCACATGTGAATGAGTTAACATCGCATTACCATGAATTGTTTTCACGTCAGAAAGGATATAAAGACACATGGAATCTTCATTAAAAACATAAAAAGCATTACACGCCCAAAGTTGATGATCAGGCAGAATCATACTGAGTGATAACACATGGTGTTTATTAATAAATTCAAGGATTTTTTTATTGGGCTGCATATTCAATGAAAGTTAAACTCGATTAAGATGGTGTATTGTTTAAATGCATATCTTCACCCCAACGAGGTAATGCAGGAATATCGATATCAAACAGGTCTAACGCTCTGGCTACACTATGAGTTATCATATCATCAATACTATCAATACGTTGATACAGTGCCGGCACAGGTGGAAATATCACCCCACCCATTAAAGTGACAGCCTCCATATTTTTAATATGTCCTAAATGTAAAGGTGCTTCACGTACCATTAAGACTAAACGGCGACGTTCTTTTAAAACTACATCGGCAGCCCGAGTTAGCAAATTATCCGATAAACTGTTAGCAATTGCAGACAAACTACGCATTGAGCACGGTGCAACTAACATGCCCATTGTTTTATAAGAACCACTTGCTATAGCTGCCCCGATATTATTAATAGAATAAACCTTGTCGGCAAGCGCCTCTATCTGTTTGATGCTCATATTGGGAACTTCGTAAGAACAGGTCATTTGGGCAGCTTTAGAGATTACCAAATGAGTTTCAATATCTAATGGTTTTAAAAGCGTTAACGCTTTTATGCCATAAGCAAACCCCGTTGCGCCACTGATTCCTATAATGATACGCTTTGCTGTCATGTTAATTCCTATAGTATTTTGACTACAAACAACATCGGTTGACATTGATATGTCCAAAATAAGATGATTCCAATTTTTTCATTCGATAAACTGAGATGTTATGCATGAGTAAATCTTATCACTTATCATTGATAGCTCATTGAACAAAAAAGCTGTCAAGTTAAAAAGATCGATTATGATAGATTTATCACAACACATCATACCTATATCGAATTTAGCTTTCAAGTAAGGGAAAGCTTATATAAAAATTGAGAACAAAAGAGAATAAATTTATTTAATAAAATTAATCTTTTTAATAAAACGATATTACATTAAGTTTAAGGATTTGGATATCAGCGACACAAATACAACATTACAGGATGAAATGTGATGAATTAAGATAAAATGCGCTAACTACGCCTAATTTAATAGGCTTAGGCGTAGTATAGTTTCAGTTATTCCTTAGCCATTGGCTGTTCAACCACTTTGGTTTCTTGATTACCTTGAATTGCTTGGATTTGTTGAGCATATTTGGCGACAGCATCTTTACCGGATAACAGACTATAAGTTAAGGTAAATTCGGTACTTTGTCCCGGCTCTAACTGGCGTACCCGTTTTTGTTCACGTTCAATAGTCACAGGATAGGCAAAACTGGTTCCCGGTTCTAAACCAGTAACATAACCTTGCTTAAGTGTATCGGTATTTTTCCACAAAGAAAGAACAGGAAGTTCTTTGGTATTAAAAGCAATACCCGTGCCTTTATCCCCTGCTTTATTCGTTAACATAACTTGCGTTTTACCATTAGCATCGGCATACGGAAAAACGTTAAATACCATTTCGTCAAAACCTTTGGTTGGCCCTAGATAAGTTTGCCATGTTTTTAACCCATCTTTAGCATAATCGTTAAATGGCGAGATTTCTCGGACTGGTGCAACAAATTGAGCACCCTCTTCCAAAATTGGCGTACCGTAATTGCTATGATAAATGATTTGGAAATCTTTCGTGTAATCACCTTTATTGGTCACAACATCATGTACCGTAAACTCTTTACTACCTGGTACGTAACTTATTGATGCCCACGTTTCAAGATTGCTCTTTTTGAATGTGTTTTCTTTTATTAAACCTTTAACTGTGATTGTGTAAGGTGCTTTATCTAAAACTTCGACGACTAATTTTGAAACCGGCGTGTTTTGAGCTCGCCCATGCAATGTATACATCATTCCGTCTGCTTGCACTGCATGACCTGTCCATTCAAAACCACAACGCACCATCATTTCGTTAAAACCATCCAACCAACCCAGCCCTGCACGGCTTTCAAGATTTATAAATTTGGGGTGAACAATTTCGTCAACTGGTGAATCCCACCCCATTCGAATACCGTCACCAACAACTGAAATAATTCCCAGTCCACGAGTCGGACTTAATTTTATGGTAAAATCATTACTGTTGATTGTTAATAACTCGCTTCCTTCTTGTTTTCCACCTTTAAGGACAGTATTTGCAATAAAAAATTTTTCGGCGTTTATCCCTAAATCTTTATTGGAGATAGACCAATTTCCTTTTGCTACATCTTTCTCGGTATCAATTAGCACAAATTCTTTAGCATTAGCCGTCATGGTTGTAAAACATGCTAATACTGCAAGTGAAATGATTTTAACTTTCATGTTAATTCCTCATAATTTATTAAAACAACTAAACTGAATCGCTTCAGTCAATATGGCATAAAACGAGATAAATCAACAAAAAGAAAATATCAAAAATGAGAGATTATTCACACTTTTTAAACAGAAAAAATATCAATAATCTTATGAGTTATAATGAAATGATTTTATTTAACCACAATTAACGATTGGGTCTAACCTGTCCTGCTTTCCAATGTTTACGGCAAACAGAATGAAACTCGCTATCACCTAAATGTATAGAGTTACCAAACTTAACAATCTTACCATCTTTACCTTCTAGCAAATTCATCGTTGCTTTTTTTCCACACCAACAAACGGTTTTAAGCTCTCTAAAATTATCTGCGATTTCAAGTAAGGTTTTTGAGCCTTCAAAAAGATGTCCCATATAATCTGTTTTTAATCCAAAAAACATCATTGGTACTCCATACTCATCACAAACATCAGATAATTTCCAGATTGTATTTCGGGATAAAAACTGACTTTCGTCGATCAGTATACAGGCATAATCATTTTGTTTAATTAATTCAATTATCTCATCAACACTATTATCATCAAGTTGTAGCGCTTTTTTGCGTAATCCTAAACGTGATACAATTTCTACAGCAGAATCACGCGTATCGACAGACGATTTAAGTAGCAATGTTTGCATATTATTACTTAAATAATTATGGTCGATTTGTAATAATTCAGTTGATTTACCCGCATTCATGACGGCATAAATATAATAAATTTTCGACAAAATAAGGCCTCAAAATAAATTAATAAAGAAACAGAATAATTTAGAAAATAAAAAAGGTAAGTTATCAAACCTACCTTTTATCATTATAATGAAATAAAAACTATTTTGCTTTGCCTTGATTTGCAACAGCTGCTTGTTTGGCGGCAATTTCATCAGCATTACCTAAATAGTAATGTTTGATCACTTTCATATTGTCATCAAATTCATATACTAAAGGCACACCCGTTGGAATGTTAAGATCAATAATATCATCATCACTGATATTATCTAAATGTTTAACTAAAGCACGTAAAGAGTTACCATGAGCAGCAATAATAACACGCTCGCCTCTTGCTACACGTGGTGCAATCGTTGATTCCCAGTAAGGCAGAACACGTTTGATTGTTAATGCTAAGCTTTCTGTTAATGGTAATTCTGATTCAGGCAATTTGCTGTAACGTGAATCATGTCCCGGAAAACGCTCATCTGATTTTTCTAATGCAGGTGGGGTAATAGCAAAACCACGACGCCACAATTTTACTTGCTCATCACCATATTTTGCAGCAGTTTCCGCTTTATTTAAACCTTGAAGTGCACCATAGTGACGCTCATTTAATTTCCAACTTTTTTCAACAGGTAACCATGCTTGATCCACTTCATCTAAAACATGCCATAATGTGTGAATAGCACGTTTTAACACTGAGGTATACGCATAATCAAATTCGAAACCTTCTTTTTTAAGTAATTGACCTGCTTCTGCTGCTTCTTTATTACCTTTATCAGATAAATCAACATCAGTCCAACCACAAAAACGGTTTTCTTGATTCCAAACACTTTCTCCATGTCGAATAAGAACTAATTTTTTTACTGCCATGAATATAACTCCTTTGTTACGTAAAATAAATTTGATGTATCTTGTTATCAACAGGAATACATGATTTTAATCATGTATTCCTGTTGTATTTCAATAAACGTTTTTAAACTATACACATTATTTTGGTAAATATTTTGCAGGATCAACGGATTGCGCTTTATAACGAATCTCAAAATGTAGTCTAACTGATGAAGTTCCTGTTGCGCCCATTGTTGCAATTTGCTCACCGGCTCGAACTGTTTGTTGTTCCTTAACTAAGATTGATTGATTATGCGCATAAGCTGTTAAATAATCATCATTATGTTTAACAATAATTAAATTACCGTATCCCGGTAACGCATTACCAGAATAAACCACTCGACCATCAGCCGCAGCGACAACTTTATCACCTAACGATCCTGAAATATCAATCCCTTTACTTGCGTTAGAAAACTTTTCAATAATCTTACCATTAGCTGGCCATTGCCATGAAATATTAGCAACCGTGGCTGTTGCTCCTCCTAAATTGGAACGACTTTGATCCGATGAATTAGAACTACTTGGAACAGATGTAATAGTATTACTTTGAACAGATTGAATGGTGCTACCTTGATCAGATGAACGGCTTGATGAAGTACCATTTGAATTATCTTTGATCGTCACAACTTTTTGGGTAACGTTATTTTTAGTTTCAACAACCGTTGTTCCAAAACTGACATCCAAAACTTGACCTACATTAACAGCGAAAGGTTCTTTAATATTATTTTTTGCGGCTAATGATCGATAATCATTACCCGTTACCCAAGCAATATAAAATAAGGTATCTCCACGTTTAACAGTATATGTATCCCCCTTATAGCCACCTTTAGGAATATCATCATAATTACGATTATACACAATACGTTCATTCGTTGTTGCAACGCTTTGACCAGACGAGCTGGAAGATTGCACAGTTGAACTAGAGCTTGATGACGATTTAGGATAAGTAGAGTTCGATATTCGGTTACCCGTCGAAATATTTGTCGGTGGTCTGCTATAAACAGACGGATTTGAACTCCCGGAAGAATCTGAAATATCTACAATTGTAGCAGGGTTTGTTTGAGTACACGCAGCAATCAGCAAACTTAAACTACTTAATGTGAGAATTTTTTTCACTTTAATACCTTTCATTCGTTAATCTTATTTTGGTAGAAATTGCCCATGATTATACATTTTAACGTTTTTACCGTAAAAAGCTATTATCTTTAAAATATTCATGCTAATTTGATCATGGTCGAAGAATGATGATGAGTACTTAATTAAAGACAAACTCACGCCATAAATCCAATAAGCTGTATAAAAATGAATGCCCTTTCTGACAAGAAATTTAACACCACTATACCATTAGTGAATCAACAAGCAAACTTGCTTATCAACTAAGATTAAATATTCAAAATGCAATTTTACAATGGGTATAAAATGATAAAAACTGAAATTGTTTTGAACGCAATGAGTATATACAATAAAATAGGTTTTCGTATAGTATATTTGTGGTATTTTTTTCAAAATTAAAATGTGACCAAATCTAATGACTTTATATATTGTAGCCACCCCAATTGGAAACTTAAATGATATCACGCTTCGCGCAATTGAGATCCTTAAAAAGGTTGATTTAGTTGCTGCCGAAGACACTCGCCACAGTGGATTATTGTTGCAACATTTGGGAATCAAAGCCAAACTTTTTGCACTGCACGATCACAACGAGCAAGAAAAATCTCAGCTATTAATCGAAAAGCTCAAGTCTGGCGTATCGATAGCATTAATTTCTGATGCAGGAACCCCCTTAATAAATGATCCAGGCTATCATTTAGTGAAAGCTTGCCGTGAAAATGAGATTAACGTTGTTCCTATTCCTGGTGCTTGCGCAGCGATTGCAGCCTTATCGGTTGCAGGACTACCGTCAGATAAATTCAGTTATGAAGGTTTTTTACCCGCTAAAAGTAAAGCTCGTCTGGACTACTTAATGACACTGGTGAATGAAACACGAACAATGATATTTTATGAATCAACACATCGTTTACTTGATACCTTGTATGATATGCAAACTGCATTTGGCACAGACAAACAAATCGTATTAGCCAAAGAGCTAACAAAAACATGGGAAACGATTGTCAGCTATCCGATGACTCAATTAATTAATTGGCTAAATGAAGATATTGCCCGTCAAAAAGGGGAGTTTGTTTTAATTGTTGAAGGTCATACTAAAACTGACACGGATATCGATCCCAATGTCATTCACACATTAAAGTTATTAACCAACGAGCTTCCATTAAAAAAAGCGGCTGCAATCACCGCCGAAATATACGGACTTAAAAAGAACCAACTTTATCAAATTGGATTGAGTTTGGAATAATGAAAGCATCAACCAACTAACATTTAATAGCTATTGAGCTAAAACAAACTTACTAGCTAAATAGTAAGAAAGCGTTAACCTCGAATAAGATTAGACAGTAAAACATCGATAAGAACATTGGCACAAATAGTGCGATTTAGTATATAATTAGCCACTATTTTTAAGTAATTTAATGATAAAAGGTAACAAACAGTATGGGATTCAAATGTGGGATCGTCGGACTACCAAATGTTGGTAAGTCAACACTTTTTAACGCACTAACTAAAGCAGGCATTGAGGCGGCTAACTTTCCGTTTTGTACAATCGAGCCAAACACTGGTGTAGTGCCAATGCCCGATCCTCGTCTCGATCAGCTTGCTGAAATTGTCAAACCACAACGCACTTTACCAACCACAATGGAATTTGTGGATATTGCTGGATTAGTGAAAGGTGCATCAAAAGGTGAAGGGCTTGGAAACCAGTTTTTAGCCAATATCCGTGAAACCGAAGCAATTGGTCATGTCGTACGATGCTTTGAAAATGAAAACATCATTCACGTAGCAGGTAAAATTGACCCTGCCGAAGATATTGAAATTATTAACACCGAGCTAGCGTTAGCAGACCTTGAAGCTTGTGAACGTGCTATGACTCGACTACAAAAACGAGCAAAAGGCGGTGACAAGGATGCCAAGTTTGAACTTGAAATTTTAGAAAAATGTCTACCCCACTTAGAACAAGGTAAAAAATTATTACTATTGGATTTAAGCAAAGAAGAACTAAACGCAATAAAGTATCTTAGCTTCTTAACCTTAAAACCAACCATGTATATTGCTAATGTTAACGAAGACGGTTTTGAAAATAACCCTTATTTAGATAAAGTTAAAGCCATTGCAGAAGCAGAAAAAGCGGTTGTTGTTCCTGTCTGTGCTGCCATTGAAGCGGAACTTTCAGAACTTGATGATGCCGACCGAGATGAATTTATGCAGGACTTAGGATTAACTGAACCGGGGTTAAATCGTGTCATACGTGCAGGTTATAAATTACTTAATTTACAAACCTATTTTACCGCAGGCGTGAAAGAAGTACGGGCATGGACAATATCCGTTGGTGATACCGCACCGCAAGCGGCTGGAAAAATCCACACTGATTTTGAAAAAGGCTTTATCCGAGCGCAGACTATCGCATTTGATGACTTTATCAAATACGGAGGTGAACAAGGGGCAAAAGAAGCAGGTAAAATGCGTTCTGAAGGTAAAGACTACATCGTCCAAGACGGCGACATTATGAACTTTTTATTTAATGTCTAATAGTAACACGTATGATGAAATACATTAACGTCACCACAAGGTGGCGTTAACGTTTAACGATAAAAAACACGATAACCAAAGCCTAAATCATTAAACAATAATCAAAACATATCGAGTCGATCCATTGAAACGCAAATAACATATTAATAAAACATTAATAATATCGATAAAATGGATGCATCAACTAGGTAAGGAAAAACTATGTTACTGACTTTCGACCAAGCAAAACAAAAAATATTGCAAGCTTGCACCACCGTAAAATCACTTGAACACGAAACAGTATCATTAAATGATGCACTCGACCGAATTACCGCTGTACCCATTATATCCCCCATTAACGTCCCTCGTTTTGATAATTCGGCAATGGATGGTTATGCTGTCAGATTTGCTGATATTGAAACATCGAGAACCTTACCGGTTTCTAAGACTGTTTATGCAGGTGATGATATCGGTGATCTTAACTGGGCAATTGGCAGTTGTTTACGAATTATGACAGGTGCGCCTGTTCCTAATGATGCTGATGCGGTTGTTATGCAAGAACATACACAAGTAAAAGGTCAACACATTACTTTTCTTAAAGATATTAAAGCTGGGGATAATATTCGCCGAATCGGTGAAGATATCAAAAAAGATGCAATCACAGTTGCCAAAGGTCAACGCTTATCAATTCCTACTTTATCGACATTAGCAACGCTTGGCATTCATCAAGTTTGCGTGTATAAAACATTAAACGTTGCTATCTTTTCAACCGGCAACGAACTAACGCCAATTGGTCAACCGTTAACCGACAATGGTGCTATTTATGACAGTAATGGTTTCACATTAAAACAGCTATTAACAAAACTGAATTGCCAAGTGATCGACCTTGGTATTATCCCTGATGATCCTAACCAAATTAAACAAGCTTTAATGACAGCCTCAACCCAAGCTGATTTAATCATTACCAGTGGTGGGGTATCGGTAGGCGATGCTGACTACACCAAAACGGCTTTAGAAGAGTTAGGACAAATTAATTTTTGGAAGATAGCGATGAAACCCGGTAAACCATTTGCCTTTGGACAAATTGGCAAAGCGCTATTTTGTGGTTTACCCGGTAACCCTGTTTCAACAGTAGTGACATTTTATCAACTCGTTCAACCTTTAATTTCAGCGCTTGCAGGACAACAAATGCTATCAGCGGATTTAACTTTTCAAGTTAAAACAGCAACCGATCTTAAAAAAAGTGTTGGGCGCATAGATTTTCAACGTGGTAGAGTGGAACCAAATGACCAAGGCGAGTTAGAAGTTAAATCAACGGGTCAACAAGGTTCACATATTACCCAATCGCTCAATAAAGCTAACTGTTTTATAATATTAGAACAAGAACGCAGAAACGTCAGTAAAGGAGAATATGTCACCGTTACTCTGTTTAATGACTTATTAAAATAGAGCCACTAAAATGGCTCCAGCGGCAATCATCACAACCCCTACGCCTGACAAAAATGAAATTTTTTCACCAAATAAAACCGCGGCAAATACCACTGCAAACACCACGCTCAGCTTATCAATAGGGGCAACTTGCGACACTTTACCGTCTTTGATTGCCATAAAATAAAACAGCCATGACAACGCACCGGCAATACCACTCAATGCAATAATCAGTAATGCTTTTTTATCATTAAAAAACGTATTAATTAAGTTTAATTTACCCTGAACTGCCACCACGCCAACCAAAAATATCGCCATAACAATAGCTCGAATTGCGGTTGCCGTATTTGCATCAAGATGCTGTAAACCAATTTTGCCTAAAATTGCTACGAAAGCCGCAGAAATGGCAGACAACAAGGCATAAATAAGCCAAGCACTCATCTTTAATTCCTGTCTATTTGAATCATATATTGCTGGTTATTTGAATTTTTTTGGCATTGTTGTGAATTACTCATCACACCATCACAACCTTCTAACACACCGTGCGCTTTTGACCAACGATATTGTTTACCGTGATCATTTTTACCACCACAAGCAATTAAGCTTAAACTCAGTATCACACAAGACAATGTAATCAGTACTGTTTTCATGGTTTTCTCCGATGTTAATGTAGAAATGATTACTTAAGCTATATAGATTAATAACTGTTATTCTATTTTAGAATCTGTTTGATGAATAGATAGACTACCACCTATTTTTAACAAATGAAAGGCTCGAGCTTCACGGTATTGAGATAATAAAGTTGGCGGTTCATCTAAAGGTTCATCGGCTAACTCAAACGCTCCCCAATGTATTGCCATTGCGGCATGGCAATGTAACTCATCATAAAGTTGTACTGCTTGCTCAGGATCGATATGTTGTGACTGCATAAACCAACGAGGCGCATAAGCACCAATTGGAATAAGTGCCAAATCAATATGTGTAAAATATTCACCAATATGCTTTAAAACTGATGAATAAGCGGTATCGCCCATAAAATAGAGTGTTTTTGTTTGATTAGCATTAGCCACATTTGATTGAATCACCCAACCACACCACAATACCTTATTCACATCAAATAAACCACGTTTACTCCAATGTTTGGCAGGTGTTGCAGTAAAAGTAAGATTATCGATATCCGCCGATCCCCACCAATCCAGCTCAATAACCGTCTTCGCCCCCCACTTATGAAGTTTAGTTTTTAAACCTAATGGCACTAAAATAACAACATTTGCAAAACGACTCACTAATTGTCGAATGCTATGATAATCAAGATGATCATAATGATTATGTGAAATCACAATAAAATCAATGTTAGGAAGTTCTTCAATACTTAGTGCGGGTGGTGTACGGCGTCTAGGGCCTAAAAACTGAAAAGGTGAAGCACGATCAGAAAAAACAGGATCGGTTAAAATCATTTTACCGTTAAGACGAATCAACGTAGTTGAATGCCCTATCCACCAAATTCTATCATCGTCTAACGTCATATCAATCGATTGACACCATTGATGATTAAAACCAAGATAACCTGCTTGTGGGGGCAAAACATTCCGATTAAAATACCAACGACAAGTATCACTTAAAGTAAGCTTAAACGGCTCCTGATTTTTAAATTTTTTACCGTTATGGTGAGATTGATCAACGATATTTTTCTGTTCATAACTCATTAAAACGACCCTTATTAATTTGCATATCGCTCAATTAACACAGCGACATTACTAGCATTAGCAATAGCATCGGGTTTAGAGACTTTAATTTTAATATGACCAACTGAAAACTTTTGCATAACATGCTCAGCAACCTGTTCAGCAACGGTTTCAATTAGTTCAAATTGCTGACTTTCAACAAA
The DNA here is from genome assembly GCA_945291235.1 of uncultured Gilliamella sp. Next base: position 11,552 of record CALYQY010000049.1, read on the forward strand.
CAGAGTAACAGACTGACTAACCAAAAAATAGTCTAAACAGAGCGAAACATCGTCATTTTTGCCTGCCGGTTGATTATTCCAAGCCATCTCTAAATCCAAGATAAGCTTTTGCTTAATGTTTTTTTCCCAACTATAGACCCCAATGGTTGTAAAAATAGTTAAACCTTCAATCAAAACACGATCATGATTATTTATGCGCATATTTCACCCTAAAAACAGATTAAGTTTATCTACTTTAAACAGAAGATTACCGAATCTCAACAAATTACGCTATAATTTATTTTAAATTGTAATGAAATTAACCATAGCACTTATGACCCGTATATATCAACCTGTTTCGATTATTGAAAATAGCATCATGACATTAGATGATAATGCATTTAATCACCTTATTCGGGTTTTACGAATGAAAACAGGTGAAAATATTATCCTTTTTGATGGTACTAATCACATCACACCAGCAACAATACATGAAATCAATAAAAAATCGGTAACCGTCAAAACGGCGACCACCCTATTAGACAACCGTGAATCCCCTTTAAAAATACATCTTGGACAAGTCATATCACGCGGTGAAAAAATGGAGTTCACCATACAAAAATCTGTCGAATTAGGGGTAACCAGTATTACGCCCCTACTTTCTGAACGTTGTGGAGTAAAACTCGATGCAGAACGATTAGACAAAAAAGTGAATCAGTGGCAAAAAATTGTGATTTCAGCTTGTGAACAATGTGGTCGTAATATCATTCCGGTGATTCATCCCGTCATGAAACTAGATAATTGGTGTGCCAACTTAAACGGCGGTTTACGATTAAACTTACACCCTAAAGCAACACATGGAGTAAAACACCTTCCTACCGGACAAACGGATATCAGTTTACTAATCGGGCCTGAAGGGGGATTATCTGATGACGAAATCAACATGACACATCAGTATCAATTTACCGATATTTTACTAGGGCCACGAATACTGCGTACCGAAACAGCAGCGCTTACAGCCTTAACAGCACTACAAGTTCAATTTGGTGATTTAGGATAATTAACTGTAAAAAATCATAATTCATCATGTTTACATTGCATCTTAATCTGTTACGAGTATGATAGTTGCCAAAGCTTTTGCATAGTGATAAAAACACTATCTGTCACAATTCATATTTTATTGAACAATACAAAAGGAGTTACCATGATTAAGCTTGGTATTGTTATGGATCCAATCAGTCATATCAAAATAAAAAAAGACACCAGTTTTGCAATGTTGCTTGAAGCACAAAAACGGGGTTATCAACTTTTTTACATGGAAATGAACGATCTGTTTTTACGTAATGGTCAACCTTATGCAACAACACGAAAGTTAACCGTTCATCACGATCTCAACCACTGGTTTGATATGGATGAAGAACAAACACTACCATTAAGTGATCTTGATGTCATACTAATGCGTAAAGATCCCCCTTTTGATACTGAATTTATCTATTCAACTTATATTTTAGAACGAGCAGAAGCAAATGGTGTACTTGTGGTAAATAAACCACAAAGTTTACGTGACTGTAACGAAAAACTATTTACAGCATGGTTTGCCCAATTTACGCCAGAAACCCTCGTGACTCGTCAAACTCAATTAATACGAGCATTTCATCAAGAACACCAAGATATCATCTTAAAACCACTTGACGGCATGGGCGGATCGTCAATTTTTAGAATAAAACAAGATGATCCCAATATATCCGTTATTATCGAAACCCTAACCGAAATGAACACCCGATATTGCATGGCTCAAGCATTTATTCCTGCAATTAAAGACGGCGACAAACGTGTTTTGGTCGTTGACGGTCAACCGGTGCCTTACTGTCTTGCTAGAATCCCTCAAAAAGGGGAAACTCGTGGAAATCTGGCAGCTGGGGGATATGGCGAAGTAAGACCACTCAGTGACAGTGATTGGCAAATAGCTAAAAGCGTAGCACCAACCTTAAAAGAAAAAGGACTATTGTTTGTTGGCTTAGATATTATTGGTGATAAATTAACTGAAATAAACGTCACCAGCCCGACTTGTGTACGTGAAATTGAAGCGGCAAACCCAGACATATCTATTACAGGCATGTTAATGGATGCCATTGAAAAACGATTAAATAAAAAGAGCTAAACATGATTAGAGAATATAAAAAAACGGATCTCGATAAAATTATGCAACTATGGCTTGAAGGAAATATACAAGCCCATAATTTTATTGATCCTGAATTTTTCAAACAAAATTATGAATTTGTTAAAATGCTCATTCCAATGTCAACCATTTACGTGCAAGATCTTAATGGCGTAAAAGGATTTATTGGCTTAACCGAAAACTATATTTCTGGTTTATTTGTTGACGAAGAATTCCGCCGACAAGGGACAGGAAAAGCACTGGTTAATAAAGCGAAACAGCGTTACAACGAATTACTTGTTCATGTCTACAAACAAAATAGTACAGCTATTAATTTTTATCTTTCACAAAATTTTGAAATTGTTTCCGAATCCATCAATGAAGAAACCAATGAACCCGAATTATTGATGCGTTGCTTAGTTGAACACAACGTAAAAATCGGCAAGTGTGCAATTTAAATAAAACTAAAATGTGAGCATATGAATCTAAAAAATTATTTTATCATTGCAATGCCAAACGTATCCGAAACCTTGTTTAGCCGATCGGTGGTATATATTTGTGAACATAATCGAGATGGAGCAATGGGTATCATCATTAACAAACCTCTTGTTGAACTCAATGTTGCCACCGTATTGACTCGTCTTGAAATTATGGCACCAAAAAACTGTGCTGAACTAGAATACCCTGTATTTTGTGGTGGCCCTTTAGCGGATGAACAAGGATTTATTTTACATACTCCACAATCGGGCTTTTCATCGAGCATTCAAATATCTGATGACGTGATGATAACCACATCACTTGATGCATTAAAATCGATTGGGACACCTGAACAACCGAAAGATCTTTTTCTTGCATTAGGTTATTCAAGTTGGCAATCACTGCAACTTGAATCAGAAGTTGCCCGCAACGATTGGTTAGTGGCAGAAGCCGATCCCAATATTATTTTTAATGTTGCCATTGAAGAACGCTGGCAAAAAGCCGCCGAATCGCTAGGGATTAATATCAATCGCATATCACATCAAATGGGAAATGCATAAACAATGGCAACCATTATTGCATTTGATTTTGGAACCTCAAGTATTGGTGCGGCGATTGGACAAGACATCACCAAAACAGCCAATCCACTTTGTTCGTTCAAAGCACGAGACGGCATTCCTAATTGGCAAACTATTGAAAAGGTACTTAAAGAGTGGAAACCTGATTACTTAGTGGTTGGGTTACCCCTTAACATGGACGGTAGCGAACAACCACTGACAGCCAGAGCACGAAAATTTGCTAACCGTTTACATGGCATGTTTGGTTATCAAGTTCATTTACAGGATGAACGATTATCGACGGTCGAAGCTAAATCGCACATCTTTGCGTCACGTGGTTACCGTGCACTTGAAAAAGGTCATATTGATGCTACTTCGGCAATTATTATTTTAGAAAGTTGGTTTGAAAACCATTAACTATTTTAACCTTTTATTTATTTTACAAATAATTCATCGCTAATCATTTACATACTTGTTAAAATAATCAGCAGTTTTTTTATTTAAGGACTGCTTCTCGTGTCAAATAAAACGCCTCTTAGCTATAAAGATGCCGGTGTCGATATCGACGCCGGTAATGCACTGGTTAATCGTATTAAATCAGTTGTCAAAGAAACTAAACGTCCTGAGGTCATGGGCGGATTAGGTGGATTTGGCGCACTATGCGCAATCCCACAAAAATATCACGAACCGATTCTAGTGTCGGGTACAGATGGTGTCGGGACTAAATTACGGTTAGCAATGGACTTACAACGCCATGACTCTATCGGCATTGATTTAGTCGCCATGTGTGTAAATGATCTTATTGTTCAAGGTGCTGAACCCCTATTCTTTCTTGATTATTATGCAACAGGAAAACTCAATGTTAACATTGCAGCAACGGTAGTGACAGGAATAGCACAAGGTTGTAAACAAGCTGGTTGTGCACTAGTCGGTGGCGAAACGGCCGAAATGCCAGGCATGTATCAGGATAATGATTACGATCTAGCTGGATTCTGTGTGGGTGTCGTTGAAAAATCAAAAATGATTGACGGCAGTCAAGTACAAGACGGTGATGCCATCATTGCGTTAGCATCAAGTGGGGCGCACTCTAATGGCTACTCATTAATTCGAAAAATTATTGAAGTCAGTGGGGTAAATCCGGCAACTGAACAATTAAATGGTATGCCACTTGCTGATCACCTGCTTGCACCGACCAAAATCTACGTCAAATCGATTCTTGATTTAATTGAACATGTCAATGTACATGCCATAGCGCACATTACAGGCGGTGGATTCTGGGAAAACATTCCACGAGTGCTACCCGACAATATGCAAGTAATCATTAACGAAAGCAGTTGGCAATGGCCACAACTATTTAATTGGCTACAACAAGCAGGTCATGTCAGTCGGCACGAAATGTACCGGACTTTTAACTGCGGTGTAGGTTTGATTATTGTCTTACCCCAACATTGTGTTAATGACGCCTTAACGTTGCTCAATGACCATGGTGAAAAAGCGTGGTTAATGGGTGAAATAAAACAGTCAACATCGGATGAACAAGTCATTATTCTGTAAAATAGACATCTGTTACTATATAATTTAGATAAATTTTATAGTAACAATCTATTCAATGTAAAATGCCAAAACCATTTCAATTGTTCATTATTGAGTACATATTATATAAATGAAACTATGCAATTCTTTTTTAATATCTACAAAGTCATCAATCATGTTTAAAAAAGGTTGGGTTTATTTAGTTAATCCTAATCCAATTATTGAACACTAATTTCAAGTCAAAAAATTTTAATTCAAAAATAACTCAAAGCTATCTTGGTTTCTGATACAATAGTCTAAATTTATAATAATGAAGTAATGTCGTAACACTATAAAACACAAGGTTTTTTAATGATCATATCTGATGCTAATAGTGCGGTGTCATCCGTTGCTTATCGTGCCAATGAAGTCATAGCAATTTATCCTATTACGCCAAGCTCAACCATGGCTGAGCAAGCAAGCACTTGGGCTGAATTTAATAAGCCTAATGTCTTTGGCGATATTCCAAAAGTAGTTGAAATGCAGTCCGAAGCGGGTGCTATTTCAACTGTTCATGGTTCTTTAATGACGGGCGCATTAGCGACGTCGTTTACATCATCGCAAGGCTTGTTGTTAATGATCCCTTCGTTATATAAGATAGCCGGTGAATTAACGCCTTTTGTGTTACATGTCGCTGCTCGTACGGTTGCCACCCATGCGCTGTCAATTTTTGGTGATCATTCCGATGTGATGTCAATCAGACAAACGGGCTTTGCTATGCTGTGTTCAAGTTCAGTTCAAGAAGCCCAAGATTTTGCGTTAATTGCGCAAATGGCAACATTGAATAGTCGTGTGCCTTTTGTCCACTTTTTTGATGGTTTTCGAACGTCCCATGAAGTGAATAAAATTCATCCTTTAAGCGATGAACAAATTCATAACCTGTTACCGCACGATGCTATAAAAGCTTATCGTAGCCGTGCTTTAACGCCCGATAATCCTGTCATTCGTGGCA
>CALYQY010000050.1 GCA_945291235.1 uncultured Gilliamella sp.
TTATAATGTTTATTCTCTTGTCCCGATTAATTAAAATCTTATTAAATGATTTGTTGTTAAACTGCTATTTAGAGATTGATTGCCAATGAAGTTGGTGTAATAATCTACAATTATCGATTGTCAGTTTATGTGTAATCAGGTTGCAAATATGTTTGAGAAAGTAGAGCCGTATGCCGGGGATCCAATTTTATCATTAGTTACAGAGTTTAATCATGATAACCGTGAAAACAAAGTTAACTTAAGTATCGGTTATTATTATGATGATAATAGTGTGGTACCTCAATTACAGTGCGTTAAGACTGCTCGTGATTATGTTTATCACCATAATCAAGGTGCGCAGTTATACTTACCAATGAGTGGAATGCCCGAATATTGTCAAGCAATTCAAAAGTTATTATTTGGTCAAACGCACAGTGCCTATAAAGATAAGCGAATTGCAACTATTCAAACATTAGGTGGATCAGGAGCGCTTAAAGTCGGTGCCGATTTTTTATTTCGCTATTTTCCAGATTCGCAAGTTTGGGTGAGCGATCCGACCTGGGAAAATCATATTGCTATTTTTAGCGGGGCCGGCTTTAAGGTTAATAAATATCCCTATTTTGATTCTGAAACTTGTGGGGTAAAATTTGATGCAATGCTTGAAACGTTAAATCAGTTACCGGCTAAAAGCATTGTATTGCTACATCCGTGTTGTCATAATCCGACCGGCGCAGATTTGACTAAAGCGCAGTGGGATACGGTGATAGATGTTTTACGTGCACGTGATCTTATTCCTTTTATGGATATTGCTTATCAAGGCTTTGGCGAGAGTATCGAAGATGACAGTTATGCCATTAGAAAAGCCGCAGAAGTTGGTTTATGCGGTTTTGTAAGTAACTCATTTTCCAAAACATTTTCGTTATATGGCGAGCGAGTTGGTGGACTATCTGTTTTATGTGATAATAGTGAAGTAGCAAATCGTGTACTTGGTCAACTTCAAGCGACTGTACGTCGAAATTATTCTAGTCCTGCGGCCTATGGTGCGCAGTTAGTGGCTTACGTATTAAATAATGATGCGCTTAAAGCACAATGGTTTGACGAAGTCGAGTCAATGCGTAAACGTATTGTGACTATGCGTTCAACTTTAGTTCAATTACTGAAAACAGCGGCGCCTAATCAAAATTTTGATTATTTAGTCAAACAGCGTGGCATGTTTAGTTATACCGGATTTTCAGCAGCACAAGTCACACATTTAAAAGATAATTTTGCTGTTTATTTGGTGGGCAGTGGAAGGATGTGTGTGGCAGGTTTGAATCACCAAAATATTCATCGCGTAGCAGAGGCATTTGCTACCTTAAACTAACCGTGTATTAATTATAGAGGAGTATGTAATATGTTCCATAAAATATTAATTTTGGTGTTAGGGATTGTCATGACAACGCTGGTAACTGGATGTAATACATTTAGTGGTGTTGGTAAAGATGTTCAATCAGGCGGTAAAGCGATTACAAATACTGCTGAATCGGTAAGCGATAAATTATAATTAGGATGATAACCATTTTTATAAATAACCCATATTTATAAAAATAATACGTAAAAATGCGATTTATACTTATTTGTATTAGTTTATTTTTTTTGGTTGGGTGCGGTTCGTTAAATTTTCGAACTGCACCTTTAACTATGGAAAACTGTCATTATGCCTCGCTTAATCAGATTCAATTTCAATTAAATCCACTTTCTTCCAATATCACCAGTTATCAGCACATCAATATCGCACCTAGCCGATCCAGTCGGCACTTATCGGCAACTTATGCCGGGATGAAAGGTAAATTAACCGGTAATATTATCGTTCGTCATTATCCTAAAGAGACATTTTGGCGGGCACCAAGTTTATTAGAAAGAGCATCTTTGTATGATGATGGCTATGATGATCTCTACATTAGCCCTGCGCAACGAGCAGCACGTGACCGTAAAGCAAAATTTGTGGCAAGGGAAGCCATTTTACAAAATTGCCAAATTATTTATATCGTGATTGATTCTTTAGCTGAAGATAGTGACAATCCAAAGCTCATTGTTTCACCGGAAGTTTCAATTATTCAGTAAGCTCAATGCACAATGTTAGCAAAGCGAAATAAAACAGGCTGGATTTATGGATGTTAATGTTTGGAATGTGGCGCATTTTTAATCTATCTGTTTTTAGCTATAAATAATAAATTGATTGTTATCGAAATAGTATAAAGATTGTTTTATTATTATATCGATTAGTGAGTAAATTAAGTCAGTCAGAAAAAATATAAAAGTTTAGTAAGAAGTGTTGTTGGTGCGTGTATCTCGATAGCTTATATGCTAAAGTTTATACGTGTTAAACATGCCTTAGTTAATCGTAGCGGTTGTGTACCAAGCATTAACGGTATTGTTAGTTAATTTGTTTTTAAGGAAATAAAATGTCATTAAACTTTGAATCTTCTTTAAATGGAAAAGTGAAAAAAGCAGTTGTTCCGGTTGCCGGTTTGGGTACGCGAATGTTACCTGCAACCAAGGCAATTCCAAAAGAGATGTTGCCGGTGGTTGATAAGCCTCTTATTCAGTATGTCGTAAAAGAGTGTATTGCTGCTGGTATTACCGAAATTATTTTTGTTACCCACTCTTCTAAAAACTCGATTGAAAACCATTTTGATACCAGTTTTGAATTAGAAGCGATGCTAGAAGCTCGGGTTAAACGTCAATTATTGCAAGAGGTGCAAAGCATTCTACCTAAACATGTGACCATTGCCAGTGTTCGCCAAGGTTTAGCTAAAGGGCTAGGGCATGCGGTAATGTGTGCGTATCCTTTAGTTGGTAATGAGCCATTTGCCGTGGTTTTACCCGATGTGATTATTGATGAGTATGACAGTGATCTTGCCACTGATAATTTAGCGGCGATGATCAAAAACTATCATGAAACAAAGCACAGTCAAATTATGGTTGAGCCGGTACCTAAAGAGTTGGTTTCATCTTACGGTATTGTTGATTGTCGTGGTGAAGCGCTATCTGCCGGTAATGTTACCCAAATGTATAGTGTGGTTGAAAAACCTTCAATTGAAGAAGCGCCTTCCAATCAATCTGTTGTTGGACGCTATGTTTTATCTGAAAAAATTTGGCCGTTGCTTGCGAAAACGCCATTAGGTGCAGGCGGAGAAATTCAATTAACTGACGCTATCGCAATGTTACTTGAAGAAGAGCCGGTTGATGCTTATTGCATTAAAGGTCGTAGCCACGATTGTGGTAATAAATTGGGTTATGTCCAAACATTTGTGCAATACGCAATGCGTCATAAAAGTTTGGGTGATGATGTGAAAGCTTGGTTAAAAACGCTTTAATCTCCTAATACGACTGTTGTTACGAGCGTAACAACCAAAAAAAGGACGCAACGTGGCGTCCTTTTTTGTGGCTTACGTTTAATTAGGCGGAATTATCATTGTCCAGTATGACATTAGGATCGTTAAACACCTCCATATCCATTGTTCCCACCTCACGGTCGGTTGCCACAGCCGCTGTCATAGCGCCCGATACGTTGGCTAAAGTCCGTGCCATATCAATAATTGGATCAACAGCCAGTACCATACCAATAAGAGCAAAGTGCTGCGCCATACCCATGCCGGATAAAACCACTGTTGCAGCAACCGTTGCTGTGCCTGGAATGCCGGCAATACCAATTGAGCCAATGACAACGACAATCACTAACATGATGTAAAATTGAAAATTGGTGTCGATTCCTACCATATGCGCCACCATGACCGCCAGTAGCGCCGGGAAAAAGCCGGCACAACCGTTCATCCCCATAGTACTGCCAAGCGAGCCAACTAAGTTAGCTGTACCACTATTTACACCCATTCGCACGGTTAACGTTGAGATTGTCATCGGTAAAGTGCCAACCGATGAGCGACTGGTAAACGCTAACAGCCATGTGCCCAATGCTTTTTTAATAAACATAATAGGTGAGATACCGTGTAGCATCACAATGGCAATATGCACAATAAGCATAATGAGCATTGCAATATAGACCGCTGCGACAAAGCTTGAGACTTCAATAATGGCAGGAATACCATTTGAAATAATTGTACGTGCCAGCAATGCAACAACTGCATAAGGCATGTATTTGATGATTGTCATGGCAATTGACATGACGATTTTATATAGTGCCTCGATAAAGGTTTTAAATAGTGCAATAGGTTGAGGATTTTTCTTTTCCATGCGATTAGCTGCCAGCCCCATCAGTGCTGAAAAGATAACTAATCCAACAATATTTTCTTTAACCATTGATGCAATAATATTGCTAGGAATAAGATTAACAAAAGTATCAATGATGCTGGTATATTGTTTAGCTTCAGCATGATGTACCGATGTTGAGCTCATTTCACCCAGTTCAAATAAGTTGGCTAAAATAATGCCGACAATACAAGCGATAGCGGTGGTGAAGAGTAACCAAAAAATTCCACGGAAGGCAATTTGTGGCAGGTTTTTTTTGCCGGAAAAATCAATAATCACTTTGACAATTGAGACAAAAATGAGTGGAATAACCAACATGCGAATAAAGGCGATAAAAGCCCGCCCAAACAGACCGTACCAATTGGCGATTTCTTGCATCCATGTCTTCGGGGTTGTTGGGAATCCCGCCATAGCTTGAATGCCTAAGCCAAGCACAGCGCCAAGGATTAACCCCACTAACATGCGGATTGAAAAACTGACTTTTTTATTTTGTAATGGTTTTAACACCGCAAAAAAACAGATGAGTAGTAACCCTATACCAATTAACGTTTGATAGTAGGTAATCGATAGGAATTTTTCGAAAAAAACTCCATGAAAAATGGCTTCTGACATAATACCTCCGCCGTTTAGTGATAAATTTAATTATCTAATAATCCTATTTAATAATCAGTCTATTTGTTGAAATGACATGTAGACTAATTGAGCGAAACTATCTGGTTAAGATAGCGGCATGTTCATAACTTGTCTTAAAATCGAAAAGGGGGATAAACACAATTTGCTGTTTATCGGTAACCTTCTCTATTTTGCGATCGAACCTGCAATATTTAAAATGTCCCATGGTCTGGAAAATGGGGGCGCATATAAAAAGTCCATCATGGATAATTCATCGATTTTCATTTTTGCCCATATAGCGCAAGCCAGCACATTAACCCTTAATGCAGCGCCATGGCCGCCGGCAATTTGTCCGCCTAAAATCACTCGGGTATCGGCGTGATAAATCAATTTAGCCACAATCGTGGTTTGTCCGGCGACATAATTACTGTGGTTTTTATCTTTAACCATAACCGTTTTATAGGGAATTTGTGCTTTTATCGCTTCATTTTCGCTCAGACCTGTTCGCCCGGCTTCACTATCAAATACTCTGAGCGCTGAGGTGCCTAACGTGCCCGGGAATTGGGCATTTCCGCCGGCTAAGTTCTCCCCAACGACTTTGCCCAGTTTATTGGCGCTGGTTGCTAAAGGGATATAGACGGTTGATTGGCTTACTCGATGCTCGATTGCGGCGCAATCGCCTGCTGCATAAATATTGGCTATGTTTGTTCGCCCGAAACTGTCGGTAATAATGGCGCCATTGCCCAGCATATTCATGCCAAGGTGCTGATAAATGTGGCTATTTGGCTTAACTCCGGTGGCGATAATGACCAGATCAGCTCGATATTGTCCTTTATCGGTTATGACACCGGTGACAGCGTGTTCACCTTCAAAGCCTTGTACTCGCTCTTGCAAATGTAAATCGCAGTGCTGTTTGATATTGTCTTGAATAATTGTCGTCATTTCGCTATCAAATGCATCGACTAATACTCTGTCATCGAGTTGGATCAGTTTGACTTTTTTCTTTAAAGCGACCAACGATTCGGCAATCTCAAGCCCGATATAGCCAGCACCAACCACAATCACATTTGTAACGTTAGGGTTAGATAGCGCTTGTTTGATGGCTTGACCGTCGTAAAGATCACGTAGAGTAAAGATATTTTTTAGATGACCATTTGAAAAATTTGGCATAATTGGACTTGCGCCAACGGCAAGTAGCAGTTCATCATAAGTGTCATCAAAACTATGGCCGGTGCGAAGATCTTTCACCGTCACTTTTTTAGCTTGGGCATCAATAGCAATCACTTCATGGCGAGTTTTGATTTCAATACCGTCTTTTTCGAACTGTTCAGGTGTGCGGGAAATCATTTCGTTGTCATCGTTAAAATGCTCGCCAATAAAGTAAGGCAATCCACAAGCTCCAAACGATACAATATCAGACTTTTCATAAATACGAATTGTTGCATTTTGAGCCATCCGTTTGGCTTTTGCCGCAGCACTTGCTCCGGCAGCTTGAGCGCCAATAATGATTATTTTCATCTATTATTCTCCTTAGTGCTCAGATAGAATCTTATCTATCATCCTATCATAGGTTATAACCTATGGTTAACTTTGATGAAGATTTGGTATCTTTATTAGTCAATTTAAGCTGTCTGTTTCACGCTAAGCTAATAATAACTGACTATTAAATAGTTTGAATTGATGTTGATAGTAACCGATTTTGTCAAGAAGTTTCAGAAACATTATATGTTTTAGTATAATTAATTAAATCTTTGATTAAATCTACCTGTAATTGTTCGTCATTAAGTGCCGGAATATAATGAAATTGCTTACCGCCGGCATCGAAAAACAGTTGCCGATTTTCTTGATCGATTTCATAAATCGTTTCAAGACAATCAACCGAAAATCCCGGGCTGATAACATGCACATTATGTATCTGTTTTTTCGCCATTTCTTGTAACATATCGCAGGTTTTAGGTTTGACCCATTTTCCTTTACCAAATTCCGATTGATAAGCCATATGTATCGGTATAGTGATACCTTTTGCTTGGCATTTTTCAATAAGAAGTAACGTGGTCAGTTCACACCGCTCTATATAATCATCTTGACGTTGGCGGATATATCGCTCCGGAATACCGTGATAAGAAAGTAAAAGCGCTTGTGGCTGACCATGCTCATTGAAAGCCTGTTTTATTTGTAGATATAGGGCTTGGATATAACTTGGATGATCGGCATAATCACGAATATAGTGGATTTTTTGTTTGCTTTTTTCGCTCGCCACAATCTGTCTTAATTTATCTAAAACCGCCAATGTGGTGGTTGTGGAATATTGTGGAAACAGCGGCAATACGGTAATTTTTTTACACGCCTTAAGTTTATTGAATGCGGATTGAATATCTGGTTGACCATACGTCATGGCAAGCTCGCATTGCACATCAGTTAATTGCGATTGTAGTTTGTCGCACAGTAAGCGGCTGTAATGCAGTAAAGGTGATGAGCCGTCGATCCAAATTTTTTGATAATGGTTGATGATATACGGCACTCGTTTAGGTAACACGATATATTTTAGTAGTGGATACCAAAAAAAGGCCGGTAGATCCACCACATGCCGATCCAATAAAAACTCAGTTAAATACTGTTTTATTGCATCCGGTGTTGCGGCGCTAGGGGTGCCTAAATTAACTAGTAATAAACCATGCTTTTTATTCACAAGCAATCCTTATATTTAGCTAAGATATCGGTTAATAATGGCAAGAAGCCGATCTAATGCTCCTTGATTTTGTTTTAAGACTTGATACGCATTTTCGCCAATCTGTTTACGTTTAGTTGGGTGATTTAACAGATCATCTACGGTTAAATAGAGTTCATCTACTGAGTTACGGCAAACAAGCAGTCCATTGGCTGCCTTTAGTTGTTCACAAATAACCTTAAAATTGAAAAAGTGCTCGCCAATAATAATCGGTATATGATGCAAAGCCGGCTCTAATGGATTATGACCGCCGTGCTCAATTAAACTGCCACCGATTAAGGCAATATCCGCAACACCATAAAGCTCCAGTAATTCACCCATGGTATCACCTAATATCACTTGCGTTTGATCGTTTGGCGTTTGATCAGCGCTACGCTTAATATAGCGCAATCGGTTATCGATAATCAATTTTTCTACTGTTTTAAAACGCTCCGGGTGGCGAGGCACTAAAATTAATAACAGATTCGGGTGGTTTTGGACTAAGCGTTTAAATGCCGATAAAATAATTTCATCTTCACCGCTGTGGGTGCTGGCTGCTATCAATACCGGTCGATTTAATTGCCATTGCTGTTTCAACTCAGCAATGCGCTGATGTTGTTTAGCGGTTAAATCAATATCAAATTTTATACTACCGGTAATGGCTAAGTGATCTGCCGGTAAACCTAACCGGATAAATCGTTCGCCGTCTTGCTGATTTTGTGCAGCAACAACACTGATTTTACGCAGTAGGCGACTGATTGCTGAGCCTAGTTTACTGTACCGTTTCGCCGAACGCTCAGAGAGTCGGGCATTAGCGACAATTAAAGGAATATGCCGTTTATAACACTGATTGATAAAATTTGGCCATAGTTCTGTCTCCATAATTATCACCAGCTTTGGTTGAACAGTGTTTAAAAAACGACGAAGCGCACAAGGTAGGTCATAAGGTAAATAAATATGATTAACGCTATCTTTGAGCAGTGATTTTACCCGTTCGGAGCCAGTTGGTGTCATTGTGGTGACAGTAATAGGTAAATGTGGATATTGCTGTTTTAACGCGTTAATTAGTGGCACAGCCGCAATGGTTTCGCCCACTGATACGGCATGCACTAAAATGCCACCGGCTTTGACTTTATTTTGACAAAAGCCATAGCGCTCAAGCCAACGTTGACGATAAGCCGGTGCTTTTCGGCTACGCCAAAGAAGCCTTAACCATACCAACGGCTGAATAAGATAGAGTAAAACAGTGTATAAAATTTGCATAGCAATTAATGAGATAAGTTAAAAAAATGTTGGCGATAATAAACTAGCTCAGCAATGGAATCACGAATATCATCGAGCGCTTGATGTGAACTCTTTTTGCTGATGCCTTTTAAAATTTCCGGTTTCCAACGTTTTGCTAATTCTTTCACCGTGCTGACATCTAAATAACGATAGTGAAAATAGCGCTCTAAATCGGGCATGTAGTTGAATAAAAATCGGCGGTCTTGACCAATGGTATTACCGCAAATCGGTGAGCAATTTTCCGGTACCCACTGTTTTAAAAATGCCAGTGTTTGAAGCTCTGCTTGTTGTTCATTAATTTTACTTTGACGCACTCGATCAATAAGTCCCGAGTTTCCATGAGTCTTTTTATTCCAATCATCCATTAATGCTAATTGTTCATCTGATTGATGAACAGCAATTACCGGCCCTTCTGCAAGAATGTTGAGGTTTGTGTCGGTAACGATAGTGGCAATTTCGATAATGCGATCAACCGCCGGATTAAGTCCGGTCATTTCAAGGTCAATCCATATAAGATTATTACTATTTGCTTGTGATGGTTTAGTCATAATTTGCGTCAGAAATTTTCTTTTTAGTGCTCATTAGTGTAGCATAACTGTCAATCTCTGTTTTAGCAAAATTAGTGACGTGGCAAAAATACAACTATCAAAAAATCAGAAACGGCGAGTGGCAGCTAAGCACCAACAACGTTTAGCAACGAAGCAAGATGAGAACTTGTCCAACTTTTCATCGCCTTATGAAGGTGTGGTGGTGAGTCGATATGGTAAATCTGCTGACGTTGAAAACGATGCCGGGCTTATCTACCGTTGCAGTATTCGGCGTACATTACCTTCACTGGTGACCGGCGATAGAGTTTTGTGGCGTGAAAGCCTCGAGCCTAATACCAATGGCATCATCGAGGCGGTACATCCTCGCCATTCGGAGCTGGTTCGTCCGGATTTTTATGACGGCGTTAAACCGGTTGCCGCCAATGTCGATCAAATTGTTATTATTTCAGCCGTATTACCCGAGTTATCATTAAATATTATTGACAGATACTTAGTTGCTTGTGAAGCAACCGACATTCGCCCGATTATCGTGCTAAACAAGATCGACTTGCTCAATACCGATGAGCGAGCAGCTGTTGAAAAACAGTTAGCTATTTATAGCAAAATTGGCTATCAAGTGCTGTATGTATCTTGCCAAAATCAACAGGGTATTGCACCTTTACAAGCCGCTTTGCAAGGTAAAATCTCAATTTTAGTTGGGCAATCGGGGGTGGGGAAATCGAGTATTATTAATCGATTGTTACCGCATCAAACGCAATCGGCCATGACAGGTGATGTATCACAACTATCCGGACTAGGGCAACATACCACTACAGCAACCCGACTTTATCATCTACCTAATGGCGGTGATATTATTGATTCACCCGGTATACGTGAATTTGGTTTGTGGCATTTGGAGCCGGAACAAGTGATAGCCGGTTTTATTGAATTTGGTGACTATTTAGGGGGCTGTCAGTTCCGTGATTGTAATCACTTAAATACGCCCGGTTGTTTACTGCAACAAGCCGTCGCTGAAGGGAAAATTGCTTCATCAAGATTAGATAATTATCATCGCATTTTACAATCGATGAAAGAAGTAAAAGCAAAAACCAATAAAAGCTATAAATAGCTATAAATCAGCGATTGTTGCGCTAGCCAGAGTTTGACTGTCGGGTGATTAAAGCGGTGAGGGGGAATGGCTATCATGGACTGTTGCCCACAAACTACCAGTGATAAATGGTGGGCAACAAGTTAATCTACTCTTTTATGGGCGTTTTTTCAGAGCAATACCAATAGCCACATATGCCCAACCTTGAAATATTAAGTCTATCCCTAAGAACATGCCTAACACCCAAAGACTATCATATGGCCAACCGACGATAATCATCACGCCTAAAATTAGTGTAATGATACCTGAGGTTAACACCCAACCCCAACTTGGTAAGTGGCGGTTATTCATGGCGGCAAATATTTGCGTAAAACCACTCATAATTAATAAGATTGAGATAACTAACGTTAATGCAGAAGATACTGCCACCGGTTGGAAATAAGACATTACACCAATAAAGATGTATAAAATCCCCATTATTGCCCATAGCGCAGATTGTCCAAAACCTTTAACCGTAAACGCATGGACTGCTTGGGCAATACCGGCAATTAAAATTAAAGTTCCAATAAAATAGACGGAAAAAACGGTTGCAATAAACTGGTAGCCTAAGGCTAAGGCACCTAATATCATTAAAATTATACCAATAACAATAAACCAGCCTGATTTTTGTTTAAGCTCTTCAATACTATTTGTGTTTGATATCATGTTAATTTCCTATTTTATAATTGATTTATGGTTGTTAATAACAGTATTTTTCATTTCATATTTAACGTTGTTACGCCTTGAATCTGAATTGAAAAATACTAATTGATAACGTAAAGACACGATAAATAGCAAGATTAAGTGCATTTAAATTGTACAAAAATCACTCAGCATAATAAAGCGAATTATAAAATTAATTTTTATCTTTCAGTGCTTCATCTAGTGTTGAGTAAAACATTAATTTATTGGGAATAGGTAAAATTTTGGCGCGTGCCAACGTTTTTAACGGTTGAAATTGTAATTCACAAATCGATAAATTTACCTGTTCGGGCAGTTCATCGATAAAATGTATTAATGCATTAAGTCCACCTGCATCGAGTATTGGCACCGCATCCCATTGTAATACGATATTTTCGTATCCATTTATTTTTTGGTACAGTTCCAAAAATGTTCGCTCAGCAGCCGCAAAAAACAGTGGACCACTAATACGAAGAACTAAGGTTTTATCATCACTTCGGTTAAGTTCAACTAAGCGAGTCATGCTGGCAATGCGACGCATAAAGAGAATTGAAGCAAGCACAATGCCTAATGTTATGGCAATGACCATATCAAATAATACCGTCAATGACATGCAGATAAGCATGATTAATATATCATCTTTAGGCGCACGTTTGATAATATAAATTACTCGCTGAAAAGCGCTCATGTTCCATGCCACAATTAACAGTAAAGCCGCCATTGCCGAAAGGGGTATAAACGACAATACTGGCGCAAAACAGACCAGCGCCAGTAAGACAATGACTGAATGCAATACGGCCGCAATTGGTGATGTCGCACCCGCTTTTACATTTGCCGCTGAGCGTGCAATAGCAGCTGTTGCTGAAATGCCACCAAAAAATGGTGCAATAATGTTGCCCAAACCTTGACCAATTAGCTCACTGTTTGAGTGGTGTTTGGTGTGGGTCATCTCATCTAACACAACTGCGCAAAGTAGTGATTCGATCGCACAAAGCATTGCCATTGTTAAGGCGATTGGCGTAAGGGCTGAAATCGTTGACCAATCCCATTTAAAATCGGCATGTTGCCAAGGTAAGATTAATTCCGGTAACACAGACGGTATACCATGACCGATAGTGTTGTCCGGTAAAGTATAGCTAAATTTAGATCCTATTGTTTCAATATGACAATTAAATTGATTTAAAATAAACATCACTATCATGCCGGCAACCAATGCCGGTAAGTGACCGGAAATTTTTAACCTCAGTTTTGGCCATACAATTAACACAACTAATGTCACTAAACCGACTAAAGTATCAGCCAGATTAATTGTCGGAAAAGTTTTAACCAGTTCGATCACTTTGCCGACATAGCTTTCCGGCATATGCTCAAGGGTTAATCCAAAAAAATCTTTGATCTGCATGGTGGCAATGGTGATTGCAATTCCGGAAGTAAAACCTAATACCACTGGCAAAGGAATATATTCAATTAAGCGCCCTAAACGAATTATCCCCATTAAAATAAGAAAAAAACCGGAAAGCAGGGTGGCAACTAAGAGTCCGGATAAGCCATACTGCAACGAAACCGGATATAAAATAACCACAAATGCCGCAGTCGGGCCTGAAACACTAAAGCGTGAACCGCCAGTTATGGCAATAACAAATCCTGCAACAATTGCCGTATATAGACCGTGTTGAGGGGGAACACCACTAGCGATAGCTAACGCCATGGCGAGCGGTATAGCAATAATACCAACAGTAATGCCTGCAATTAAGTCTTTAAAAAAACGTGTTGTGGTATAAGGGGTTTTAATACATGATGATATTAATGCACTGCTAATTAGCGTTCCGGAAAAGCCATATAATTTCATTATCTTTTAATCAATTAGTGAGGTATAACTTGAATACTAATAAGATAATCTTTTTTAAAAAAATTAAAAGAGTGTTGTGAAAATAAAATCTATTTTGTAATTAAATAAAGTGAATAAATTTAGCTTTGGCGTGGAAAAAGTTTAGGGTTAGCAAAATGGTATTTGATTAAAACTATTTGCCGTTTAATTTAATGAATCAATCAGCCGTGGTAAATAATATTGTTTTATTAAATCGCTTGTTTAGCGCCACTTTTCGCTTTAATCTATTACCGAGTACTTTCTTTACTCGCCACTATTAAAAAATAAAATCTACCCTCTCTTTTTATCAATTGTCTTGCATGATTTGTAGGAGCGATTTATGGTGTTTGCAAAGCAGCAATTTTTTAAACATTCATTTAAAGCGATAGGATTAATTATGTTACTTGCTTTATCTTCATCGGTGTTTGCGCTTGCGCAATTAGCTGGCTCAAAATCGGCTTATCAATATGATAATCAGCAAATGCTAACGCCGGCACCAAAAGGCTATAGTGCATTTTATATCGATCATGTTGGT
This sequence comes from uncultured Gilliamella sp., assembly GCA_945291235.1. The sequence goes on from CALYQY010000050.1 coordinate 13,588, forward strand.
CGGCATGGTTCACGCTATATCAGTAAAGCAAAATATGAAGATATTGCCTATAGTGTTTTAATATTGGCAGAAAAAAATAACCAGCTAACCCCAGCAGGTAAAGCGTTAATTACTCAAGTTGCTGCTATTAAACAGCTCAATAATAAGCACTATGGTGAGCTGACCGATCTTGGTCGCAACGATATTGCGTTAATTAGCAAGCGCATGCTAGCCAATAATCCAACCGTATTTAAAGGGCAGAAGATCGAGGTGCTCAGCTCAACTTCATCAAGAGCAAAAGAGACCGCTCAAATTTTTATGCAAGCTTTTCAAGCCCTATATCCTGATATTGAAATAGCCACTCAGCCGGAAGATCAGCAATTTTTACTGCGCTTTTTTAACTATGCGCCGGCTTACGATGAATATAAAAAAAGCCGTCTTGTTAAACAGGCTTTAACATCACTTGAGCATGACCCAAAAACGATTGAAATTAGTCGAACGGTAGGCAAAAAAATCTTTACTGATGCGTTTTTATCACAGTTAAATGAAGGTATCTCAATTAATGATAAATCGCCGATTAAGACGGAAGATTTTGTGATTGCGCTTTTCCAACTTTATCAAGAGTTGTTAGCATTACCTTCACAGGTATTAGTCGATAATCATCTTGATTTTGATGATTATTTTTCAGTAGATGATAACGCATGGCTTAATACCGTTGTCACAGCTAAAAACTATCTGCAAATTGGTCCGGCGTGGGATGCAAATGGTATTCAAATTAAAATCGCTGCGCCGCTATTATGGGATATGTTAACAAGTGCCGATAAAGCCATTGAAAATGGTCATATTGATGCCAATTTACGCTTTGCTCACGCTGAAACTGTCTCGCCGTTAGCCACATTACTAGAAATCGAAGGGGCGGCAACGGTGGCTGCATCAATTTTTGATTATCCAAACGTTTGGCGAGCCGATAAAATTGTCCCCATGGGCGCCAATATTCAATGGATTTTTTATCGTAGCGAGCAGGCTAACCAACCGATACTGGTGAAGGTATTATTAAATGAGCGAGAAGTTCATCTGCCAATTAGCACCGTCAATTATCCTTACTATCGTTGGGATGAGGTTAAACAGTTTTATACCGACAAGCTCAATAAATTGGGCTTAATGCAAAATCAAAATATGATGAAAATGTTACAAAATTTGCAGTGATTTTACCGCTGCCAAAGCGGTTTTGTCACCGTTTCGCTAAATTTTGTGACAGAAGATAATGTTGCCTAACCAACACGTTATTCTATCAGTGTTGGTTTTTAATGGGTGGATTTTTAACTATTGGTAAGATTTTAGGCGTTTTAATCAGATGATCACACTTGTAGCCAAAAAGTGACCGGGCCGTCGTTAATTAATGCCACTTGCATATCGGCGGCAAATTGACCGGTTTGGGTGTTTATCTGTTTTTGGCATTGTTCTACAAAAAATTGATAGAGTTGGTTGGCTAGTTGTGGGTTAGCACCTTTAGTAAAGCTCGGACGCATCCCTTTTTGGGTATCGGCCGCTAAAGTAAATTGGGAAACCACTAACACTTCGCCATTTACTTGACTGACATTCAAATTCATTTTACCGTCACTATCACTGAAAACCCGATATCCCAGCACTTTTTCACATAAACGTTTGGCTTTTTGTTCGTCATCGCCTTGTTCAACGCCAAGTAAAATAAGTAAGCCATGCTTAATCTGTCCAACAATGTGATCATCGATAGTAACAGAAGCTTGTTTAACACGTTGAATTAAGGCGATCATAATACGATTTACTCCGGTTGAGGCTGGTTTTCAAGGGGCTGCTTTTTTTGTCGATTAAATTCTGTCAATGTTGCGGCAAATTCTGCGCCAAAAAGTACAATGCACCAGGAGCAGTAAATCCAAACCAGCATGATAGGAATCGACGAAACAACACCGTAAATAAGTTGATAAGTTGGGAAGGAGGTCACATAAAGTGCAAATGCGCGCTTTCCTAATTCGAAAAGTATTGCTGCCACAATTGCGCCAATCATCGACTCTTTAAGTGGTACCGATTCGGTCGGAATAATGCTATAAAGTAACCAAAATCCAACCACAGAAATCAAAAACGGTAATATACTCAGTAAAATATTACTGGTGGCAGCGACGGATAACCATTTAAGTGAAAATATATAATAACTTACTGCCACACTTGATCCGACTAAAATCGGCCCCAATGTTAAAATCGTCCAGTACATGGTTAAGTTGTACATAAACGAGCGTTTACGCTTAGTTTTCCAAATATGGTTAAGAGCAGTATTAATAGTGTTGATTAATAATAACGAAGTGACTATTAAGCCAATGACCCCAGCAAAGGTCATCTTTTTGGTGTTGGCGATAAACTGTTCAAGATAATTTTGTATCGTATCACTGGCGGTAGGAACAAGGTTGCTGTAAATTAATTTTTTTAATGAAAGGCTTATTTCATCAAACATTGGGAAAGCAGAAAGCAAAGAAAAGATGACAGTGATAAGCGGAACTAAAGCCAAAATCGTAGTGTAAGCAAGCCCGGCTGCTGAAGTGGTCAAGCGGTCATGATTAAGGCGAGACCACAACATCATCGAAAAGGACTGTATTTGTTTGAGTATATTCATATAATTTCTTATTAGTTAGAAATAATACAATTATTGATCCCATTACCTTTTAATGAATTTAGTGCTTTCTCTGCGTTACTTTTACTGGTATATGGGCCGACGGTAACACGATACAACTGTCCAGAGGCAATATTACCACTTATTCCAATCATAGCAAGTTGTGCTTTTAACGTATCAGCATTCGCTTTTTCTTTAAAGGCTCCGCATTGCAATAACCATTTATTTGCATCCTTACTATCTGTTGCTGATTGAGAAGACGTAGTCGGTGGTTTTGGCTGTGATGACGTTGTTGGAACATTACGGGAATTATTCACAAAACTGTCTAAGATCTGTTGTCTTTCGCTGGCAATTGCGTTAGTACCAGGATTAGCGTTTGGTGTCTCTAACTCTTTGAGATACGTCCAGCGTTCTTGCGGTTTTTCTGGCAAGGTTATCGCCGGTGGTTCCGTTTTTACTTTTGGTGGCTCAACGGGTTTGTTGGGATGATTATTCGAAACAAAATATAAAATAGCAGAAAATAGCGCAATAATAATGATTGCAAGAAAAATCATTAAACCGGAAAAGCTTTGTGATTTATTTTTTTTTGTTTGGCGCTTTTTTTTTCTCACATAATCACGCTGAACCACAATATACTCTCTTGTATTTTAGTTAATAATTATTAGATGAGTAGTTTACAAATAAAAAAAGTGGCTTACACCACTTTTTTTTAATTTTCTTTAACTTTAATAGTTAACAGATCAATAAAACATTACGCTAATGCTTTAATCTGTTTCACTAAATTCGCTTTATGACGTGCAGCTTTATTTTTGTGGATTAAGCCACGAGCTGCTTGACGGTCAACAACTGCTTGCATGTCTTTGAATGCTACTTCAGCTGTTTGTT
>CALYQY010000051.1 GCA_945291235.1 uncultured Gilliamella sp.
AATCACTTTTCCCGTCTGCTTTCGCTGACGCCGTGTCAGTGGATGCGCATTATAGGCACTTCATTTTTTTTAGCAAGTAAAAATAACAAATTCTTTAACTGTTCGAATAAGGTTTAAACACCGACAACTTTAATGCATTGATATTTATTAAGATTATATTCAGATAATTTTTGAGCTAACTTTTCAACATATTGGTTATGCGCTGTACTTAATATTAAGTTTTCTTTAGCGGGTGTTTTTGCTTGATGAACTTCATATTGATCTTTTAGCAAATTATAAACTCGTGAGGCAATAGCATTACCCGAATCAATAAATGTGGCATTAGGGAAAAGGTGTTTTAATTCTTCTTTTATAAAAGGGTAATGGGTACAACCTAGGACAATGGTGTCCGGGATCACTGGCAAGCATAACCATGGCTGTAACAATTCTTTCAGTTGTTGCATATCGACAGCAATGCCTTGCAATTTATTTTCTGCAATATGCGCCAACTCAGATAATCCCAATAACTCAACAGTGCAATCGGGTGCAAACTGTTGTATTAGATTGTTGGTGTAGGCTCGCTGTATTGTGGCTTTGGTTGCTAACAGTCCAATACATTTATTTTGAGTTATTTGACTTGCCGGTTTGATCGCCGGCACAACACCAACAATAGGAAAGCTGAATTTTTCCCGCAAGCTTGGTAAACAGATTGTGCTGGCTGTGTTGCAGGCAATAACGGCTAAATCGATAGTATGTGATTTGCTAATTGTATCAATCACCGCAATGACTCTATCAATAAGAAAGCTTGAGGATTTATCCCCATAAGGAAACATTTCATTATCAAATGCATAAATATAATGCACATTAGGCATTTTATTATGGATTTCGTTATAGACAGATAATCCGCCAACACCGGAATCAAACACCAATACTGTGGGAAGTTTTCTTACAATATTCATATTTCGCTAGCAATGATTGGAAAAGTTAAACGAGCACTATCGTAAATTGATTAGAAATTTATGCAAGTAATTTTGTTTAAGGTAATACTGGCTTTTTGGCTAATAAATTATTAAAATAGACGTCTAGATGGTAAAACTGCTAAATTTAAGCATTTTATATTAAAAGATTATATTTAAGCATTGCATTAAAAAAGTTAAAGAAGGTATATATGTCAGAATTTCTATTTACTTCAGAATCCGTTTCAGAAGGTCACCCAGATAAAATCGCCGATCAAATATCTGATGCTGTGCTTGATGCTATTTTAAAACAAGACCCTAAAGCACGTGTTGCGTGTGAAACTTACGTCAAAACCGGTATGGCTTTAGTTGGCGGTGAAATTACTACTTCAGCATGGGTAGATATTGAAGAATTGACCCGAAAAACGATTTACGATATTGGTTATACCAGTTCAGATATGGGGTTTGATGCAAATTCTTGTGCGGTGTTAAATGCAATTGGTAAGCAGTCACCGGATATCAATCAAGGGGTTGATCGTCAAAATCCATTAGAACAAGGTGCCGGTGATCAGGGTATTATGTTTGGCTATGCTACTAATGAGATGCCAAATTTAATGCCGGCAGCCATTAGTTATGCTCACGATTTGATGCGTCGTCAAGCTCAAGTACGGAAAAACGGCACACTTCCTTGGTTAAGACCAGATGCCAAAAGTCAAGTTACCCTTATTTATCAAGACGGTAAAATTAAAGGTGTTGATACAATTGTATTATCAACTCAGCATTCAGAAGATATCGAACAAAACACATTACATGAAGCGGTAATGGAAGAAATTATTAAACCAACCTTACCAGCCGAATGGTTAACAGCCAGAACAAAATATTTTATCAATCCTACCGGACGCTTTGTGATTGGTGGTCCAATGGGTGATTGTGGTTTAACCGGTCGTAAAATTATTGTCGATACTTATGGTGGAGCAGCACGCCATGGCGGCGGTGCGTTTTCTGGTAAAGATCCGTCAAAAGTTGACCGTTCTGCTGCTTATGCTGCCCGTTATGTGGCTAAAAATATTGTTGCGGCGGGACTTGCTGATAGATGTGAATTACAAATTTCTTATGCTATTGGTATCGCACATCCAACATCGATTTATGTCAACACTTTTGGTACAGAAAAAGTTGCCCACGATAAGATCGTTGCTTTAATTGAAGAGTTTTTTGATTTAAGACCTTATGGATTAATTCAAATGCTTGATCTTATTAAGCCGATTTACCAACAAACCGCATCCTACGGCCATTTTGGACGAGATATTTTCCCTTGGGAAAAAACCGATAAAGCAGCACTACTACGCGATGCAGCAGGATTATAAGCGAATACCCATTCACTTACACAATCAGGTAATGGCTTGTTTAAGAATGCACTTAAAACAAGCCAATCAAGTATTAAATACCCAATATGGCGAGCCTAAAATTACTTATAAACCTAAAGGAAGTATTGCGGGCTGCGCCTATTTGGCGCGTTGGGAAATTCAACTTAATTCAAGAATGCTTATCGATAATGGCGCCGCCTTTATCGAAGAAGTCGTTCCCCACGAATTAGCACATCTGATTGTATTTAAACAGTATGGTAAAGTGAAGCCTCACGGAGTGCAGTGGCAATCGGTTATGTCTGAGATAATGGGAAAAGCACCGAAAACCACACATAATTTTGCCATTAAACGTGAAGATTACTTATATCATTGCCAATGTCAGGAACATCGTTTATCGAAAATCAGACATAATAAAATTAATCACAATAAGACTAGTTATGTTTGTCGTAAATGCGGTACTATACTTAAACTCAAAAACACCATTTAATATTGAAACATTCGATGCCTAAGTTTGATTTCCATTTTTATAAAAGCTCTATTTTCATTGTTGCACTTAGTGCTATTTTATATATTTTAGGTAATTTTCTTATTCCTCTTTATAACGGGCTTAGTGTCACTATTGTTGAGCATATCCAATCACTTTTTTTATTATTTATGTGTGGTTATACCTATCATTATGCAAAAAGTGTGAAAAACCATAAATCGCTTTATGAATTTTGGATCTGGACTATTTTTTGGTGGTTTATGCTTTTTGGTCGAGGTATTAGCTGGGGTCGTGACTTTTTCCCCGAGGTGCCCCGTTTCTACTATAAAATCATTGCTGGTATCGTAATGGGAATACCATTTTTAACTCTCTTTTTACCAACAATACGTCAAGAGATAGCTCGCCGTTATCAATATGAGCAAGTTCCAGTTTGGCATATCTTATTTGCGTTTCTCTTTTTAGGGATTGCCGATATTGCTGAACATCATCGTATTGGTCATCAATTGTTAGTTTTAAGTCACGAAAGAAAAGATCTTATTGAAGAGTTAATGGAAATCCCTTGTTTGCTTTGTTTAGCACTAACAACATTTTATATGCAAAAAAATGAGCAAAAGAGGTTAAATTCACCATGTTAAGTTATCGTCATAGTTATCATGCAGGTAATCATGCCGATGTGTTAAAACACATTGTGTTAACACTATGTATTGAATCATTAAAAGAGAAAGAAAAACCATTTTTATACTTAGATACCCATAGCGGAGCTGGTCGTTATTTGCTACAAAGTGAGCATGCCGAAAAAACTGGTGAATATCTTTCCGGTATAAATTTATTATGGCAACAAGCAACTGTTCCACAACCGCTTACCACGTATTTGCAGGTTTTAAAGCGCTATAATCCGTTTGACACGTTAAAATATTATCCGGGTTCACCTTTGATTGCCAAACAACTATTAAGAGAGCAAGATAAGCTTAATTTAACTGAGTTGCATCCAACAGATTACCCGCTGTTAAAACAGGAATTTAGTAAAGATAAACGAGCTAAAGTTTTACGAGAAGACGGGTTTGCACAACTTAAATCAAAGTTACCGCCTCCGTCCCGCCGTGGGATTATTTTGATCGACCCGTCTTATGAGATAAAAGAGGATTATCAAAAAATTCCGGCCGCACTTTATGAAGCTTATAAACGTTTTGCAACAGGGATTTACTTAATTTGGTATCCGGTTGTTTCACGCACTCAAACGCAACGAATGATCGACGGAATTATTAAGCTAGGTATTAAACGAGTTTCTCAATTTGAGCTGGCGTTAAAACCAGATAATAATCAAAAAGGCATGACCGCTTCGGGGATGATAGTGATCAATCCACCTTGGAAATTACATAATCAAATGGAAACAATTATGCCATGGTTACTTTCCGTTCTTGATACAGAAAAAACCGGAAACTTTGTTATTAAAGAGTTAGTTTCTGAGTGAGATTAAGATCGTATCCATTAAAAATGCGAGAACAATCTCGCATTTTTTATATTCGCTTTCACGACTATTTTGCTTAACTGATGCGCAATTTTTGTCAAAAACTTTCAGAAAATACCTACGTTTCAGTATAATTTAGGGAAAATAGTGACAAGCAAACAGATAGATCCATAAGATGATTGTTAGCAATAAGGATAAGCAGACCGCCGCTGAACCGTAGTCCTTCGCTCGTCCGGATAATTCATGTCGCTCACTTCCAATTCTATCAACCACACATTCAATAGCACTGTTAATGAGCTCAACTATCATCACAAAGCCTATTGACCCAACTAGTAAGATTCGTTCGTAAATGGAAAAATCAATAAGCATTACTATAATGTAAGCAACAACCAACAAGATGAGTTCTTGTCGAAACGCTGCTTCATTTTTAATAGCTGATTTAAATCCTTTTAATGAGTATTTTGTCGCATTGATAATGCGTTGTAGTCCTGTTGATTTTTTCACAATAACTGTCCAAATTTAAAATTATCTTGCATAACCATAATTCATAAGGCGTTGAAATCTTCTTTCAAGTAGTACCGGTAACTCCATACCTTCGAGCTCATCTAAATCATTAAGCAGTTGTGCTTTAAGTGATGCAGCAACGGCAGGATAATCTCGATGCGCTCCGCCTAGCGGTTCTGGAATGATTGAATCGATAAGATTTAACTTAATTAACTTATCAGCTGTCATATTCATGGCTTCAGCTGCAACCGGTGCTTTATCAGCACTTTTCCATAAAATTGACGCACACCCTTCCGGTGAAATAACAGAATAAGTACTATATTGTAGCATATTGACTTTATCCGCTACCCCGATAGCTAGCGCCCCGCCTGAGCCACCTTCACCGATAACGGTACAAATGGTCGGTACATTTAACCGTGACATTTCACGTAAATTACGTGCAATGGCTTCTGCCTGTCCACGCTCTTCTGCACCGATACCGGGATAAGCGCCCGGAGTATCAATAAAAGTAATAATAGGTAGTTTAAATCTTTCAGCTAATTGCATTAATCTTAATGCTTTACGATAACCTTCTGGCGCTGGCATACCAAAATTACGGTAGATTTTTTGTTTAGTTTCACGACCTTTTTGATGACCAATAACCATTACCGGGCGCTCATCTATACGGGCTATGCCCCCAACAATGGCTTTATCATCGGCATAAGCACGATCACCGGCCAACTCATCAAAATCAGTAAATATCTCTTTAATATAATCTAAGGTATAAGGTCTATTTGGATGTCTTGCTAATTGAGCAACATCCCAAGGCGATAAGCTTGCAAATATTTTTTTGGTTAACTCTCGGCTTTTTTGATTTAATTGTTTGATCTCTCTATCTAAATTGATATCTAATTCAACTTGTTGTGAATCAATGTTCTTTAAGGAATTAATTTTTGCTTCTAATTCCGCTATCGGCTTTTCAAATTCCAAAAAATTGTTCATAACGATTATGATTGCCTCTCGTTTATTTGTATTTTTTAAAAATACATTTTCTAATAAAGTATACTGACTATTTCTTAAAATAAAATTAAGCCAATTCTACTATGTAATACTCATTGAAGTCATCAACATTTAACTGTCAGCTCTTCAATTGACTCAACATTACACCATATTTAAATGGTGGTTGTTGCTTCATTTTTTCAATACCTAGACCATAAAATAGGCTCTTTAAAACACTCTTTTAAGGCGATTTATTCAAACTCAAATTCGATACGATCATTACCCAATAAAGTTTTAAGTTCTACAATGAGCGCATCTTCCGGTACAACTCGCCATGTGGTGCCAAATTGAATACGCACAACACAATCGTCACGATGATAATATAAGTTTACAGGTACACTACCATGACGATATGGTTCAAACGTTTGTTGGATTCGTTGTAACATCGGGCGGTTTGCTTCACTTTCGGTTAAAGTCACAGCGAGACCTTTAACGTATTTCGCTCTGGCATCTTTTAAATCAACCATATCTCTGACCGACATTTTAAGTCCGCCATTGAAATCATCATGACTGACTTGTCCGGTGACAATGATGATTTTATCTTTGACTAACAGATGTCCAAATTTTTCTAAAGAGTCGGCAAAAAGCATGCCGTCAATACGGCCTGAGCGATCATCTAAGGTAAACAGACCAATTTTATTCCCTTTTTTGGTGATCCTAATTCGGGCATCAGCCACAATACCGGCAAAAGTTGCCATTTTGCCCCAACCGGTTGGCGAAGCTTCGCTAATACGCACGCCACCAGCATAACGGTTTAGCTCTTTCAAATATTGGGTAACCGGATGGCCGGTCAAATACAGACCTAATGCCTCACGCTCACCATCAAGTAATACTTGGGCGGGTAATTCCGGCACAGCAGCATAAGCATGTTCTACTTGTTCAGGCTCTTCAGCCAGAACGCCAAACATATCTTCCTGCCCAATATCTTGGGCTTTGGTATATTGATCAGCCGCTTGCATTGCATCGTTAATACTGTGCAGTATTGCGGCACGATGCGGTCCTAATTTATCAAACGCCCCCGCCATAGTCAGTTTTTCTAGTACACGACGATTAATCTTTTTCATATCTGTTCGTGCACAAAGTTCAAAAATATTTTTGAAATAACCACCACTGTTGCGTGCTTCGACAATGGCTTCAATCGGTCCTTCACCCACCCCTTTTATCGCGCCGATACCATAAACAATTTCACCTTTATCATTAACGTGAAAATGATAAAGCCCACTGTTGATATCCGGTGGATTGACTTTAAGCCCCATTCGTAAACATTCATCGACTAAACCAACAATTTTATCGGTGTTATCCATATCAGCAGTCATTACTGCTGCCATAAATTCCGCCGGGAAATGGGTTTTTAACCATAGTGTTTGGTAAGAAACCAGCGCATATGCCGCTGAGTGGGATTTATTAAAGCCATAACCGGCAAATTTTTCTACTAAGTCAAAGATGCGCATGGAAAGTTCACCATTCACACCTTGTTTTTCTGCTCCTTCTTTAAATACCGATCGCTGTTTCGCCATCTCCTCGGGCTTTTTCTTACCCATTGCACGACGTAATAAATCAGCGCCACCTAATGTATAACCGGAAAGGGTTTGAGCAATTTGCATAACCTGTTCTTGGTATAAAATAATGCCATAGGTCGGCTCTAAAATAGGTTTTAGTGATTCGTGTTGATGATTTATATCCGGATATGAGACCTCTTCCCGTCCATGTTTACGGTCAATAAAGTTATCAACCATACCGGACTGCAAAGGACCGGGACGAAATAACGCAACTAACGCTATCATATCTTCGAAACAGTCGGGTTTAAGACGTCTGATTAAATCTTTCATCCCTCGAGATTCAAGCTGGAAGACTGCTGTTGTTTCAGCTTTTAACAGTAAATCAAAAGAGGCTTGATCGTCTAACGCTATACGAGTGATATCTACCGGTGGTTTGCCTTCTCTTAATTGGCGCTGATTAATCATCTTAATTGCCCAATCAATAATGGTTAACGTTCGCAAACCTAAAAAGTCAAATTTAACTAAACCAGCATATTCAACATCATTTTTATCAAATTGGGTAACAGGATGATGACCTTCCGGATCACAATAAATTGGTGAGAAATCAGTAATTTTTGTCGGTGAAATCACCACCCCACCAGCATGCTTACCAGCGTTGCGAGTCACCCCTTCTAACTGTCGTGCAATATCGATTAATGATTTGATCTCTTCATTGTTATCGTATAATTCTTGTAGTTGTGGTTCGACCTCAAACGCTTTTGCCAGTGTCATCCCCGGATCTAAAGGAATCAGTTTCGATATGCGGTCAACAAAACCGTACGGGTGCCCTAGTACTCGCCCGACATCACGAATAACCGCTTTAGCCGCCATGGTACCGAAAGTAATAATTTGCGATACCGCCTCACGGCCATACATATCGGCCACATGATCGATAACCAAATCACGTTTTTCCATACAAAAGTCGACATCAAAGTCAGGCATGGAAACACGTTCCGGATTTAAAAATCGTTCGAAAAGCAAATCGAATGCAAGTGGATCTAAATCGGTGATTTTTAGCGCATAAGCAACCAATGAGCCTGCGCCGGATCCCCGTCCAGGGCCAACCGGAATATCATTATCTTTTGACCACTGAATAAATTCCATGACGATTAAAAAGTAGCCCGGAAATCCCATTTGGTTGATAACATTTAATTCGGTTTCTAAGCGTTCATCGTATTCAGGTCGTTTTTGCTTTCTTACTTGCGGATCAGGAAACAAAAATTCAAGCCGCTCTTCTAACCCTTCCCGTGACTTATGCACCAGAAAATCTTCAGTGGACATATCACCGGTTGGAAATTGCGGTAAGAAATACTCACCTAGTCGAATGGTGACATTACAGCGCTTTGCGATTTCAACACTGTTTTCCAGTGCTTCCGGAATATCTGAAAACAGTTCGCACATCTCTTGTTCAGAGCGTAGATATTGTTCAGGCGAATAGTTTTTGGGTCTATTAGGATCTTCAAGTGTATTACCGTCATGAATGGCGACACGAATTTCATGTGCTTCAAAGTCAGTTGACTTTAAAAACCGCACATCATTGCTCGCAACAACAGGCAAATCATGCTGCTCAGCTAGTTCAACGACAGTATGAATAAATAACTCTTCGTTAGCTCGATTCGTTCGAACTAATTCAAAATAGAAATGATCACGGAATGTTTGTTGATAATAATCCATGGCATTATCAATGATTGCTTGATTATCACGGATAATGCCAATACCAATATCACTTTCTCGTCCAGCCAGAATAATTAAACCTTCTTTATGCATGGTTAACCATTCTTGATCCACAACAGGCATATCATCAATATAACCTCGTTGATAAGCTTTTGATATCAACAAAGTGAGATTTTGATACCCCTCATTATTGGCTGCAAGTAACGTTAAACGATAAATATCATCTGACAATTGTGGGCTACGAATAGCTAAATCAGCACCAATAATTGGTTTGATCCCTTTTGACATTGCTGAGCCATAAAATTTTACAAGCCCACAAAGATTGGTAAAGTCAGTAATTGCAAAAGCCGGCATTTGCAACTTGCTCACTTCATTTACCAATGCACCGACTTTAGCAATGCCATCGACCATTGAAAAATCGCTATGTAAATGAAGATGAATAAACTTAGGTTCCGCCATATTTACCAGAAATAATTATGCTTAAAAAATTGTTTTGAATTATAACACAAGCAATATGAATATTCTTATTCTCTTTATCTTTTGCCATGAACGGGGCAAAAGGGGATAAACTTAACTCCCATAATATATGGCTTACGGAAGTTAAGCGAAATTAGCATAAATTTTAAAAAACGTTTACTGACGGCGCAGCCCATACGCATTAGCCGCTTTTATTGCAGCGAAAACCGTATAAGGGGTGACTTCTGACAATGAGTTGTGAATTGATTCACCTTCAGCGCAAGCCAGCTCAGCAACTTTCATTAAATCTTCATCAGTCACGTCGACTAAACCAATTTGTGCCAGTGTGGTAGGTAATCCAACAGATTGACAAAACGCGTAAACTGTCTCAATCATATCAGGTTCACTATCAATTAACATCAACATTGCAAGTGTCCCAAACGCCACTTTTTCACCGTGCCAATACTCATGGGTTGCTTCTAATGCGGTAAAACCGTTATGAATAGCATGGGCAGCCGATAACCCACCACTTTCAAAGCCCAGCCCAGACAAGAGCGTGTTAGCTTCAATAACATGTTCAAGTGCAGGGGTAACCACTTTTTGTTCGCAAGCTATTTTAGCTTGAACACCATATTGAAGGAGTATATCAAAACAGAATTTGGCGAGTTGGAATGCCGAAATTGGCCCCGGCCTGCCGGTCATATTTGGGGCTTTTGATTGCCGGCAATCCTCTGCTTCAAACCAAGTTGCGAGCGCATCTCCCATGCCGGCTACTAAAAATCTAGCTGGCGCCTTAGCAATAACCTTTGAATCAACCAAGACTAAATCAGGATTACGTGGCAACATGAAATATCGTTTAAATTCGCCGTTCGGCGTATAGATAACAGATAATGCACTACATGGCGCATCAGTAGAGGCAAGCGTTGGCACCACAACACAAGGATAATTCAACTCCGCAGCCACCGCTTTTGCGGTATCGATAGCTTTTCCGCCACCGATGCCAACAATCACATCAATTCCATTTTCTTCAACTAAAGCTGAAATTCGAGCTATCTCTTCATCACAACATTCACGATTAAATATATCAATGACAAATTTGACATTACCGTCTAAAGATTTTTCAATTGTTGTAGATAGATTTTTATGTGCCGATGGGCTTTGCAGTAATAATGCTTTTTTGCCTAATCTGGCTAACTCTTGACCTAAACAATGTTCAATTGCATTGTCACCTTGGATATAACGATTCGGAAAAAGTGCAGTTGTGATCATAATAACAGCTCCCAACAAAGGTAAATAAATATCTGTTTATCAATAAAGCTATTATCCTTAGGTAATGGCGAAAGATAGTAATGCTCTATGATTAATTACAACATACGCTTTTATTATTGATAATCCACAGGATTTTTAAAAAAATGAGGGATATGCCACATTTTATAAGTATATTTTTTCAGAATTGATAGAAAATAGGAAAGGATTCCCGTCACCTAGCTGGGACGGGAAAATAGTAGCTGTCTTAAACTTTTTTGAATAGTACAGAACCGTTAGTGCCACCAAAACCAAATGAATTGCAAAGCGCATATTCAAGATTTTTAACTTGGCGAGCTGTGTGCGGGACATAATCAAGATCGCATCCTTCATCAGGATTGTCTAAATTAATTGTCGGTGGAACAGCCTGATCACGTAAAGCAAGTACAGTAAAGATTGATTCAACGGCACCGGCTGCACCTAATAGATGCCCGATCATCGATTTAGTTGAACTCACCATTACTTTGTTAGCGTTTTCTTTGAAAACACTTTTTACTGCTTGAGTTTCAGCTTTATCACCAGCAGGTGTTGAAGTACCGTGCGCATTAATATAACCGACTTGTTCCGGCGTAATACCTGCATCACGTATCGCACATTTCATGGCTAAAGCTGCACCACTTCCATCTTCCGGAGGTGAAGTCATATGATAAGCATCGCCACTCATACCGAAACCGACAATTTCAGCATAAATTTTTGCACCACGCTTTTTCGCATGTTCATACTCTTCTAAGAACATGATCCCTGCACCGTCACCAAGAACAAAACCGTCACGGTCTTTATCCCACGGGCGACTTGCGCCTTTTGGATTGTCATTATTAGTCGATAATGCACGAGCTGCACCAAAACCGCCAATACCGAGTGGTGTACTGGCTTTTTCACCGCCACCGGCTAACATTCCGTCTGCATCACCATAGGCTATCATTCGGGCAGCATGACCAATATTATGAACACCGGAAGAACAAGCTGTTGCAATGGTAATACTTGGTCCTTTTAATCCATAAATGATAGATAAGTGACCAGCGATCATATTAACAATCGTTGAAGGGACAAAGAACGGGCTAATTTTACGTGGACCGCCATTAATTAGCGCACTGTGATTTTCTTCAATTAACCCAAGACCGCCAATACCGGAACCAATGGCACAACCAATACGTTCTGAATTTTCTTCCGTTATTTCAATGCCGGCATCTTGCATTGCTTGCATACCAGCAGCAATACCATATTGGATAAAATAATCCATTTTACGGGCATCTTTGCGTGTAATATTATAATCTTCGCCGTTAAAGTTTTTAACCATCGCTGCGAAGCGTGTGGCAAATGGGGCTGTATCAAAGTGTTCGATGAGCTCAACTCCACTTTGACCTGCTAGTAACGCTTGCCAAGTGGATTCAACTGTATTACCTACTGGAGATATCATGCCCATTCCAGTAACAACAACTCTGCGTTTAGACACATTGTCCTCCAGAAAAGGATTGAAATGAAATTTGAATCATTAAAAGTTTACGCTAAGTTTCACGCTTACTTTATGCCTCATTCGCTATGCGAAAAAATGTAGGCATAAAATAAACTAGGCGATCATGTGACCGCCTATTGTGAACATTCTGCTAACCCTATTGATTTGCAGTAATATAATCAATTGCTGATTGAACAGTTGTGATTTTTTCAGCTTCTTCGTCAGGAATTTCTGTATCGAATTCTTCTTCTAAAGCCATAACTAGTTCAACAGTATCAAGAGAGTCAGCGCCAAGATCTTCTACAAAAGAAGATTCATTTTTTACTTCGTCTTCTTTCACACCAAGTTGCTCAACAATAATACTTTTAACTCGCTCTTCAATAGTGCTCATACTCTTTTTTTTCCTATAAAAATCGCCGAAAGTGGCGGTGAATGTAAGTTTATAAAATGTTGAAAAAGATGCAAATCATTTTTCAACCCAATTGTTTATTTTTTGTTCAAAACCTCAAAATATGGGTTTATTTTACACTATTCTAATCAATTACACCATATACATGCCGCCATTGACATGTAAAGTTTCGCCAGTTATATAGCTAGCTTCGTCTGACGCTAAAAATGCCACAGCATTAGCAATTTCAACAGGTTCACCTAAACGACCAGCCGGAACTTGAGCTAATGTTTGTGCTTTTTGTTCATCAGTTAATGCTTCAGTCATATCCGTTGCGATAAAGCCCGGTGCAACAACATTAACGGTAATGCCACGAGAAGCAACTTCACGAGCTAATGATTTACTAAAACCAATTAGACCGGCTTTTGCAGCAGCATAATTGGCTTGACCGGCATTACCCATAGTGCCGACAACCGATCCAATCGTGATAATTCGGCCATAACGTTTTTTCATCATGGTGCGCATTAATGCTTTAGATAAGCGGAAAACAGACGTTAAATTAGTATCTAAAATATCTTGCCACTCGTCTTGTTTCATTCGCATTAACAAATTATCACGAGTGATCCCTGCATTATTGACTAAAATGTCAATATCACCAAATTCAGTTTTAATTGCTTGGATAACTGATTCAATTGATGCTTCATCAGTCACATTTAATGCAAAACCTTTACCATGTGAGCCTAAATATTGGCTGATAGCCTCAGCACCTTTTTCTGTTGTTGCTGTACCAATCACTGTTGCACCACAAGCGACTAACTTTTCTGCAATGGCTTTACCAATTCCGCGACTGGCACCTGTCACTAAAGCAATTTTTCCTGATAGGTTCATAGCTACCTCTTTTATCTTCTATTTTGTATTTTCAATTGCAGCATCTAATGATGCTTTATCATTAACAGCACACGCTGATAGTGAATCAACAATACGTTTAGTTAATCCAGTTAATACTTTACCCGGTCCCATTTCAACTAAAAGTGTCACGCCTTGTTTTGCCATCATTTCAACTGTTTCCGTCCAACGTACCGGGCTGTAAAGTTGGGCAATTAACGCTGCTTTAATCTGCTCAGCAGAACTTTCCACTTTAACATCTACATTGTTAATTACCGCAAATTTTGGTGCATTAAACGTAATGTTTTGCAATGCAGTGGCTAATTTATCGGCTGCCGGTTTCATTAAAGCACAATGTGACGGTACGCTAACCGCTAGAGGTAAGGCGCGTTTTGCACCGGCTTGTTTACATAATGCGCCCGCCCGTTCAACCGCTTCTTTATTGCCAGCGATAACCACTTGCCCAGGTGAATTAAAATTAACTGGCGCAACGATTTGACCTTCAGCCGCTTGCTCACAAGCTTTGCTGATTGATTCGTTATCTAAACCAATGATGGCATACATAGCACCTGTACCTGCTGGCACAGCTTCTTGCATCAATTTTCCACGTAACTCAACTAATTCGATTGCATCTTTAAAATCAATCACGCCAGCACAAACTAAGGCTGAATATTCACCTAAACTGTGACCCGCCATAAATTCCGGTTGAGCGCCATTAACGCTTTGCCATACGCGATATATTGCAACCGACGAAGCAAGTAACGCAGGTTGCGTTTGCCATGTCTTATTTAATTCTTCAGCCGGGCCGTCTTGAACAAGTGCCCATAGATCATAGCCTAATACTTCTGATGCTTCATCAAAAGTTGCTTTTACAATAGGGTAATTGTCCGCAAGATCTTTTAACATACCCACAGATTGTGAGCCTTGTCCTGGAAATACCATTGCAAATTTGGTCATTTTTAAAATCCTTGATTACTCAAAATAATTTGTATTTAAAATCTAACGAGCGCAGAGCCCCAAACAAAGCCGCCACCGAAAGCCTCTAATAAGATTAGTTGACCTCGTTTAATACGTCCGTCCCGCACCCCGGCATCTAAAGCACAAGGTACTGATGCTGCAGAAGTATTGCCTTGTTTATCAAGCGTAACAATCACTTTGCTCATGTCCATATCTAAACGTTTTGCGGTTGCCGAAATAATTCTTAGGTTAGCTTGGTGTGGTACCAGCCAATCTAAATCTGCTTTATTAAAGGCATTTTCAGTCAATAGCTCATCAACTAAGTTAGACAGCTCTTTAACGGCAATTTTGAACACTTCATTACCATGCATTGTCATATAAACAGGGTCATTCATATCACGGCGATCAACATACGGGTATTTTAACAAATCGCCATAACGACCGTCGGCATGCAAATGTGAAGCAATAATACCGGGTTCTTGTGATGCACCAACCACAACTGCGCCGGCGCCGTCACCGAATATAATAATCGTGCCACGGTCTTTTGGATCAACACCCCGTGTCAACATATCTGAACCCACCACTAATGCATATTTAATGGCGCCACTTTTAATGTATTTATCAGCAATATCAAGAGCATAGACAAAGCCAGAGCAAGCGGCTGATACATCAAATGCAATCACGTCACCAATTTCAAGTTTAGCCTGCAATTCAGTTGCGGCGCTAGGGAAAGCATTGACAGAAGTCGCTGTTGCAACAATAATCATACCAATATCGTTTTTATCGATATCAGCCATATCAATAGCATTGATTGCAGCTTGATAAGCCATGGTTGTGACAGTTTCATCGGGTGCGGCAATACGCCTTTCTTTAATGCCGGTACGGGTTGTAATCCATTCATCACTGGTATCAACCATTTTTTCAAGATCGGCATTTGTTCTAATCTGTTTTGGAAGATAACTTCCTGTTCCTAATATCTTTGTATACATCTAATTATTCGCTCTTAGGTAGTGCAGAAGAAAGGCTGATTGCAATCTTCTCAGGTATATTCGTCTGTATAGCCAAAATAGCTTGTTCAATTGCTGCAAAAAAAGATTTTTGATTAGCACTACCGTGACTTTTAATCACAATACTTCGAAGACCAAGCAAACAGGCTCCATTATATCGTCCGGGATCTAAATAACCAAAATTTTTTGCGATCTTTCTTTGTAACCACTTGCTTAATAACTTCATGATAAAAGAGCTGTGACCAAATGATAATTTGCAAGAAGACATAAAAATTTTAATTAAGCCTTCAACCGTTTTTAATGTCACATTCCCCACAAAGCCGTCACAAACCAGAACATCAGTTTTACCGGTTAAAAGCTCGTTACCTTCCAAGTAACCGATATAGTTAATTTGATTATTTGATTTTAAAATGGACGCAGCTGCACGGATTTTATCCAAACCTTTAATGTCTTCTTCACCAATATTGAGTAGTGCTACCCGTGGATTTTCAATGTTAAGTACTGTTTTTGCTAAGATTTCGCCCATTATG
The DNA here is from genome assembly GCA_945291235.1 of uncultured Gilliamella sp. The sequence continues at coordinate 15,987 of CALYQY010000051.1, forward strand.
GCAAATTGCACCAACATATCACTATCACACTCAGCATTTGCACCTAAATCCAGTACCACCGTATTTTGATTATTTAAGGCAGGAATGGTAGCAACCAATGCCGGGCGATCAATGCCGGTTAAGGAGTGTAATAAGAGTTTAGATAGCCCCATTAATGCCCCTGTATTACCAGCACTCACGCATGCTTGCGCTTGATTATCTTTCACCAGTTCAAGTGCAATTCTCATTGAAGAGCCTTCACTGTGGCGAATAGCATAAGATGGTTTCATATCATTAGCGATAACTGCGGTGGATTTAACCAAAGTTAATCGTCCTTCATCTTGATATTGGGCAATTAATTTTGAATTTTCTTTGGACAAAAGAAGACCGATTTCTGTTAGATCACCTACCAGAAATAGAGAAAGATTTGGATAACGATTTAATGCTTGTATTGCAGCAGGAACAACAACACGAGGACCGAAGTCCCCGCTCATAGCATCTAACGCAATGGTTAGATTATCCAAAATGTCACCTGAGGATTTCTAATTACTAAGTAATTATTTAGAAATCACTTTACGACCACGATAATAACCATCAGCGGTTACGTGATGACGTAAATGTGTTTTACCTGATTCATCAACTGAGATATTAGCAACAGTTAATGCATCATGAGAACGACGCATACCACGTTTTGCACGAGTTTTACGATTCTGTTGAACAGCCATGGATTTACCCCTTATTCTTTAAACTAACTAAAATTGCAAATGGATTTGGTTTTTCATTCTCCGCTGGAATTTCACCAAATACCATATCTGCCTCTGACACTTCGCAGTGTTTACTATCATGTACCGGCGCAATAGGTAATGAGAGAATAATTTCGTCCTCAAGTAACGCTAATATATCTACTTCACCAAACTCGTTCATAAGAACAGGTTCATAATGTTCCGGTAATGTCTCTGCTTGAGCATCGCTCTTAACAGGACTAAATTTATTCATCACATGAACTTC
>CALYQY010000052.1 GCA_945291235.1 uncultured Gilliamella sp.
CCTCTCACACTACACCCATAATAATGAGGTAGCGAAGTATACGCTTTTATGCAAAGATTCTCAAGTATTATCTTATTTTATGCGAAAAATAAGTAGCGACAAGGTAAATTTAAATAATCGACAAATATTGTGTAAATCTAAAATTCTCCTATACTGTCTTGGGCACAGATCAGTTAAGAGAGTTTGATGACATGAATCTAAAACAATTAAAGTACTTTCAGGTACTGGCTAAAACACAACATTACACATCAACATCAGAATATTTCTCCATTAGCCAACCTAGTTTAAGTCATTCAATTTCAGAACTTGAAAAAGAAGTAGGAATCAAACTGTTTCAAAAACGAGGGCGCAATGTCGAACTGACAAAAGAGGGTAAGCAGTATCTAACTTATGTAGAACAAGCTTTAAGCGCCTTGTCAGAAGGTGAACAATTTGTTAGAGAGCTAACCAGCGTTTCGCATGGGCATATCGGGCTAGCTTTCATCTATTCTATAAGTACCAATTACATGCCAAAAATCATTAAAGCTTTCTTAGATCAACCGGACAATAAAAATATTACTTTCTCATTTTATGAAGGAATGTCACAAAATATTATTGAAGGGTTGAAAGCAAAAAAATATGAAATTGCGATCTGTTCCCGTTTGCAAGATGAACCCGATGTTCATTTTCAAAAATTAACTAAACAAGAACTGGTGTTTATAATTTCTAACGATCACCCGTTATCGAAACGTAAAAAACTCGATTTAAAAGATCTGATTAACGAACCGCTAATCTTATTTACCGAAAGAAGTGGAATGAAAAATGTCGTTGATGAGATGTTATATAAAACAGGGGTAAAACCCAATATAGCTTGTCGAGTAGAAACCGAAGGTGCCATGATGGGATTAGTTTCAATCAATTATGGTATCGGTATTATGCCAAGAGTGTTGATACCTGAAGAGTTTAACGTAACGCTGGTGCCGATGAGTAAAAACTATCAAAAAAGAGATATCTTTATTGCCACCATGGAAAACAGACCACTTTTGCCTGCGGCACAAAAATTTTACCACTTTTTAATCGAACATAGCGATGATGCAATCTTTGGCCGGTGATAGCCAATAATTAACAATATTGCAGGTAGCATCAAATCAGATTGATTTTATTTGGCACAAATGCCAAATAGAATCAGGCTACGATCATCGCCTTGCAAGTCAGAAAATTTTCAGTCAATAAGTCGGAATAATTATTTTTTATATATTAAACATATTGTTATAAAACAAAACATTAACTGTATCTATAAATTAAGAAAAAATGATTTAATTTTATAATAAATATGCTTTAATACTCTTGATAAAGATTTTATTTATTCGCTTTAATTTTCTAACTTTCAAGGAGATTATATGAGCCAGTTCACGCCATATAGCATATACGGCATTATCGGTTATCCTTTAGGGCATAGTATGAGCCCACTAATTCATACGACATCATTTCAAGATTATGGCATTCCAGCAGTTTTAGTCCCATTTCCTACCCCACCAGAAGAAATTGCAACTCTGTTTAAATCGGTCAGATTACTTAATATAAGGGGATTATGTGTCACCATTCCACATAAGCAAACAATTATCCCTTATTTAGATGAAGTAACTGAACATGTAAAAAAAGCTGGGGCAGCAAACTTAGTTTATTGGGATGGCGATAAGCTTTGTGGTGATAACACAGATATTGTTGGCTTTATGCAGCCCCTTGAACAGAAAAAGTTACCACCAGAGTATAAAAAAGTTTTATTACTTGGTGCCGGTGGCGCAGCGCGTGCCGCTGTGGTTGGATTGCATGATCTAGGCTATACCGATATCACTGTTACCGATATTGTAACCGATCTACCAGAAGCTTTAGCCAAAGAGTTCAACCTCAAGGTTGTTGCCTGGGAAGATCGTCATAAAGTTGAAGCACAAATTATTATTAACTCAACGCCGCTAGGAATGAAAGGTAAATTTGAAGATCAAACACCTTACGAACAAGATTGGTTTAAAGGCAAAGGTGTGGCTTATGATATTGTCTACACCCCTTATAATACAAAATTCCGACAAGCAGCAGAAAAAGCTGGCTGGGACTCGATATCAGGGCGTGAAATGTTTATAGGTCAAGCAAATGCGCAATTTAAAATTTGGACAGGAAAAGACCTTTCTGAAAAAGCCAAACAAGCGGTCATCGATGCTTTAGCTGAAAAATAGATCAAAAAAGTATGCATCAAACCGCATTTGTTTGGTGCATCAATAATAAATTTATACACTTCACTCTAGGTGTTTAGTTCAACTATTGAAAAATAAATAGGGTGTTAGCGAGTTGTATAAATGAAAAATGTTATCAAAAGGAGTCATTATGACCAATTTAGAATTACAGGCATATCGTCGTTTTCTGATGTTAAAAGTGCCAGAGGCAAGTGAATATATTGGTAAAACGGATGCTAGCACATGGCATGAATGGGAAAACGGTTCAATACCTGTGCCGGAATCGGTGGCAAATGCCATGCAAGAACTGAAAAAATTGCGAAGTGACAAAATCAATATCATCATTAATAGCATTAATGATCGCGTCGGTAGCAATACGATTCGTTATTTTATGACTTATGCCGAGTTTAAAAAGGTCAATCCCGATCTTGACGTTATTCAATGGCGATTGCACCAATCCATAGCCACTGAGCTCTATTTTCGTGGCTTAGAAAAGCTGTGCTAATTGGCAACCATAATAGGATATAGCAGATTATAAAAATCAACGATGTAAACTTTAGTTTACAAAATTGAGCATTTCATTTTGTGATTAATTTAAATAAATTCATAACGTTAAATATTTATCAAATAAAATGTAAAATAAATGTTGCAAAATGGCAAGTGAATCACTAGCATAGTTAGCATATTGTGAGATCTGTATATCTAAAAGGACACAAAATGAATAATACAATTTTTTTAGTTGGTGCAAGAGCCGCAGGCAAAACCACGATGGGAAAGATGTTAGCCAACAAGTTAGCGTATTCTTTTATTGATACAGATTGTCATCTACTTGAAACCACACAAAAAACCGTTGCTGAAATAGTTGAAAAAGAGGGTTGGGAAGGCTTTCGTGCAAGAGAGAGCCAAGTACTTGTTGATACAACAAAGCCCAATCGTGTTATTGCAACTGGCGGGGGAATGGTACTGGCTGATCATAATCGAGATTTTATGAAAGAAAATGGCATTGTGATTTTTCTTTCTGCGCCAGCTGCAACGCTAGCGGCTCGTTTAATGAAAGACCCAAATGTTGCCCAGCGCCCCTCTTTGACAGGTTTATCGATTGTTGATGAAATGGAAAAAGTATTAGCTGACCGCTTACCACTCTATCATGATGCAGCACATCATGTTATCAATGTCGATCAGGATGAAAGTCAGATTCTCGCTCAAATATTAACAGTATTACAAAATTAATATTAATCATCATTCTTATCATGATCATTATTAAAAATGCCGCCTAAACGTGGTATTTTTTTTGATAATAAAAAAGAATAGATTTTACTAATCTTATAAAATAATTTTATGTATAAGAATAATTCTTGCGCAAAAACATGCTATTTTTTTTATAAATAGTTTAAAATCTATAAATAAATGTGACGCAGGTTAAATTTTAGCAATAAATTTGTACTTATCGCTTTCAGATTAATATTGATACTTGTATATTGAATGTAGTTAAAGTTTTCAATTTTAAAATATGGAGTATTACCAATGGATAATCGAAAGGTCAATTCATATGGAATTGTCGGTTCAATTTATGCTAATTATATTATTCAAAGTATTGCGCTGATAGTAATAATGCAATTCTCCCTAGATCTGTTTACCCAACTCAATGCCGATCTTGTTGATCTTGGCTATATCGCTTCCGGTATTGGAATTGGTAAGATAGGTCTAATGTTTATTGGCGGGTTATTATCAGATAAATTTGGGCGAAAACTGTTTATCTTATTAGGTATGAGTTGCTATGCCATTTTCTTTATCGGCATGACTTTTTGTACTAATATTCATGTCGCCTTTTGTTTAGCTATTGCAGTCGGTGCCGGAAACTCATTTTTAGATACCGGTTCAATGCCGGCATTAACGGAATGTTTTCCTAATTCGGCAGGCTCAGCAAGCGTACTGATTAAAGCATTTATCTCAATTGGTTCTTTAGTCCTTCCTTTTATTGTCACATTTTTTCATTCCAATCACATATGGTATGGCTGGGCATTTTGGGGTTTCACTTTTTATCTCTTAATTAATTGCTTATTAATACTCCCGCAAAAATTTCCGCATAAAGACACCGCTATCAAAGGGAGTAAAGGTTCAGGGGACTATTTTAAAGCTACGCCTCGATTTGAAATTGAAGGCATTTTATTAACGCTGATGGGATTTACCACCACAGCAACTTTCGTTGTTATCTTACAGTGGTTACCCACTATCGCAATGAAAAGCGTAAATATGTCTGATGATGACGCCAACCTGCTGATTAGCTGTTACAGTACGGCTTCGATCATTTCGGTTTTTGCAACAGCATTTATCGTAAAACGATTCTTAAAACCGATCTTTTGTATCATTATATTGCCGGCGCTATCTGCCATTGTTCTGATTTTATTTTATTTCAATATTTCACCATTAATGTGCCTTATTGCCGCTATCGGCATGGGCTTTACTGCTGCTGGTGGCGTATTGCAACTCACACTGGTTGTGATGCAGCAAATGTTCCCAACCCGTAAAGGATTAGCGGTCGGTTGTATGTACACCTTTAGTGGACTGACTTTCGTTGTTATACCACGTATTGTACCGAAACTGGCAATGACTAACGTTAGTTACGCAATTTTGCTCGACTTTTTTATCGCTATGTTAAGTGTCATTTTAGGATCGATTGTTTTTTATCGGTTTAAAAAAGTTATTGATATCAACAAAATATAAATCGCAAAAAGAGACAAAATTACAAAATACTCGCCTACTTTTGTAATAAAAACTCAGGCGTTTTTACATAATTTATATAGGAAGTAAATAGATGAAGAATAAATATTTAGGCACAGCGGTTTGTATGTATATGAACTATTTTGTGCATGGAATGGGCGCAATCATTCTTGGTTTAAATATTGACTATTTAGCCGCGCAATTTAATCCGCAAGTAGCGTATCTGTTTAATATCGCTAAAGATGCACTCACGCCCGATCAGCTGAGCCAAATTGGTGAGGCAAAACAGAGTGTTTACAACGTGATGATGGGATTAGGTGTTGGTCGTTTACTCGTGTTATTTGTCATGGGAACATTATCAGATAAGTATGGACGTAAACCATTTATTGCCTTAGGTGGATTATTTTATATTGGCTTCTTGCTTGGCATTTTATTTAGCCCTAACGCTGATATTGCGTTCTTGTTTGCCGTATTAGGCGGTATTGCCAACTCAACACTTGATGCAGGTACATACCCGGCATTAATGGAATCATTCCCGAAATCACCGGGATCGGCTTCTATTCTCACTAAAGCGGCGATTGCCGCTGGTCAATCGGTTTTACCGTTAATTATGGGGATTATTATGGCAAGTCAGGGGTATTATGGTTGGTCATTTATCTTCTGCTGTGTTGTTCTGGCTTTAAATGCGCTAATCGTGCTTAAAATGCCATTCCCTAACCATAAAATTACCCCAGAAGAGGAAGTAAAAGACTTGCAAACCATTGAAAAAAATCCTGCAACATTGAAACAGAATTCAAATAGAATGATCGAAGGAATCTGTTTTATTGTCATTGGTTTTACCTCAACGGCAACATTTTATTTAGTCTCTTCTTGTTTGAAAGATTTTTCACAAACGGTTGCAGATATGGATGCCGCAGGTGCCGTTAAAGCTTTTTCTGCGTATGGTATCGGTACACTTGCTAGCGTCTTTTTAACATCAATTTTAGTTAAAAGCTTAATTAGACCTGTTTATATTGTGGTGCTCTATCCGTTACTGTCTACCTTTATGCTGATCGCCCTGTATTCTTATCCGACCCCAATGATGTGTATTGTCGGCGGGTTTGTGCTTGGATTTACCGCAGCAGGCGGCGTATTACAATTGGCACTCACCACTATGGCGGAGTTTTTCCCGTCCGGTAAAGGTAAAGTATTGGGTATTTTCTTTACCTCTTCAAGCTTTGCCACCATGGTTATTCCATTTATAATCGGCTGGGTATCAACGATGTATGGTTTGCGTTACGTTATGCTTACTGATGCCTTCTTTGCCGGTTTAGGAACGGTAATGGCGCTGATTGTGCTGATGCGTTATCGTAAAACTTTTAATGTGACAAAATAAGCAAAATATTCACGCTGAAATAGGGGTGACAGAGAATTGTATTTAGTTGATCATAACTATATTTGCCACCACTATTTAAAATAATTTCTATTATCTCAATAAAAAAGCACACCACAAAAAAGGTGTGCTTTTTAACTATTGGTAATGTAACCTTATTTCACCTTTAAACATTATCCAGCCTGAACTTTGCCGAATTTCATCGCCCTTTGCTACCGCTAAGTTAGCAATGAATATTGTCTATATTTTAACAAATATTACTTGCTAATCCGCTAAAAATAAATAAAAATACACAAAATCTGAATAAATATTCATTTTGGTGGTTGTAATGATGAAAGAAAGAACAACTGAATTAGTTGAAGGGTTAAGGCATAGCGTCCCTTATATCAATGCACATCATGGAAAAACGTTTGTTATTTTATTAACCGGCGCTGTTCTAAAAAGTAATAATTATTCAAGTATCATTAGCGATATTGGTCTACTGTATAGTCTGGGCATTAAACTGGTCATTGTTAACGGCGCTCGTAATCAAATTGATGAATCACTAAAACAACACAATATCGAACCGAAATACTATAAAAACACCCGCATCACCGATGCTCCCACCCTTGACATCGTCAAACAGGTCACCGGGCTATTACAGCTTAATATTACCGCCAGTTTATCGATGAGCTTGAATAATACCCCGTTGCAAGGTGCGCATATTAATGTGGTAAGTGGTAATTTTGTCATTGCCCAGCCACTCGGTGTTGATGACGGCATTGATTATTGTCATACCGGTAAAATTCGCCGGATTAATGGTGAAGCGATTGATGAACAATTAAATCGAGGCTCGATTGTTTTATTAGGACCGGTGGGAGTTTCTGTAACCGGTGAGAGTTTTAACTTAGCATCAGAAGATGTCGCAGCAGAGGTTGCCATTCGACTAAAAGCCGATAAGCTGATTAGCTTTTGTGCCGAACAAGGTGTGCTTGATGAACAAGGGCATGTTATAACTGATCTGTTTCCAATCGATGCCGATAATTACGTCGATCAAAAAGCGTTACAAGGAAAACACTTATCGAGTGAAGCTCGCTTTTTACGTGCAGCGTCGAAGGCTTGCCGTAATGGTGTACGGCGCAGTCATTTAGTGAGTTATCTGGTTGATGGCTCGATTTTACAAGAGTTATTCTCTCGGGACGGGATTGGAACGCAAGTTGCCATGGAACACTCCGAACAAGTTCGCCAAGCAACCATTAACGATATCGGTGGCATCCTAGAGCTGATACGCCCACTGGAAGAGCAAGGCATTTTAGTTAAACGCTCAAGAGAACAATTAGAGATCGAAATTGATAAATTTACCATAATCGAGCGGGATAACATGACAATTGGGTGCGCTGCGCTTTATCCATATCTGGATGAAAAAATGGGTGAAATGGCTTGTGTTGCCATTCATCCACAATATCGTAACTCCTCACGAGGCGATCTGTTAATTGAAAAAATCGCTGAAAGTGCTAATCGTTTAGGATTAGAGAAAATCTTTGTTTTAACAACCCGCAGCATTCATTGGTTTAGAGAAAAAGGCTTTAATCCTGCTCAAGTCGATGATTTACCGATTAAAAAGAAACAGTTGTACAACTATCAGCGTAATTCCAAAATTTTAATGTTAGATATTTTATAATTGCCTCAACCCAAAGTCCGCTTCGGCGGACTTTTTTTTACCTAGCCAATGGCTAATTGATACAATGAATATAGGCTAAATGGCGCACCTATAATATTAATGAAACAGTTTCATCACTCCTTCGGTTAGCAGTGAAAGCGTGGTAAAATCCGGATCGGCAAAAGTGACCCCTTCAACCCCTAAAAAGGCGAAAAGTGGTAATGCTAAAGCCGGTAAAATACACAATAATAACCCATTGATAAACGCCGCAATTATTGCACCTATCGCCCCGCCGGTTGAATTACCAAAAATAGCTGCCGTTCCGCCAGTTATAAAACTTGCCATAATTCCTGGAATAATAATGGGTAAACCAATAAAAGGAAAAATCACCACGCAAGCCACTTCAGTAAAAAAGCTGACGATAAACCCGACCAACACACAGTTTGGCGCTTTATCAAACAACACCATAGGATCAACGGCTGGCACACAACCGGGCGCAACAACTTGTGCAAAGCCTTTAAAAGCCGGAATAATCTCTTCGGTAAAAATAGCCACCCCTTTTTTAGCAATATATAAACCGCCGGCAAAAATAGCTGACTGCTCCAAAGCAAAAATAATAAAGGTATTATTCTTCAATATCTGTTTTAAATATTCCGGTTGTGAAAATAATCCAGAGAGGCACAACAAAATAAACATCGTGATAAAAGTTGCCACATCAGCTTGCCTTAAGAAGCTAAAACGGTCGTTAATTTTAATCTGCTCAATATCGTTTTTGGCATTGCCAATTAACCGACCACTATAGGCGCCAATCAAGTAAGAAATAGTGCCGGCATGCGCTATGCAATAATCGTTATGGCCAATAATTTTTTGGCTAAATCGAGAGAGCAAAGTAGGAAATATTGCCATATAAAACCCAATAATTATGGCACCAGAAGCCACGATAATCACACCGTCATAGCCCATACCTTTAAGCACCGCAGTATAGGAAAATGCCATAAACAAAATGAGATGCAGCGATAAATAGATCGATTTAAACCGTGTGAAACGGGCTAATAACAAGTTAATAATCATGGCAAAAAATAAGATAAATGCCGCACTTGCGCCCAAAGACTCCATTGTTAAGGCAGTGATAGCTTCATTACTCGGTACTACGCCATGCATGCCAAATGCGTGGGTAAACATATTACTAAACATCACCAATACGCCACCAAGTATCTTGCCACCGGTCTTAATTAAGACAAATCCAATAAAAGATAACAGCGTTCCGGTAATAATCTTCGATAATTTAGCCCGTTGTAAAACTAAACCGATAAAAGCGACTAAAGCGATAATAATCGCAGGTTGCCCAAAAATATTTAAAAATAGGTCCATATACTTACTCCCTAAACAATATTGAAACTAAAATTTATTATAATTAAAACATTGTTTTGTAGTTGTGTTAGGGATCACAATTTAACGAAAGTAAGCATCAAAATGTTACAGTGCGACACTAAACAACCGGTTATAAGCTGAAACTCATTGCGACAAAAAACAATCGCAATGATTAAAAATCGTTGAGACTAGGTTACCTTGCTTTGTTATTTGGCAAGGTGTGGAGAGTGGGAAGACCTTTTTTATAGAATAATCATAAAAATCAAAAGACTAATTTTTCAGGAGGAGTTCTTAAAAGATGAGTTGTGTGTTAGAGAGAAAAACAGTTAGAAAATTGAACGATTGAAGTTTTTTGGAAAAAGCTGTATTAGGCGACAAAATATTTAATCGTTGATGACACAATTGAGGATTTGTCGGGTAAATGCTTTTTTTAGATAAAAGCCTCTTGGTCGGGTTAATATTATTTGCCCGTGTTCGCCAATTGCTTGGGTTAATGCTTTGCCGTTAGCCGCTTTCGGTCTAATTTGCAAATAAGTGCCATAACGGGCTGTAATTTTTTCAACTTGTCCTAGAGCAATCATATCCATTAATTCTTGCCAATCTTGTTTAAGTTGCTGTTCCTGCTCGGCAGTGGGTGTCCATAAGATAGGGTGGCCGACTTTACGTTCAGCAAGGGGAATGGATCTTTCACCTTCGATTGGGATCCAAAGGACTTTATTAAGTTTATATTTTACGTGGCTGGTTTCCCAAATAACGCCGTAATTTGCCATGAGCGGTGTGACACTGACAAAGGTGGTCTCTAACGGTTCACCTTGTTTATCAACCGGAATGGTTTTAAGCTCGATGCCTAAGTCGGCAAAATCCTGCTGTGCTTTACTGCCGGCATTCGCTCCTAAAAATGTTTCAAGCAAATTACCCACCCAACCTTTTTGCTTGTTTAAATTAGCGGGAATTACAATATTTAAATATTGTGCTATTTCACCAAAGCTGTAGCCGGCAACCAGTTTGGCTCGATTTAGTAATTCTTGTTCATTTTTGGGAAAAAACAGTGTCATAAAGCAATTCTTACCAGCGAACGGATTAAACACAGTCAATTATATTGACTGTGAATCGTAAAAGAAAGGCTTATTAGCTTAGCTTTTCAATCCAACTGGCATAACTATTAATAATTTGTGAAAGGAATGCTTTGGTTTTTTCGCTAATATTACCGTTTTCATCAAAAGCAGTATTGATATTGCCGATATACGCTTCAGGCTGTTGTAAGGTAGGCATATCAAGAAAGACTAAAGATTGACGTAGTTGATGATTAGCACCAAAACCGCCGATCGCACCTTGTGATACGGAAACCACCGCCGCAGGTTTTTTCGCCCAGGCATTTTTACCATAAGGGCGAGAGCCAACATCGATCGCATTTTTAATTACTGCCGGTAATCCACGATTGTATTCCGGTGTGACAAAAATGACGCCTTGGCAATCGGTAATTTCTTGACGGAAAAGGGTATAAGAAGCGGGAGGGTTGTCGGTATCGATATCTTCGTTATATAACGGCAGATCGCCGATCTCAATGATTAATAGTGATAAAGAAGGTGGGGCAATTTGTTGTAAAACTTTAGCAACTTTTAAGTTGTACGAATCTTTACGTAGACTTCCAACCAATACAGCAATTTTTTTACTCATTTGTCGACCCCTTAAATTTGAATTAAGAGACACAAATGTGTCTCTTATGGGTTGTAATAATTGAGCATAATACTTTTTTAGTGACCAGATGAATCAAGTCGACGACCGGTTTCAAATAAGAACCATGCACGGCGTTCAGCTTGGTCAATCCACTCTTCAATCAAGCTTGCTGTTGCTGAGTCGTTATATTTATCACAAATATCATGAGCAACACGCATGCGCTCGGTGAGTTTAATATTATCTTGGCAAAGTTCGGCAAGCATATCAGACGGTTCAACAAAATCAGCATCATTATCAGAAATACTTTGTAATTTTGAGATATGGCCGATTGAGCGTAATGTCGTACCACCTAATTTACGTACACGTTCTGCAATAGGGTCTGTCATTGCAAATAATTCTTCACCATGATCATCTAACATTAAGTGGTAATCACGGAAATGTGGTCCACTGACATGCCAATGGAAATTTTTAGTTTTTAAATAAAGGGCAAATACATCTGCCAAAACGGAATTCATTGCGCCGGAAATATCTCTTGATGCTTTTTGCCCTAAATCAGTTGGAAACAAAATTGCTTTTTGTTGGAGCCTTTTTGCAGAAGTCGTACTTTTGGTACTTTTAGTGCTTTTAGCCATATTAGATTCTCCTCTAAATTTATAATAAAAACGCTTTGTAGTATCAAATTACGCTAACTATGAAGCAAAGTCCAATAAAAAACAGCTATTGTTGACTATCACTGCTATTTTAGCAATCTATGAATCTGTAAAACTTTTAAAGTTAACTTTTGTTTTAAATATTTTCTTTCAAAATAAAAGAAAATATTTCAAAATGTGACAAAGTTAAAAGTTTTTGATTTTTAAAGTTGTTACTATTCCTTCGAAATTTAACTCAATAGGAGACAATATGATTGATGCAATTTCGTTTGGAGCCGAATGGTTCATAGGTTTATTCCAAGAGGGCGGCAAAGTGTTTGTGGGCATGGTAACAGCCATTTTGCCATTGTTAATTTCGTTACTCGTTGTGATGAATGCGCTAATTAAATTTATTGGGCAAGATCGGATTGAGCGTTTAGCGCAAGCTTGTGCCGGTAATCCGATTTCACGCTATCTGTTATTACCTTTAATTGGCACATTTGTATTTTGTAATCCAATGACATTAAGTTTAGGTCGCTTTATGCCAGAGTTTTACAAGCCAAGTTATTATGCAGCTTCTTCCTATAGTTGCCACTCCATGAATGGGCTATTTCCCCACGTTAATCCCGGTGAGCTGTTTGTCTATTTAGGGATTGCCGCTGGTTTAACCCAATTAAATCTTCCATTAGGACCGCTAGCGGTTAGCTATTTTCTTGTTGGTCTTGTCACTAACTTCTTTAGGGGTTGGATAACTGACTTTTGTACTGCCATTTTTGAGAAAAAAATGGGTATCAAATTAGACAGAAAAGTTCATCTCTAAATATTTATCAATCATTATAAGAAGGAATACAACAATGGCTAAATTTATTCGAATTGAAAAAGGCGAAGCGGGTTGGGGTGGCCCTTTAGAATTGCCGGTTATTGCAGGTAAAAAAATTGTGTATATCGCCGCCGGTACAAGACCAGCAATTGTTGACACATTAGTAGAATTAACCGGCTGGGAAGCTATCGACGGTTTTAAAGAAGGCGAGCCGGCAAAAGAAGAGATCGGGGTTGCTGTCATTGATTGTGGCGGTACCTTGCGTTGTGGTATCTACCCTAAAAATCGCGTACCTACAATTAATATTCATGCCACCGGTAAATCCGGACCTTTAGCGCAATATATTGTGGAAGATATCTATGTGTCGGCAGTCAAACCCAATAACATCCAACTGATTGAAAAGCAAAGTGATGCGGCACATCACGCATCAGCTAATCCGCCAATCATAGATGAAGAGCAAAAATCAACCGACTATAAGCAATACGACAGCAGTAAAAAAATCACCGAACAAAGTGACGGTCTGTTAGCCAAAATCGGGATTGGTATGGGATCGGGGGTAGCGGTATTTTTCCAAGCTGGCCGTGACACGATAGATACCGTATTGAAAACAATACTGCCTTTTATGGCATTTGTTTCGGCGCTTATTGGGATCATCATTGCCTCCGGACTCGGTGACTTTATTGCCCATGGTTTAGTGCCTTTGGCAAATAATCCGATAGGGTTAATCATTTTAGCGTTGATCTGCTCATTCCCACTACTTTCACCATTTTTAGGACCCGGCGCCGTTATTGCGCAAGTGATTGGCACCTTAGTTGGCGTTCAAATTGGACTGGGTAATATTCCGCCTCATTTAGCATTACCGGCACTGTTTGCCATTAATGCTCAAGCGGCATGTGACTTTATACCGGTTGGCTTATCGCTAGCGGAAGCTAAACAAGATACCGTTCGTGTTGGGGTACCTGCTGTTTTAGTCAGCCGTTTTCTGACCGGCGCACCAACGGTACTTATTGCATGGGCAGTCTCGTTTTTTATCTATCATTAAATGGTATGAACAAAAGCACGGGGATGAATTTCATCCCTGCTAAAAGTAGTGGAAAAAATAGAAATTTTTGGATTAAGAACTTACAAATAAAGAAGGTTAATAATGTCTAATGTTATTTATCATTCAAAAATCGATCTAATCGGTGAATTTGCTCAAGAAGCGTTAGCTGACGGTATGTTAATTCTGTTTAAAAATGGCGCGCCGGCAGATTTGGCGGATTACTGTTTTGTGCATAGTCATGACGATTTAAAACACGATCTGCAAGTTGGGCAAACACTCCAATTAGGCAAGCACCTTTATCACATCACAGCTGTTGGCGATGTCGCTAACATCAATTTTCGTCAATTGGGTCACATCACATTAAGATTTGACGGTAGTAGCCAAGCGGAATTACCCGGAACAGTACATGTAAAAGGCGACATACCCGCTCAACTTTTTGTGGGTGATGAAATTAGCATTGTAAATAATTAAGGAATATAAAATGAAACAAGTTGCAGTTGTTATTGGTGGCGGGCAAACGCTAGGGGAATTTTTAAGCCTGGGGATTGCTGATGCCGGTTATAAAGTGGTTGTTGCGGATTTAAATTTAGATAATGCTAACAAAGTGGCCGAAGCAATTAATCAAAAACATGGTGCAGGTACGGCACAAGGATTTAAGGTTGATGCCGGCAATCAAGAATGTGTCGTTAAACTGGCGCAAGATGTCGATAATACCTTTCATCGGGTTGATTTAATTGTCTATAGTGCAGGGGTGGCCAAAGCGGCACCAATTACCGATTTTAGTTTAAAAGATTTTCAACTGTCGGTTGATGTCAATCTAACCGGCTATTTTCTATGTGCACGTGAATTTGCTAAATTGATGATAAAACACAAAATAGCCGGCCGCATTATTCAAATCAACTCAAAATCAGGAAAAGTCGGCAGCAAACATAATTGCGGATACAGTGCGGCTAAATTCGGTGGGGTGGGATTAACTCAATCGCTAGCGCTCGATCTGGCTGATTATGGCATTACGGTCAATTCACTGATGTTAGGCAATTTACTCAAATCGCCAATGTTCCAATCATTGATCCCGCAATATGCGAAAAAATTAGGTATTGCCGAAAGCGAAGTTGAGCAAGTCTATATTGACAAAGTGCCACTCAAAAGAGGATGTGATTATCAAGATGTGTTAAATGTATTACTGTTTTATGCCAGCGATAAAGCCTCTTACTGCACCGGGCAATCTATTAATATTACTGGTGGACAAGTGATGTTCTAGTTAAAATAGCGCGCGAAAGCAAAACCAATTGCTTTCGCCGCATCTATTTACCTTGCTTATCAACGGAGATCACCATGAATATGACAACAACCTTAATTGTGCTGGCTTTTATTGCATGGTGCACCCAAATTGTGTTTAGCTGGGTGCAGATTCGACGTTTCAATCAAGCATTTTTAGCCATGAAAAAGGGCACTTATTTGGGTGTCGGTCGTAGTCAAACCAAACGCTTTAAACCTAGAGTGTTAATTGCTTTATCATTAGATGAAAATCAAGTAGTTATCGACTCTGTTATCATGAAGGGCATTACCGTTTTTGCTTTACCAAAAGCGATGAGCGATTTACATGGCTTATCGATCACTCAAATCGATCCAATACAATACTTTCCAAACGATCTTGCCTCACAAAGTGCATTACGTGTCGCCCTTACTGCAAATAATTAGTAATAAACTTTTATTATGAAAAGTATTTTCTTTTATTTTAAAGTATAATAAGTTTCGAAATAAGTTCTTATATCTGCTAATAATGATGATGGAATCTAAGCATGAAGGTAAAGCAAAGACAAACTGCAATTTTAGAGTATCTGCAAAATCATGGGCAAGTAAGTGTTGATCAATTGGTTGCCCATTTCCAAACGACCGGTACAACCATTCGTAAAGATCTTACCCAACTGAATGAAAGTGGTTTAGTTTTAAGAACTTATGGCGGTGCTATGTTAAATCGGGAGATTGGCGATCGAGCCATTGACCATAAAACTTACATCAATACCGCCGCAAAAAAGGCGATAGCAGCCGAAGCGGCTAAACTAATTCATGAAGGTGATTCAATTATTTTTGATGCCGGTAGCACCGTGGCACAGATGATCCCCATGTTAGCCCAATTTAATAATCTCACTATTATGACTAACAGCTTACATATGGTAAATGAGCTGGTGGCGAATGATAACGATCAAACTATTATCCTAACAGGTGGCACCTTTCGCCGTAAATCAGCCTCTTTTCACAGTAATAATGCTTCAGCGATTGCCGCTTTTGAATCCTATACTTTTGATAAACTGTTTATGGGGGCTGACGGTGTAGATTTGGTCGGTGGCGTGACAACCTTTAACGAAAGCTATCATGGTAGTGTTGCGATGAGTAAAGCCGCTGCTAAGTTAATTTTACTTGCCGATTCTTCAAAATTTGGCCGCCGTAGTCCCAATGTGGTGTGTGATTTAAGTGCGGTTGATACCATTATTACCGATGATAATTTAGATGATAAATATTATGATGCCCTTGTTGAGCGAAACATCAAAGTTATCAAAGTTAAGGTCGCTGATAGTTAACGGCGTAGTGTAGTTGTTCTTTTTTATAGCTTATTGATAAGCCAAATACGTGCATGCGACTATTTATTGCGGGTTTGGTTACCATTACCGTTTTTTACTTAAACACCTATGTTTTCTGAAAGTTCTTGTCGAGGTTTTGTGTTTTTTGCTTAAACGCCTATATTTTCTGAAAGTTTTTGACAAGGTTTTTTAATTTAGTTAAAAGTTGTGGGTTTTTAGTCCGCAGGTTTCGGACGCTGTT
>CALYQY010000053.1 GCA_945291235.1 uncultured Gilliamella sp.
AAACTCGCAAAAAGATTGGGTGTATCGCATACTGCGATTGCTAATAAGCTTAGGGGTTACAAAATTGGACAGTAATATTATATTGTTTATTTGTAAATACTTGGTTAGCTTAATTTGTAATAAATGAGGTGTATTGTAAAGATTTTAATGCACTATTAAAAAATTCATTACATAGTTTTTGGGAGGGGGGTGTGGAAAGCTATAGGATCATAAATTTACAAAGTATATCAGATGATAGAGGATCTTTAGTTGTATTGGAAAACCTAAATCAGATACCTTTTGAAATTAAGAGAATTTTTTATGTTTTTAATGTACAGGGTAATGTTCCCAGAGGGGCTCATGCAAATAAAAAATCACAGTTTGTTTTTATTGCGATCAATGGCTCTATTAAAATTAAGATCAAAGAACAATCTGGTGTAGATAAGATATTCAATTTAAATAATCCTAATACTGCATTATGGATCGATAAATTAGTATGGAAAGAAATGTATGATTTTTCAGATAAAGCTGTTTTATTAGTTTTATCTAATGAATTATATGATCCTAACGAATATATTAATGATTTTACTCAGTTAAAAGGTGATCACTGATGAAAAATCAATTGCAATTACAAAAATTTTTATTTGAAGATAATCCTTCACGATTAGATTTGTTAAATTATCCCAAAGAAAAAGGATTGCCTTCAGAGTGTTACACGATTTCAATTTACCGAAATCATTCTTTTGAATTAATTGAAAATACAATTTATCCTTATCTAGCTTTTAGCGAAACTAGTGTAAAGTTTGAGTACAGTGATTATGATGATTCATTAAGTTTTTTTAATTTGAATTTTGCATCAGATTTATTGATTTTGTGGATTGATTTCAGTCGCTATAGAATTGAAAATGTAGATTCATTTATTGAAGAAAGAATGAATTTTCTGAAGAAAAAATATAAAAAACCTATTTTATTTATACCATTTGGGCATCACTTCAAATTAAATGATAAGCAGGTTGTGGTTTACAATTTAGATAAAGTTGAAGATAGATTAGGTGATAAATTTGTTGATCTTAGATTAGAAAAATTTTCTGGCACTAAATTAAGTTCATTATCATGCCTTGAAGTCTCGAAAGAGATAGGGTTGAATTATATTCCAAGTCTTTTAAAACCAAACCTTAAAGGTATAATTGTTGATTTAGATAACACATTATATAAAGGTGTTTTAGGTGAAGATGGCATAGATGGGGTAATTTTAACACAGGGACACCGAAATTTACAAAGCACTTTAAAAAAATTAAAAGAGCAAGGTTTTTTTCTATGTATTGCATCTAAAAATAATGAGCAAGATGTCATAGACTTATTCAATAAGAGAGAAGACTTTCCTTTATCCTTAGATGATTTTACTAAAATTTATGCTAACTGGAACAGTAAATCAGAATCAATTGGATTAATATCTAACTACTTGAATGTCAACACCGATAGCTTGTTATTTATTGATGATAACACAGGCGAATTGCATAGTGTTACTAATGCTCATCCTAATATACATATATTATTAGCGAATAACGATGCAAATATAACTAACAATATACTGAATAATTATCCTGGACTTTTGAAATTGAATGTCAAAGCTGAAGATTCACTTAGACAAAAAGATACGCAATCTAATGAGGCTAGGAATAAAATTATTAATTTATTGTCAAAGGAAGAATATTTTGCGGATTTAAAAATGCAGTTAGAGTATTGTGTCAATGACATTCAACAATCAGATAGAATTGCAGAGCTAGCAAATAAAACAAATCAATTTATTTTTAGTTATAAAAGATATTCTCTTAATGAAGTTGAAAATTTGGTTAAAGATAAGAGATCAGCAGTTATTTCGATAAGCCTACGCGATCGATTATCTGATAGCGGTATTATAGGTGGAGTAATTATTTCAGAAAAGAATAAAGTAGGCATTTTAGAGGAATGCTTCATAAGCTGTAGAGCTTTAGGTCGTGGCATAGATGATACTATTGTTTTAGGTGCAGTAAAAATTGGTTTGGATTATTTAAATTTACATAGTTTTGAAGCTAAGTGTATTAAAGGTGAACGAAATACACCAGCTTTAAATTTTTTCAATAAATATCTGTCAAACTATAATACGTCTAATAAATTTGATTATCAATTGCCTAACGAATTAATTAAAATCATTGTCAAAAAAGGTATTTAAAATGGAAGAAAAAGTTATTGAAATAGTATCTAAAATTACAAAAATCAACGTTAACGATTTATCAAATAATAAGGATTCAGATAAATTGTGGGATTCTATATCACATGTTGAGATTGTTTTAATGCTTGAAAATGAATTCGGTGTTTCATTTGATGAGAATGATATAGCTCAAATGATAACATTAAATGAAATATTAAATTGTTTATTAGGAAAAATGAATTAAAGATGAGACACTCTATAAATATAGATGGTTATAGTTATAAACTCAGGCCTGTTACGATGGATGATGCTGAATTCATTGTGTCGGTCAGATTAGAAGACAAAGAACGAAATAAATATATCAATGCAATTTCAGAAGATGTTAATGACCAAATTAAATGGTTGAATACTTATTTTGAGAAGACAGGTGATTATTATTTTGTCATTGAAAATAAATTAACTTTAAAAAAAGAAGGCCTCATAGCAATTTATAATTTAGAAGACAATAAAGCTGAGTGGGGACGGTGGGTCATCCGTAAAGGTTCTTTAGCAGCAATAGAAAGTGTTTATTTGATTTATGAAGCAGCATTCAACCATCTAAATTTAGATGAATTATATTGTAAAACCATTTCTGATAATGTATCTGTTGTATCTTTTCATGATTCCTTATCTGAAGACAAAAGAGAAGCTACAATTAAAGTAAAGTTAAACAATTTGCCCTATGATTGTGTTGAACATTTTGTTACTCACGACTATTTTGTGAAAGAATTAAAAACTATATTAACTAAGAAGATTTTTTTAATTTTTCAAAGAAATTTTAAACAATATATTCACGGTTTTAAGTTTCACCATATTGGGGTTGCCACAACAGATATTCATAAAGAATTTGAAACTTATAAAATGTTAGGCTATTCAAAAGAAAGTGATGTTTTCGAGGATGAATTGCAAGGTATTAGAGGTATGTTTATTGTGGCAGATGATCAACCAAGATTAGAATTATTAGAAAATCTTGATAATAGTACAACTTTGAACTATTGGATCAATAATAAAAATAAAATGTACCATTTTGCATATTATGTTCAAAACATTGAAAGAGCATTGGAAATATTTAAAAATAATAGATTCAAAGTAATTTCACCTTTAAAAAAATCGGTTTACTTTCACAAAAGAATTTGTTTCTTAATGTTACCAAACACTTACATAATTGAGTTGATTGAGGTATAAACATGACTAATGTTGTAAAACGAAAGGTTGTGTTTTATTTTCCTTGGAAAGAGGTTTCTGGTGGTCCCTATTATTTAACTAGATTAGCTGATAAGCTAGCCGAAGATTCAAATTTTGAGGTATATTATACCGATTATAAGAAAGGGTTATCAGATCAACTTCTTAAAAATCCATTAGTAAAAAAAATTGAAGTTAGTGAACAGGACTTCGGTATTCATATGGATAATGAACCGATTTTATTGATCACTCCAATATACTGGGCATGTTGGTTACCATCTATGCATCCAGATAGTAAAATTTTATTTTTCAATTGGCATAATAGTTGCATTTCTGTCTTAAAAAATGTATGGGGTATAAAACGTAAAATTTTAAATAAATTCCTAAGGATAGTTAAATCAACCAATTCTGTGTTTTTTGCTGATTACTCACATCGTATGGCACAAAATACAAAAAAAATAATTTTTGATGAATGCTATGTTCCAGTTGTAATGAAACAAAAAAGCAAATGTGCTAGTTATGAGTTAGTTAAAGTTGGAGAAATTAATATTGCTGTTTTAGGCAGGCTATGTACAGATAAGATATATTCAATTATTGATTTATTAAATCATTTAAATAAGTTAGATTCTTTTACTAAAAAAAATATATATATTATAGGTTCAGGTGAAGATAAAGAAAAAATCCATATAAATGATTTTCCTAATTTGATAATTCATTTTATGGGGACAATAACTGATAATAAATTAGATGAATTTTTATCGACTAAAGTAGATGCTTTATTTGCAATGGGGACGTCGATTCTAGAGGGCGCAGCATTAAAATTACCTTCTATAATTATTCCACATAATGTTGTACCCTTTACTTGTAATAAATATGTTTATCTGCAAGATACAGTTAAATATTGTCTTGGGTGGTTTGATACTCAAATGGAAGAATTGAATTTGAATGCAAAACCACTAAAGGATATTATAGAAGATATTTATGTTCATAATCAGAAAAAAATATTAGGTGAGGATGCATATAAATATTTTATCAAGAATCATACTATTGAATCTGTAATCGTTTATTTAAAAGATGCCATGGAAAAAACATCTTTAACTTATAGATATTTTGAAAGTTTCAATTATAAAATCTATAAAAAGTGTAAAAGATGGAAGGTAATGGGGATCTCAATAGTTACTTTATTCAAAAATCGTTATAACGATAGCAGAATAAACATTTTCAATCTTATTCCTCTTTTTTACTATAAGCAATCAAATGAAAGAAATCGAAAAAACTTATATCTTTGGAAAATACCTTTATTGACTTTTACTATTAAAAAAGGGGGGACTGTAATTAAAATAGATGTTGCATTTATTTTGAAAATTATTAAATGGATAAAAGGTAGATAATATGATTAAATTTCTTGATTTAGCTAGTATTAACAATATGTATGAAAAAGAAATTAATGAAAGGTTTAAACAAATTTTTGATAAAGGATGGTATTTACAAGGAGAAGAAAATAATATTTTTAATGAGGCATTTGCAGCGTACTGTGGAACTAAGTATGCAGTTGGTGTGGCAAATGGTTTAGATGCGCTTAATTTAATAATTAAAGCCTATGGTTTCGGTCCAGAAGATGAAATCATTGTTCCTGCTAATACTTATATTGCATCAGTACTGGCTATTTCAGAAAATGGGTGTAAACCTGTTTTGGTTGAACCTGATCTTGATACTTATAATATTAATCCTGACTTAATTGAACGTGCAATAACATCAAAAACAAAAGCTATTATGGTTGTCCATTTATATGGTCAAGCGGTTGAGATGAAATCTATATGGAAGTTAGCTGAGAAGTATAATTTAAAAATAATAGAAGATTCTGCTCAAGCTCATGGTGCTATCTATAAAGGACGTAGAGTAGGTAATTTGGGAGATGCTAGCGGTTTTTCGTTTTATCCAGGAAAAAACCTAGGTTGTTTAGGTGATGGAGGAGCAGTAACTACAAATGATGAAGAATTATATCTAAAGATCAAAGCAATTGCCAATTATGGTTCTAATAAAAAATACATTAATCTATATAAGGGCGTCAACTCCAGATTAGATGAATTACAAGCTGCAGTAGTGAATGTAAAATTACCTTATTTAGATGAAGATAATAACAAGCGTCGTAAAATAGCAAATTGTTATATTAGTAATATCAATAATCCTTTAATTGTTTTACCTAAATCTGTAGAGAAAGATATGCATGTATGGCATCTTTTTGTTATAAGAACAGAAAATAGAGCGAAGCTACAAAGTTACCTTCAATCAAATGGAATACAAACCCTAATCCATTATCCAATTCCTATTCATAAACAAGAAGCATATAAAGAATGGAATGATTTAAACTATCCTATAACTGAAAAAATACATAATGAGGTTCTTTCGTTACCAATTAGTCCTGTAATGACACAGAAAGAAATTGAGAAGGTTATTGAGGTAGTAAATGCTTATCAATAAGTTACCTTTAGTCTCTGTGGTTGTTCCATCTTATAATCATGAAAATTACGTTCAAGAAACTATAAAATCAATCATTTCTCAAATTTATGAGAATATAGAATTAATTATTATTGATGATGGTTCAACAGATTCCACTTATGAAAAAATTCTTGAAATGGAAAGTTTATGCAAAGAAAGATTTGTTAATGTTATATTTAAAAAACAAGAAAATCAGGGTATTGGTTCAACTTGTAACAAGTTAATAAATTTATCATCAGGTGATTACATTTATTACATAGCATCTGATGATTTAGCTAAGGCTGATGCAATTAAGGATGAAGTTTTATTTTTACAAAAAAATAGTGATTATGCTTTAGTAGTTGGAGATAATGAAATTATTGATGATAATGGTAAGGTTTCTTATTGGGATGAATTTAGAAATATTACTTATAATCAAGATAAGGCTTACTATAAGACATTTGCTGACTTCCTAAAAATAAAACAATTAAAAAATAATTTTGGAACATACCTGTATTTGTATAGAGGTAATCATATACCTAATGGTTACTTAGTTAGAAAATCGATATATGATAAAACAGGATTGTATAACAAAAATGCTCCATTAGAAGATTGGTTTATGAATCTTCAAATTGCTAAATATGCTAAAATTAAATATTTAGATAAAGTACTTTTTTCTTATAGATGGCATCAAAATAATACTATTAAACACAGTGAAAAAATTCAGAAGTTATATGATTTGACTTTTCAGTATGAAAATATTTTATTAGCTAAAACAGATTTTAGATGTGTTAACAAAGAGGTGCTCAATTGTTTCTTGTACGGGAAATTGACAAAAAGACTAATCTTGCTTTACAAAATAATTGAATTACGTAGATATAAAAAAAATAGAGTAAAAATATGGGTATTACATTTATTGGGACTTGATTTTATTATCTACAAAAAAATTTTATAAAATAATAAAATCTATCTTTTTAAAAAGCTTTATTATTGTTTAAAGGAATTATATCTCACGACACCTAGCAGCTAGATTTAGTGCTAACTTAGCAATAATTAGAGCGTTGTATGATATTTTAATTTATGAAATATAGATTGAAACTGATAAAAAAACAAATTATCCAAGAGTAAAAATTAAAAAATAAATTTGTGTATTTGATATTAATATAATTTTATCTGATGATAAAAATACAGATATGACTTAAGCTATTTTTGTAATAGTGAAATTTAGAATATTAATTTAAAAAAGTATTGCTAATTAGGATTGATAACATATGAAATTTATTATTACTGGTGGAGCTGGATTTATAGGTTCTGCTGTTGTGCGCTATATTATAGAAGAAACTGAACATCATGTATTAGTTATTGATAAATTAACATATGCTGGTAATTTGGAATCTTTAGATGAAGTATCTAAAAATAATCGCTTTAATTTCAGACAAGTTGATATTTGTGATCGAAAAGCTATTGACAATATTCTGAATGATTTTAGACCTGATATTATAATGCATTTAGCTGCTGAAAGTCATGTTGACCGTTCTATTGATAATCCATCAGTATTTATTGAAACAAATATAATTGGCACATATACGCTTTTGGAATCAGCTTTAACATATTGGCATAGTTTAGAAAAAGATAAGAAAAATAATTTTCGTTTTCATCATATTTCTACTGATGAAGTATATGGTGACTTAAATGGTACCAATGATCTATTTACTGAAAGAACGCCTTATTCACCAAGTAGCCCTTATTCAGCTTCAAAAGCTTCAAGCGATCATTTAGTCCGTGCTTGGTATAGAACATTTGGTTTACCTACTATTATTACGAACTGCTCTAATAACTATGGTCCTTATCATTTTCCTGAAAAGCTAATTCCTCTAACAATACTTAATGCAATTGAAGGCAAACCGTTACCTGTTTATGGAAATGGTCAGCAAGTAAGGGATTGGTTATATGTTGAAGATCATGCTAGAGCTCTTTATTTAGTTGCGACTAAAGCCATTGTAGGTGAAACCTATAATATTGGTGGGCACAATGAACAAAAAAATATTGATGTTGTGAATATAATCTGTGACTTGCTTGAAGAGTTAGTGCAAATTAAACCTAATGGTGTTAATCACTATAAAGATCTAATCACGTATGTAACTGATAGACCTGGGCATGATCAGCGATATGCAATTGATGCATCAAAAATATATAAAGACTTAGGATGGCAACCTCAAGAAACTTTTAAAAGCGGAATGAGAAAAACAGTACAATGGTATCTAGATCACAAAAGTTGGTGTGAGCATATCAAAGATGGTACATATATAAGTTCGCGACAAGGGATAATCAAAAAATAGGAATATTTATGAAAGGTATAGTGCTTGCAGGTGGTTCAGGAACCCGTCTTTATCCTATAACTCGAGGTGTATCTAAACAGTTATTACCTATTTATGATAAACCAATGATTTATTATCCATTATCAGTATTAATGATAGCTGGGATTCGTGATATTTTAATTATTACAACTCCGGATGACATGCCTATGTTTCAACGATTATTAGGTGATGGTTCACGCTTTGGAATTAAACTGAGTTATGCAGTACAAGCAAAACCTGAAGGTTTAGCTCAAGCATTTATTATAGGTGAGGAGTTTATTCAAAAACAACGTTGTGCTCTTATTTTGGGAGACAACCTTTTTTTTGGTGAAAGTTTTGGTAAAAAGTTAGAGAAAGTTGTAGCTAACAAAGTAGGAGCGACTATTTTTGGTTATCAAGTCGTAGATCCTGAACGTTTTGGGGTTGTAGATTTTGATATAAATTTCAAAGCACTGTCTATTGAAGAAAAACCCATTAAACCGAAATCAAATTGGGCTGTGACAGGACTTTATTTTTATGATGAAAATGTAGTCGAGATGGCGAAACAAGTTAAGCCATCGAGCCGCGGAGAATTAGAAATAACTACACTTAATCAAATGTATTTAGATTCTGGATTATTGAATGTTGAGATCCTTGGTAGAGGATTTGCTTGGCTTGATACAGGAACCCACGATAGCTTGCTTGAAGCATCATCTTTTGTCCAAATTATCGAAAAAAGGCAGGGATTGAAAGTTGCCTGTTTAGAAGAAATTTCATTTAGAAATGGCTGGTTGAGTGCGGAACAGGTGAGAAGGGAGGCGTTAGATGCTAAAAAAACTTTATATGGTCAATATTTATATCAATTAGTTGAAAAGATTTAATTATGCAAATTTTTGACACAACAATTCCTGGGCTGAAAATTATTCAGCCAAGAATTTATAAAGATAATAGAGGACATTTTTTTGAAATTTTTCAGAAGAAACTTTATCAAAAGTTGTTAAGGATTGAATATGACTTTGTCCAAGATAATTACTCATATTCATATAAAAATGTATTACGCGGATTGCATTTCCAAAAAGATAATCCTCAAGGAAAATTACTGAGAGTTGTTCAAGGTAAAGTTTTTGACGTTGCAGTAGATATAAGAAAGGACTCTAAGACTTTTGGTAAATGGGTGGGCATGATTTTGTCATCAGATAATCATACTCAATTATGGGTTCCACCTGGATTTGCACATGGTTTTCAAGTTTTATCTGATTTTGCTGCTTTTGAATATAAATGTACTGATTATTATAATCCAAGTTCTGAGGAATGCTTGTCGTGGAATGATCCTACTATTAATATTAATTGGCCGATGAAAAATCCAATATTATCAGATAAAGATAAATTAGGTAAAACTTTACAGGAATTATTATAACTTAATGAAAGTTTTGTTAACTGGTGCTCAAGGTCAAGTAGGTCAGTGCTTTTGCGATATATATCCTAATAATTGGCAATTGATTACTGCAGATCATTTTGAACTGGATATTAGCGATAGGTCCAATGTCGAAGAATGGGTTGCTAAATATAAACCTGATGTAATTGTAAATGCAGCTGCATATACTGCTGTTGATAAAGCTGAAACTGAATACGATTTGGCTTATAAAGTTAATGTTTTTGGCCCAGAAAACTTGGCTTTAGCGGCAAAAAAAAATAGAGCTAAATTCATCCATATTTCAACGGATTATGTTTTCGACGGTTTAAAAAAATACCCTTATACAGAAGATGATTTGACAAATCCTATCAATGTCTATGGTAAAACAAAACGAGAAGGTGAAATTGCTGTTATGAGTGTTGATTCATCAGCAATAATAATTCGCACATCTTGGGTATTTAGTGAATATGGAAATAACTTTGTAAAAACTATTTTAAAATTAGTCAATCAGAATAATAAATTATCTATAGTGGATGATCAGATTGGATGTCCAACCTATGCAGGAGATCTAGCTGAGTTGATGATTCGTATTATCGAAAAAAATATTGTAGGGGGTATTTATCACTATTGTGGTAATAAATCTATGTCTTGGTATTCATTTGCCAAGCAAATAATAACGACAGCTACCAATCAAGGCAAATTGAATAATATACCGGAAGTTTTTCCTGTTAAAACCTCATTTTTTCAATTTAAAGCAAAAAGACCAAAATATTCTGTTCTTGATATGAAAAAACTAAATCAATATGGTATTTTTAGTTCAGATATGGTTGAAAAACTTGAACTTTGTATAGCTAAAATTGATTCAATTAAGGGTTAAAGTATGACTATTTATTTTGCCGAGTGGAATGCTGACTATGAAAAATATATGGTTAATACCCTTAAGTCTGAGTACGATGTTGTACTTTTTAATAAATTAATGAAACATTTTAGAAATATTAATTTAAAACTTGATAGAAATAACCTTCCTCGACATTGGTTTATAAAATTTCATCAATTTATAAAATTAAGACAATTGAAATATGATGATATCTTATTATGTAGTGGTTTTGGTGTTTCAGGATTTATAGATTTAATTAAGGATGTTAAATGCCATCGAGTTTTGGTGTTACGAGATACTATTGATGTTTTAAACGATAGTATGAAAAATAAAAAAAAATGGTTACAACAAAATGAAGATTATATAAGTAAAATTACACCATATTTTGATAAAATATACAGTTTTGATTTTAATGATTGTAAGAAATATAAATTTATATATTTGAATCAGTTTCTTCCTTTTACATATTCAGAAATGAAAAAATTGCGAGCCGAACAAGATAACAAATCTAATATTATTAAAACATGTTTTTTCATCGGGGAGTATTGGGATGATAGAGCTAAAGTGCTTAACAGAATTGCCCCTATTTTGCATGTAAATGGTTATCAAACAGATTTTAATTTAATTAACTATAAAGCAACCAATACTGAAAGTTTATTTCACTCATCAGATTATTATAAACTCGGTAATAAAATTAGTTATTTAGATAATATTGAAAAAGTAAAACATAGTGATGTCATCTTAGAAATAGGACAAATAGGTCAAACAGGTGTAACTTTAAGAGCTATTGAAGCAGTGTTATTGAATAAAAGATTAATTACTACTAATAAATCTATAAAAGAATATGATTTTTATTCTCCAGAGCAAATTTTTATTCTTGATGAAAATAATCACCATCAAATAAAAAAATTTTTAGAATCTCCATTTGTTCCAATCAGTTTAGATAAATTATACAAATATAGCTCCAATGCAATGTTAGAAACAATTACAGATGCTTTCGATTAAACTATAATTTTAATTTTTTCAAGCAATAAATTAAATAACTAATTAAACTCTCAACGACTTTATTTTGATGTAACTTATGTTTTGCACAATATCTCATTTGGCTCGAAGTGGTAGCTAATAATAAGGGTGTCATTTGCCATGGAGAATTATTTTTTGCATCCAAAAAATATTTTGAACATTCATAATTTTCAGCCCATTTGTGCCAAGGTTTTGTAGGTCCAATATAATGAATTAATATAGTTGCATCGGTTATAGGATATTTGCGAACTTTATTTGATTTATATTTTAACTCGTAATTAATACTAATTTGTTGGTTATATTTTCTATCAAGGTACTTAACTTTATCCAATAATAATAGATTTAACACATCTTGATCTAAATGGGTAAATTTCTTACGTAAGTTCTCGTTTGTTAGCAATTTTAATGCTTTTTCATTTATATTATTCTCTTTCCATTTTTTCAGATTAACTAGTAGAAAACCTGCGTTAAAATAACCATTCAATAATTTATTTTCATTAAGCCTTTTTGCACATTTTTCCCACCATATTGGGTCTTTTTCAATAACTACATAAGCAATATTGTTATCAAATTCTAAGTTAAATAATTCTGCTAAAGACCCTTTACATACAATATCAGCATCCAAATAAAGGATTTTGTCTATTTTATTGTAAAAATAATCTGCGACAATGAAACGGAAATACGTAGCTAATGTCCAGTTTTTTGTTGTTGGTAAATTAGTAAAATAAGAATCTTCCACTAAATATATAGTTATCTGGGTTTTATATTTGTCTGTTAATTGTTGTAATTTTTGCTGAAAATCATCATTAATAGAATTTGTGAAAATATGAAAATTAAAATTGAGTTCTGAATTAGTTAATAAGATAGACGTAATTGAAACAGCACAGCCTAAAAAAAAGTTTTTATCAATTCCATAAGCAATGTTTAACTGATTGATATTAATATCACTAGTGGTTCCAATTGTAATTTTTTTTTTAATAACACTACTCGCATTAAAATACATTGCTAGTTTCCTGTTGCATTATTTGAACTAAATTAACTTCTATCTAATTTATTATTATTGTTATTGAGTTATAATAAATCATGTTTATTACTTATTGAAAAATTCACGAAAATCGATGTGTCTGTTCTTTTTAACTTAATATTATCTTTTGAACAGTTTAAATAGTGATAGTTAATTTAAATATTCTTTACGTCATTATATAGGTTATAAAAATTATTTCTAGTTGAAAAAGAATTGCAATTAAATTTAAATTCACAAAGTATGTATAGTATAATTCGACTTCAAATAAACTTATTTACTTTCTTATGTCAAATAAATATAGCTCTCTGAATACCATTAAACAATTGTGGCCTTTTATTTATCCCCATAAAAAAGCTTTAATTGTTGCAATTTTTGCTCTTTTATTGAATGCCGCAACTGATGCAACATTAATTTCATTAACTAAACCGTTATTAGATAATGGATTAATGGATAAAAATTATGAATTACTTATTCTTTTTTCAGTTGGTATTATTGCATTAATCGCATTACGTGGTTTGTCTAACTACTGTTCAACCTATTGTCTTTCTTGGCTTTCAGGTAAAGTAGTAACTAAGTTTCGGCAATTAATTTTTGATCATTTAGTCAAAAGTCCTATTAATTTTTTAGACAAAAACCCAGTTGGTGAGCTTGTCACTGTTATTACATATAACACACAGCTGTTATCTAAAGCATCTTCTGATGCGCTTATCATATTAGTAAGAGAAATAGCTTATGCTATCGGGTTATGCATAGTGATGTTTTATGGGAATTGGAAATTGGCATTAATCCTTATTATTGTCGTACCTTTAGTTATTTTTATTGCTCAATTTATTGCAAAAAAATTTAGAAATTCACTTCTTTCTATGCAAAAAGGGATAGGGAATATCACAACAGCTGCCGATGAAATGTTAAAAGGTCATAAAGAAATACTAGTTTTTAATGCTCAAAAATACGAAAAAAACAATTTTTATACAATCAATAAAATTTTTAGACGAAGCTTATTAAAAATCGTATTAGTGTCTGGATTGTCAACTCCTATAATTCAACTAATAGCAACATTGGCGTTAGGTTTTATTTTATTTCTTGTGGCAAACCAAACCATAGATATTACCCCTGGATCTTTTACTGTTGTTTTTTCTGCTATGGTTGCAGTTATGAGACCTTTGAGAGAATTGACGAGTGTTCATCTTGAATTACAAAAAGGCTCTGTGGCCTGCGAATCGCTTTTTGGGCTTTTAAATTCTCCTATAGAAGAAGATAATGGAACAGTTGAGTTGCAGCGCGCAAATGGAGAAATTGAATTTCATCAAGTAACCTATACTTATCCTTCAAGAACTACTCCTTCTTTAAATAATATAAGTTTTAAAATTAAGCCAGGTGAAACTGTAGCATTGGTCGGGCGTTCTGGCGCAGGAAAATCAACTATAGCAAGTTTAATTCCAAGATTTTATGATGTAGAAAAAGGCGAGATATTGCTTGATGGTATAAATATTAAAAATTACACGCTAAAATCGCTACGTAATCAAATTGGATTTGTATCACAAAAAGTGCATTTATTTAATGGTACTATAGCTGACAATATTGTGTATGGTGCCAAAAATAAATATAAGAAACAAGATATTATTAATGCAGCAATTCAGGCTAATGCGATGGAATTTATCGAAAAATTAGAACATGGTTTTGATACAGAAATTGGCGATAATGGTATTTTACTTTCAGGTGGGCAACGGCAACGAATTGCGATCGCCAGAGTGCTTTTGCGTAATAGCCCAATATTAGTTTTCGATGAAGCTACTTCAGCGTTAGATAATGAATCTGAACGATTAGTTCAACAAGCAATAGAGAATTTACAAAAAAATCGAACTTCTATAATTATTGCTCATCGATTATCAACTATTGAACAATCTGATCGTATATTAGTTATTGATGATGGAAAAATAGTCGAAGAAGGTCCACATAATAAGCTGGTACTTGAAAATGGTATTTATGCCAAAATGTACCAAATGCAATTCAATTCTTAATAAAAAATTTTATGAAAAAAAATATTCAATCAGCTCATAGTGATATCGATAAAGAAGCTTCAACCTGGCAAACTTTTTCCAAGTTATGGCCTTATATTGCCAAACATAAATTAATTCTTTTATTATCAATAATTTTACTCGTTATTAGTGCTTTTGCTGATACTTCATTGATTGGTATGCTACAACCTTTATTGGATAAGGGATTTGTTCAAAACGATCAGCAATTTTTAATTATGGCTCCCTTCTATATTTTTGGGTTAGTTCTTCTGAGAGGAGTTGCTAATTATGGATATTCATTCTTTTTATCTTTTATTTCCACAAAAATCGTACTTAAAATTCGTCAACAACTTTTTAACCATTTTGTTGATGCACCAGTAAGTTTTTATGATAAAAACTCAACAGGAAGATTACTTTCACGTATAACCTATGATACCGACCAAGTCGCTTCATCTTCTTCTGATGCATTAATTACAATTGTTCGAGAGTCTGCCTTTATTTGTGGGCTTTTTTATACAATGTTTATTAATAGTTGGGAACTATCTTTATCATTAATTATCATTACTCCCATTGTGATAGGTTTAATAACTTTTATATCGGTAAAATTTAGGAAATTAGCTAAAAACATGCAAAATTCGATGGGTGGGGTAACTATGTCCGTCGAGCAAATGTTGAAAGGGCATCGTGAAATCATTCTTTTTGGTGCGCAAGATGAAGAGTCTAAAAACTTCAATAAAGTAAATAATAAATTTCGGCGAGATGGTATGAGATTAGTCTCAATATCAGCTTTATCAACACCTATAGTTCAACTTATAATTTCCTTTGCCATTGCGTTTGTTCTATTAATGGCGAGTAACCCTGATTTGAATATTACACCAGGTCAATTTACAGTTGTTTTTTCTTCACTAGTTGCGTTGATGCAACCAATAAAAAGTCTAACGAGTGTTAATGCTGATTTTCAAAAAGGTATGGCTGCTTGTCAAACTCTATTTGCTATTTTTGAACAACCAATTGAAAAAGATGATGGCAAAATAAATATTCAACGGGTACAAGGCGCCATTGAATTTAAAAATGTCAGTTTTACTTACGAAAGCAGACAAGAACCAGCTTTACAAAATATTAGTTTTTCTGTCGAACCATATAAAACCATTGCTTTGGTTGGTCGTTCTGGCTCAGGAAAAAGTACAATAGCAAGTTTGCTTACTCGCTTTTATGATATCAGTAACGGTGAAATTTTGATTGATAACCATAATATTCAAGACTTAACACTAAGTTGTTTACGCAATCAAATTGGTTTGGTTTCACAAAATGTACACTTATTCAATGATACTGTTGCAAATAATATTGCTTATGGCCGAGTTGGAGATTATTCACAAGAGCAAATAGAGAAAGCAGCTAAACAAGCCTATGCCTATGATTTTATAA
>CALYQY010000054.1 GCA_945291235.1 uncultured Gilliamella sp.
GCAAGTGCCCACACAGATTGTCTGTTTCTTCTTTTTAAAGAGCTGACAGTTTTTTACCTTATCAAGTTTTGTTGATTTAGTTTGCTGTCTCAAGGGTTGCGTATGTTACTCACTTCACTTGATGTCGTCAACCCTTATTTTGGTTTTTTTATTATTTTTGGGTTGAGTGATTGCTTTTTATTCAAAACAAGGCGTTATAGTATAAATTTTATCTGATTTGTAACCTGTTTAGCTTTATCTATCGCATCGTTTATATTATTTGCTCTTGCTAATGCAACCCCCATTCTTCTTACCCCTTTAACCTCAGGTTTACCAAACAGACGTAAATCGGTCTGTTCAACGCGTAGTGCTTGGGCTAAATGAATAAAAGAAACTTGATTTGAGTCACCGTCTACCATTATTACAGCGGACGCACTTGCCCCATATTGTTCAATCGTTGGAATAGGCAACCCTAAGATAGCTCTTGCATGTAACGAAAATTCGGAAAGATTTTGTGATATTAAAGTCACCATTCCGGTATCATGAGGACGAGGTGAAACTTCACTGAACCATACTTGATCACCTTTTACAAATAACTCAACCCCAAATAATCCTCTACCTCCTAGCGCTTCCGTTATTTTTGATGCAATCTCTTTTGACAAATTTAGCGCTTGGTCAGACATGTATTGTGGTTGCCAGGATTCACGATAATCACCATTTTCTTGTCGATGTCCAATCGGTTCACAATAAGATACGCCATCAATATGTCTTACTGTTAATAAGGTAATTTCATAATCAAAATCGATAAAACCTTCAATAATGACTTTACCACTGCCTGCTCGCCCACCTTCTTGAGCATATCGCCATGCAGATTCTAAGTCACTATTATTTTGTAATAAAAATTGTCCTTTACCAGATGAACTCATCACAGGTTTAACCAAACAAGGAAAACCAATTTCATTAACGGCTTTTTCAAACTCTATAAAATTTGTCGCAAATCGATAAGGAGAAGTCGGTAATTTTAATTTTTCAGCGGCTAAACGACGAATCCCTTCTCGATCCATCGTTAATTGCGTTGCTTTTGCGGTAGGGATAACAGTAAAACCTTGTTGTTCTAATTCTACTAATGTATCTGTTGCAATGGCTTCAATTTCTGGCACGATATAATCTGGTTTTTCTTTTTCAATTACGCTTTTTAGCTCATGACCATTTAACATGTCGATAATATAGTAACGATGCGCAACTTGCATTGCAGGTGCGTTAGCATAACGATCAACGGCAATCACCTCACAACCAAACCGCTGTAATTCAATAACAACCTCTTTAGCCAGTTCGCCTGCACCACAAATTAAGACTTTTGTCGCCGTTACCGATAATGGCGTTCCTATTTTAGACATACTTTCCTCAACCACAATTATTTATTTGCAGAAACAAAAAATCGGGATAATTTCCCGATTTTGATTAATTTATTATTAGGCTTGGTATGGATCACGTAGAATCATGGTTTCACTTCGATCAGGACCAGTTGAAATAATATCAATTGGCGTCTCGGTTAATTCTTCAATCCTTTTAATATAAGCTTTTGCTGCTTGTGGCAAAGCATCATAGCTTTTAATACCAAAAGTTGACTCGCTCCAACCAGACATGGACTCATAAACAGGTTTAACTAAGCTCCACTCTTCAGCCGAAGCTGGAGCGTTTTTAATCACATCGCCATTAGGTAATTGATAACCCACACAGATTTTAACTTCTTTTAATCCGTCTAATACATCAAGTTTAGTTAAACAGAAACCTGAAACTGAATTAAGTTGCACTGCTTTTCTAACAGCGACCGCATCAAGCCATCCTGTACGGCGACGGCGTCCTGTTGTAGCACCAAATTCATTCCCTTGTTTACAAAGATATTCGCCAACCTCATCGAAAAGTTCGGTTGGAAAAGGACCCGCTCCAACACGAGTAGAATAAGCTTTTACAATTCCCAAAACATAACCGACATAACGAGGTCCGAAACCAGAACCCGTTGCTACCCCACCAGCAGTAGTATTTGATGAAGTCACAAAAGGGTAAGTACCATGATCAATATCAAGTAATGTACCTTGTGCACCTTCAAACATAATTCTTTCGCCTTTTTTGCGAGCTTCTTCTAATAGTGCTGGAATATCAGCTATCATGGCAATTAAAATATCAGCAATCGCTAATGTATCATTTAGCACTTTTTGGTAGTCAACCGCTTCTGCTTTGTAATAGTTGACTAATTGGAAGTTGTGATATTCCATCACTTCTTTCAATTTTTCTGCAAATGCTTGGCGATCACGTAAATCACCTACACGAAGACCACGACGAGCTACTTTATCTTCATATGCCGGACCAATCCCACGACCTGTTGTCCCAATCGCTTTACTACCACGGGCTTTTTCACGAGCTTGATCCAGTGCAATATGATAAGGCAAAATCAAAGGACATGATTCTGAAATGAGTAATCTTTCTTTGACCGGAATACCTTTATTTTCTAACTCTTTCATCTCTTTCATTAAAGCATCAGGACAAAGTACAACTCCATTGGCAATGATACTAATAACATCATTACGTAATATTCCTGAAGGAATAAGATGTAATACTGTTTTCTCACCATTAATGACTAATGTATGTCCTGCATTATGTCCACCTTGATAACGGACAACATATTTTGCTTTTTCTGTGAGTAAATCAACAACTTTACCTTTGCCTTCATCACCCCATTGTGTTCCTAACACAACAACATTATTACTCATAGACTTTTACTCATTCTGTTAGTTATTAGATTTTAATTTCATGTATTGAAAAAATTCACTATCTGGACTAATGACCATTACATCATTACCAGAAAAACTTTGTTCATAAGCTTTTAAACTTCGAATAAAACTAAAAAATTCTCTGTCTTTACCAAAAGCATCCGCATAAAGTTTAGCTGCAATGGCATCACCTTCACCACGAATCGCACGTGATTGACGTTCAGCTTCCGAAAGTATTTTTGTTTCTTGTAATGTCGCTTCTGCTCGAGTCTCTTCGGCTTTTCTTACACCTTCAAAACGTTTATCTCGTGCAATAACTTCACGTTCAGCTCGCATTCTGGCATAGATAGAGCCTGAAACTTCAGCAGGAAAGTTAATTTGCTTAATTCGCACATCGATAACTTCAACACCAAATGCACGTAAGCTTGTTTTATTACTTTCTATTTCTTTATGTTCATCCGATGATACATTTTCAGTTACTTCTTGAACACCGCCATTTAGCGCATCTTTAACGCGATTCATCAAAGAATTACGAGATTGTGTATCCGCATTAGAATCATTGATAATATCTTTATTACTTAATTTACCAATCTCAGCACGTAAACGACCGTTTAGTCTTGCTAATAATAAGTCTTCGACATTATTACCACCAGCGACTGTTTCATAATAACGATTGAAATCAATAATTTTCCATTGCACAAAATAGTCGACGATTAATTCTTTCTTTTGCACATTAAAAAATCGTTGTTCTTTATTGTTATTAGAGCTATTAGTCGTTTGAATTTTAGCATCAATTACTTTAACTGTATCCATGCCCGGGATTTTAAAATGTAAACCAGGTTCAGATAATCCAATGATTTTATTGAATCTTAAAACAACACCACGTGTACCTTCTTCAATAACATAAACGCTTGAAATATATACACCAATTAATATTAAAACTATAGGAATTAATAATTTTCTCATATTTTTCTCCTTAACGTCCCATAGTCCGCGTAGTATTTCTTACGCTGTTTGAGTTATTACTACTGTTATTTGTTTTTGGTGATTCAGATGCCGTTTGAGACTGATTTTTTACAGCTTCAGAAGACACATTAAAATTAAAATTATAATCACTCGTGATACTTGATGATGTTGGTGAATTAGAATTTGTCATTTCTTTATTTTGAAATAACTTTTCTAATGGTAATACCATAATGTTACCACTTTTATCATTAACAATAACTTTATTGGTTTTGGTTAATACTCTTTCCATGGTTTCAATATACAAACGTTCTTTAGTGATTTCAGGTGCTGCTTTATATTGAGGTAGGATTTTTTCAAAGCGTGCAACATCACCCGCAGCTTCAAGTTCAACACGTACTTTATAAGCATTAGCATCGGCCAAAATTCTCGCTGAGCGACCTTCTGCTTGTTGTACGATTTGGACTTTATCTGCTTCAGCCTTTTTAATTTCACGCTCACTATCACCTTGAGCACGGATAGCATCATCATAAGCATCTTGAACTTCATCTGGTGGACGCGCTACCTGAAAGTTCAAATCAACAATATTTATACCCATATCATAATGCGTAATCACATTGACCAATTCATCTTTAGTACTACTTTCAAGTACAGAGCGTCCATCAGAAATAATTGCGTCAATATTTGAACTACCGACAGCGGTTCTAAGTGCACTATCAGCCGCTTGTCGCAGACTATCTTCTACATTTGTGACATTAAATAAATATTTTAAAGGATTATTAATACGATATTGTACGTTCATCTCAACAAACACTAGGTTTTCACCTGTCGTGACGATAAATCCTTTTACATTGAAATTTTTAGTACCTTGAGTATCAACAGGATAAACTTTGTCTACTAATGGTATTCTCCAATTTAATCCGGGTTGAATAATTTCAGGTTGTACTTGACCAAAACGAGTAATTACACCACGTTGGCTTTGATTTATGGTGTAAAAACCACTTGCCCCCCAGATAAGGAGTAAAATGATAAGTATGACAACAATAATGACACTTAGCGGGAATTTATTAGCCGAAGATCCGCCATTGTTGCCTGAATTACCTTTTTTTAAGAGGTCATTAATTTTATCAAAAAAACCGCCAGGTAAGTTAGATGGTTTTTTGTTATTATTACCCCATGGATCGTTATCTTGTCCGTTATTGCCGGGCTGATTCCACGCCATATTTTATTTGCTCCATTAAACAATTAGTTGTTATTTTGCGTATTGATAAAGTATAACAGATCTGGCTCTTGTTTACACAAACGGTTCCATTCAATTGCAGGCATTCTTACATCTAAATGGAAGCTACCATCGCTATTAATTACTTCGTGTTCAACTGCATTTAGCTGATATAAACGGCTTCTTAGTTTTGCTAAATGAATTGGTAAGTTTAATTGGCAAACTTGAATTTGCCTAGCAAGTCTTTCTGTTAATGCCGTAAATAAGAGATCTAATCCTAAACCATTTTCAGCAGAAATCCAAACACGAATTGGTACACCATTTGAATCACGATCAATACTTGGCTGTTTATCTTCGATTAAATCAATTTTATTCATGACTAATAGTGTTGGAATTTCATCAGCGTCTATTTCCAACAAAACCTCTTCAACCGCTTGCATGTTATCTAAAAAGTTGGGATCAGCGGCATCAACAATGTGTAATAATAAGGCTGCTTCTTGAGTTTCAAGCAAGGTTGCTTTAAATGCAGCAATAAGATCATGCGGTAAATGGCGTATAAAACCAACCGTGTCAGCCAGCACGACTTCGCCTACATCATCAACAACTATTCGGCGTAAAGTTGGATCAAGTGTTGCAAATAACTGATCTGCGGCATAGACATTCGCTTGTGTTAATGCGTTAAACAGTGTTGATTTACCGGCATTAGTATAACCCACTAAAGATATAGTCGGAATATCTGCTTTATTTCGAGATTGTCTGTTTTGATTGCGCTGTTTTTCAACTTTGGCAAGTTTAGATAAGATTAATTGAATACGATGACGAATTAATCGCCTATCGGTTTCTAATTGAGTTTCGCCTGGGCCTCTTAACCCAATTCCCCCTTTTTGTCGCTCAAGATGAGTCCAACCACGAACTAAACGTGTTGATAAATACTGTAATTGAGCTAATTCAACTTGTAATTTTCCTTCATGGGTTCTTGCGCGTTGTGCAAATATATCAAGAATTAGTCCTGTTCTATCGATAACACGACATTCACACAATTTTTCGAGATTTCGTTCTTGGGTAGGCGTTAGGGTATGATTGACTAAAATAACAGAGGCATCTAATTCTTTCACTTTTTCAGCGATTTCAATAGCTTTACCTTCGCCAATAAAATATTTGGCTTGAGGCGCCTTTCTTGAAGTTGTCACGATATCGAGAATATCTATCTGAGCTGAAGAAACTAATATTTCAAACTCTTTAAGATCCTCAATATCGCTTTCTTGGGGAAAGAACACATGCACTAATAAGGCGGATTCACCACCTTTATATCGTTCAAACAATCGAACTCTCCACTGAAATTATCAGCTTTCAGTTTCCTCTTCAGGCTGAGATACCAATCCTGAAATAGGTCTTGATGGTACGACTGTTGAAATAGCATGTTTGTAAACCATTTGGCTTACCGTATTCTTTAATAAAATAACAAATTGATCGAATGATTCAATTTGACCTTGTAATTTGATCCCATTGACTAAATAAATTGAGACAGGAATATGCTCGCGACGAAGCAAATTTAAATAAGGATCTTGTAATGACTGCCCTTTTGACATGAGTTTATCCTTTATAGATGAAATAATAATGAAGATAAAATAATTGTAAACGCAAAAAATAATATTTAATGCGACATAAGATACTTCTGTATTATCAAAATAACATAAAAAGCATCGCTATAAAACTAACGAAAAGCGATTAATGCACAAATAACTAAAATTTTAATGTATTTAAACTAAAAAATACAAAAATTATACCGAATCTTGACAATTATCCAAAAAATTTTAAGAAAATGCAATTTTCTATTTTAACTTAAAAGGTTAAAAAAGAAAATTAAAACAATTGACATCATTATATATTTTGGAAAACAGAATCCATATTATCCCCATTTAACCATGTGATTGGTTGCTTCCAGCCCCTTAGCCAGGTAATCTGTCTTTTCGCTAATTGCCGTGTGGCACAAATCCCTTTAAAGACCATTTCATCATAACTTATTTCACCACTTAAATATTCCCACATTTGACGATAACCGACACAACGTATAGAAGGTAAATTTGGATGTAAATCTCCACGTTCCATTAATCGTTTAACTTCATCTTCAAAGCCAAGTTCTAACATTTGTAAAAAACGTTGTTCAATACGTTGATGCAACTCCGCTCTATCTGGTGGCATAATGGCAAATTGCATAATATCGTAAGGTAATAGTTCACCACTATGTTGTGTCAATTCAGTTAAACTTTTTCCGGAAATTAAATAAACTTCCAAAGCGCGATTAAGACGCTGTGGATCATTAGGATGAATTCTACTTGCCGAAACAGGATCGACTTTTTTTAACTCTTCGTGAATTGACTGCCAACCATATTTATTGGCTTTTTCTTCAATTTGCTGACGTATTTCACTATTCGCTGCTGGCAGAGGTGAAAGTCCCTCAATTAAAGCTTTGAAATAGAGCATTGTTCCCCCCACTAATAGTGGAATTCGACCATTATTCAAGGTGTTTTCAATTGCTGAAATCGCATCAGACCGAAAATTTGCAGCAGAATAACTTTCAGACGGATCACAGATATCAATTAATTTATGAGGGTATATTTGTAATTCTGATTGTGTTGGTTTTGCTGTGCCAATATTCATCCCACGATAAATAAGCGCAGAATCCACACTAATTATATCAACAGGATAACGATCATAAAGTGCCATAGCAAAGGCAGTTTTACCTGATGCAGTTGGCCCCATTAACGAAATAATTTTTGGTTTACTCATAATAAAATTGATTGCGTAATAGTTTGAATATCAATAGGGTATAAAAACGTTTCTTGATTTAATAGTTTAATATCTATCTGTTCTAATTGAGCAAGCAATTGAATTACGTTAGCGACACTCCAACTGACCATGCTGTTATCTTCGCATTCAATAGCTAACCAACTAGCAATTTGAGTAGGATCGATAGTTGTATTTTCAGCAGATAAAAAAGAAATTAAAGCAGGTAATAACTGTTGCCAATTTGTCGTACGTAACATTTTAGGAACGTTTTGCAAATGTAATTTTGCTTTTTCAAAATAAAAATCAAAGCCTAAAAAGGTTAATTGTGCTTTATAGTGCGTAAGAACTTGCTCTTCTTTGCGATTAATTAAAATTGTTAATGGAATCAGTAATTTTTCAGATTCTTGCGATAATAATTTAATCGCATTCACTTTTTGCTTTGCAACAGGTAGCTTCATTAATATTAGTTTTTGCTCACTGTCTTCATATTTTTCCAGTAATGCAATATCAGGTTGAATAACAGTTAAAACTCGACCAAATTGGACTAATGATGAACTATCAAATTGGTGTTGTAATGATGACTGTAAAGGAGTTGTTCGTTTCGGGAATAAAGTTTCAATCACCGCTTTTTGTGGTTCAGTAATGTGATGAGCCTGTGGTAAATCAATCTGTTGTTTTTGCTCTTGATTCTGACGGTTTTGCTGAGCATCAACATTAACAAGTTGTCCGTACAGCGCATTATTTTCTTTTACATTATTGGTTATCTTTTGAGGAAATGGCTTATT
The DNA here is from genome assembly GCA_945291235.1 of uncultured Gilliamella sp. The sequence continues at coordinate 8,508 of CALYQY010000054.1, forward strand.
CGTAGAATAAGGTAACGGGTTGGTTTGTCGATTGAAAATATTATCACCCGCCGCTTGTCTATTCGGTGTAAAAGCGATTTTAGTTTGGTTATCTTCTAAAGGTAATGTGGATTCAACTGACGACTCCAGTGCCATAACAATAGCTTGATAAACAAAATCATGAACAAGTCTAGCCTCATGAAAACGAACTTCATGTTTAGCTGGATGAACATTGACATCAACTTGCTTTGGATCAAGCTGTAAAAAAACAACATAACTTTGTTGTTCGTTCGTTCGGTTTACATAAGCTTGTCGTAAAGCATGATTGAGTAATTTATCTTTAATTACGCGCCCATTAACATAAAAATATTGTAGATCGCTAACTTCATTACTAGCAACCCATCCTTGAATCAACAAATCATCATGTTGCCAATCTAACTTTACTGCTTTTTGAATGAAAGCACGACCACACACTGATTCAACGCGCTTATCTAACTCAGATGCACGATATTGTTTAACTAATTTACCATTATGTTGCAAGTTAAATGTCACATCAGGACGCGCCAACGCAATACGTCTGATAAACTCTTCAATATGCATAAATTCCGTTTTTTCGGTTTTCAAAAAGCGACGTCTAGCAGGTGTATTATAAAATAGATCCAATACTTCAACTGTTGAACCCACTGGATGTGCTGCAGGTTTAATGGTGGGGGACATATCACGACCTTCAGCATAAACTTGCCAGGCTTCAGATTGTTCAGCAGTACGAGAAGTTAACGTTAATCGAGAAACTGAACTAATACTAGCAAGCGCTTCTCCTCTAAATCCCAGACTTACAATCGCCTCCAAATCGTCTAAAGTATTAATTTTACTTGTTGCATGACGAGCTAACGCTAAGGCTAATTCACTCTTATTAATTCCACAACCATTATCTCGAACGCGGATTAATTTACATCCACCCTGTTCCAAATCAATATCAATTTGCGTACTACCAGCATCTAAACTATTTTCAATTAATTCTTTAATAACCGATGCCGGACGCTCTACCACTTCGCCAGCTGCAATTTGATTTGCTAACTGAGGTGATAGAATATGAATAGCCATTAATGTCTTTCTCCAAACTTAGGATTTTGCTTTACATAATTTTTTATACCTAGATAAATTGCTTTGGCAATTTTATCTTGATGCGCACTACTACCAATTAATTTTTCTTCCCCCACATTTGATATAAAACCAACTTCAATTAAAATTGATGGAATATCTGGGGATCGCAATACACCTAAACTTGCATGTTCAGGTTTATTTTTATGCAATTTGATTGTACCGTTCATCGCTTTTAACACTTGGGTCGCTAACTCATAGCCTACACGTTGTGAATAAGAAAATTGCAAATCGAGTACCGCTTGACTTAAATGAGCATCATGACCATCGCTCAGTGCATCGCCTGCGCCACCTAATAATTGTGACTGTTTTTCCTCTTGCTCAATCCAACGCCCAAGTTCAGTATCAGCTCGCTTAGTTGATAATACCCACACTGAAGCACCAGTAGCACTACGATTCGGCGCTGCATCAGCATGGATTGATATAAGCAAATTAGCTTTACTATTACGCGCAATCTCTGAACGTTTGGATACCGAAATAAAATTATCACTGGTTCGAGTTAATACACCTTTAAATTTTGGATCGTTATTGAGTAAAGTTGTCAGTTTTTTAGCAATAGAAAGGGTTACGGTCTTTTCATATAATTTATTTTTACCTATCGCACCTGAATCTTTGCCACCATGTCCTGCATCAACAGCAATCACCACTTTAGCAGCATAAGCAGAACTGCAAAGCAACAATAACATCACAAAAGTAAATAATTTTTTCATCATGTATTCGCTAAGTGTAGTTGATTAATAATAGCTTGACCTTTTTCCGTTTTTGCCAAAAAAGTCGCTGTGCGTTCAAGTTTTAAATAGTTTAAATGAACTTCGATATCTGCAATTGGCAAAATACCTTGTGCTTGCTGTGGCCACTCTATTAAAGAAATAGATCGCGAAGCAAAATATTCACGAATCCCCATAAACTCAAGTTCTTCTGGATCATAAAGCCTATATAAGTCGAAATGATAAACTGAAAAATCATCAAATTGATATGATTCTACTAAGGTATAAGTTGGACTTTTTACATTACCAACATGCCCTAATTGTTGTAAAAAACCACGACTAAATGTTGTTTTTCCAGCACCAAGCTCACCAATTAAATAAATGACTATTGTACTATTATTATTCAATAAATAACTTAAACAATGCTTTGCTAACTGCTTTCCAAAGAAGATGGTTTGTTGTTCGTCGGCTAAAATAATAGGTTTCATAACGGATATTTTGCTTAATAAATAGTTGTTATTATATACTAATAACCTTTAAAGATGTACTAACCAAAATTAACTCAATTTTTGAGTAAATTTTAACTTTAATATCATGTCTTGACATAATAAGTGAAAAAACATGCTACATACTATTTCAACGGATAACCAATCAATAATCGATCCACAACTTATCTGTGCCCAAGATGCGGTCTTATTTTGGCAAAATGGCGTATTTGTTGCGTTACAAAATACTCCTGTTCTTAATGCTATTTTAGAAAAAACTCAACATTGTTATATTTTAGATAATGATATAACAGCGCGTGGACTTGATCCGTTTATTGATAAAAGATTGCATATCATTAATATGCAACAGATGGTTGAATTAACCGTTCAATATTTTCCTCAAATGAATTGGCAATAATCAAGTAACCTTGTTAACTTTGATTTTTACTTCCTGTATCAACAATATTTCACAATAGACAGAGCCAATTTGCAATTCAATACACCTCGGTTTAATATGATTTTCATATCCTATAATTCTATATCCAACTGTAAATGGTAAATTTATTATCAATAAAAGAAATTGATGACTTGCTAAAAAAAGGCGAAGTTGTTGCTTATCCAACCGAATCCGTTTTTGGATTAGGATGTGATCCTGATTGTCAAACCGCAGTAATGAAACTGCTTGATTTAAAACGCCGTCCCATTGAAAAAGGTTTAATTCTCATTGCCAGCCATTATGATCAACTTATTCCTTACATCGATGAGTCAGCCTTGACCTATCAACAAAAACAGTTAGCTCTTACCAGTTGGCCAGGTGCGGTTACTTGGATTTTTCCTAAGAATAAAAATACCCCACAATTTTTAACAGGACAATTTGATTCGATTGCAGTACGTGTTACTGATCATCCATTGGTATGTACATTATGCAACCTATTTGGTAAACCTTTAGTTTCAACAAGTGCGAATCTTTCAAATTATCCGCCTTGTTTTACCGCAAACGAAGTTGCATTACAATTTGGTGAACAGTTTCCTATTTTACAAGGTGAAACCGGACACAGGGCTTCACCTTCTGAAATTAGGGATATAAAAACCGGCCAAATCATACGACAAGGTTAGTATTATGCACAATTTATATATTGGTATTATGTCAGGTACCAGCATGGATGGGGTAGATATTGCTTTAGTTGATATTACCGCAGGAAAAGTTAAATCAATAGCCAGCAAATGTTATTCGCTGCCAGATGATATTAAACAACAATTACTGACCCTTTGTGAAACCAAACAGACTTCATTACAAGATTTAGGTGAACTGGATCACCAGTTAGGCTTACTTTATGCCCATCATGTGAATCAATTTTTAACACACCATAAAATAGAACGTAATAAAATTAAAGCAATTGGATGTCATGGACAAACTATTTACCATTCACCATTAGGTGCAAACCCTTTTACGATGCAAATTGGCGATGCCAATATCATTGCCGCCCTAACAGGCATTACTACCATCGCTGATTTTAGACGAAAAGATATTGCTTATGGTGGACAAGGCGCACCTTTAGTGCCTGCTTTTCATAAATCACAACTTGAAAATCCATCAATTAATCGTGTGATATTAAATATTGGTGGAATAAGCAATATCACGGTACTTATTCCACATCAGCCCGTCATCGGTTACGATACCGGACCGGGTAATGTATTGCTTGACGGTTGGATAAAGGCTTGTCTTGGTAAAAATTATGATAACGATGCTAAATGGGCAAAAACAGGAAAAATGGATACCAAACTTCTCACTAAATTATTAAATGAAGATTATTTTCAATTACCCGCCCCTAAAAGCACAGGACGAGAACTGTTTAACCTATCTTGGTTACGTCAAAAATTGACAGGTATCACATTAAAATCTGAAGATATTCAAGCAACACTGGTTGAATTAACTGCATTATCTATCGTGCAAGAAATAATAAAATTATCCATTAATACAGAATTGCCATGTGAACTTTTAGTGTGTGGTGGAGGCGCAAAAAATCCACTTATCATGCAAAGACTATCTGCGTTATTGCCTAATTGGAACGTGTTAACTACTAGTGAAAAAGGAATAAACAGTGATGATATGGAAGCAATAGCATTCGCTTGGCTTGCCTATTGTCGACTTAATAATATTCCGTCGAATATTCCAGAAGTGACTGGTGCAAACCAAGCGGTATCTTTAGGGGTGATTTATCAGTAACAATATTTAAATCAAACCAAATTTTTTTAGGGCTTTTGCAATCCCATCATTATCATTGGAATCAGTGACAAATTCAGCTTGCTCTTTTAATTTGTCCACAGCATTAGCCATTGCTATCGGGTGATTAACGGTTGTAAACATCTCAAAATCATTCATCCCATCACCAAATGCGTAAGTTGGCACATCAGTGAATCCTTTTTTTTGCAATAACTGATTAATACCGTTACCTTTAGATCCACCATGATTAAAAACATCAACGCAATATGGCGTGTTACGTATAAACGTTAATTCCGGAAAAGCATCACGATAAACAGATTCACCTTCTTCGCACAACAATAACATCATTTGAATCGGTTCGTTTAGATAAAGCAGATCATCAACAGGGGGAATAGGTTGTTTAAGATAGTGATAAAACGTTTTTGCGGCTTGAGTACACTCAGAAATACGCATTATTTCATCATTATAAAAAGCTAAAGGAATATTCATTTGCTGTTTTGAAAACTGATACATTCTGGCGATTAAATCTTTATCGATATTATTCGTAAAAACTTTCTCGCCTTTATATAGAACAATTTGCCCATTCATACCGATAATAGAATCAATCGACAATTTTTTCATTAAATCGGTCACTTCACAAGGTGTACGACCTGTTGCAAGCATTGGAATAATATTATTTTGCTTTAGCTTTCTTATTGCCTCAACTGAACTTGCTAAAACCTCTATTTGACTATTAAATAAAGTCCCATCTAAATCAAAAAAAACGATAGCTTCAGGCTTATTACTCATATTACAAATCCAAAATATTTTTAATAAAAGGAATCGTTAACTTACGTTGTTCCGCTAATGTTGCTACTTCAAACTTTTCTAACAAAGAAAACAGGGTACGCATATCACGATGGACACGCTTTAATAAAAATAATCCAACTTCAGTCGATAATTCAAAACCGCTTAATTGGGCTCGTAGTTGTAACGCCTTAAGCTTATCATCATCACTTAATTCTTTTAATTGATAAACTTGCCCCCAACTAAGTCGTGATACCAAATCAGGCAATATAAAAGAAACCTGTTTAGGGGGTGCACTGGCAGTAATCAATAATTTACTAATATTTTTTTCAGTCAGACGGTTAAATAAATCAAAAATAGCTTCTTCCCAATCCCGATTGCCTGCAATAGCATCAATATCATCTAAACAAACTAAATCATAATTATCCAACCCTTGTAAAATTTCGGGAACAAGGTGGAAATACTGTTTTAAAGGAATATAACTAGCCAGTTTATTTTGACTTGAGGCATGCAATAGATGAGTACGACCAGCAGCACTTGCCGACCACATATAAAATACATTGAAACCTTGCTTAACCAATAAAGTTTGCAATGAATCAAGTAATAATTGATTATCACCTATATAAAAACTGTCGAAAGTTTCACTATTTGGTAATGAAAAAGGCAACGGTAATTGTGAAAGAGTAATAAAGTAACCTCACACTAAAAAATTAATCTAGTTAAGTATAAATTTGCTTTTGTAAAAATAAAAGAATTTTATAAAAAAGGAACAATTTAAAAAAATAAAAAATCGTTATTCAAAAAACCCTCGATATATTTTATCAGTAAACTATTAAAAAACAGCCAACAAAAAGACCAAAAAATAAGCAATCAAAATATATTTTTGTGGATAACTCTGTGCTAAAAGAAAGTAATAAGCTGTGATAAGGCTATTAATAACCTAAACGACAAAACCAATTGTGGATAACTAAGCTAATTATCAACAAGTTTAGATCAACAAAGATCCGATCAATTAACAGTGTTACAGGATCAATAAGATCCTATAAAATAATTACTATATCCAGTTATCAACAGAAAGGATCCACTCTAGTAGTAATAAAAATAAAAAGATCACATAAAAGATCTTATTTAATTTAAATGGCGATCAAATTAGATCATTTGACGTATTCAAAAAGATGAGTAAAATCGCTAACGCTAATTTAGATCAAAACAACATGTCTGAACTAACAATCATCTTCATAGAAAATAACAACGAGGCTTTATATGTTTTATCCAGATCTTTTTGATGTCATTATTGTCGGCGGCGGTCATGCTGGCACAGAAGCTGCCATGGCATCAGCAAGAATGGGCCGCAAAACACTACTTTTAACCCATAATATCAATACATTAGGACAAATGTCCTGTAATCCTGCTATAGGTGGTATTGGTAAAGGTCACTTGGTAAAAGAAATCGATGCCATGGGCGGATTAATGGCTCATGCGATTGATCTTGCAGGGATCCAATTTAGGATCCTTAATAGCAGTAAAGGTCCAGCGGTCAGAGCAACACGTGCACAAGCGGATCGATCGCTTTATCGAAAAGTGATCAGAACAACACTTGAAAACCAAGAAAACTTAATGCTCTTTCAACAATCCGTAGAAGATGTGATCATTGAAAACGATCAGATCACCGGAGTTAAAACGCAAATGGGCGTCTCTTTTAAAGCTAAAGCCGTCGTCTTAACGGCTGGCACTTTTCTAAATGGAAAAATCCATATTGGTTTAGATAATTACAGTGGAGGAAGAACAG
>CALYQY010000055.1 GCA_945291235.1 uncultured Gilliamella sp.
TAACGCTTAATACCGGTATGAATGAGCCGGAAGATCAGTTTGGTTTAATGTTAATCGCTTATGCGATATTGCTGGAAAAGCAAAAAACGCAAGCGGCGAATCAACTGATAGATGAACATTTAACGCCTTGGTCATCAGCTTATCTGGATCAATTAAAACATAATCAAGTTAGCCAATTTTATCGGGCGTTAGCCGTGGTGGCAGAGCAGTATTTACTTTTGTTGTAACGCTTTATTACCATAATTAATCGCTTTGGATATGACACGATATTAGGCAAATTGATTTGATTGCTTACACATCCAGCAGCGCCAAATAGAAACGGTATTTATCCGCATTGCAGCTTTAACAAGATCAGGTATAATCCGCCCATAATAATTGAGGACAGATATACGTTATGTTAGCTTATATACAACTGATGCGATTAGATAAACCTATCGGCATTTTACTGCTACTTTGGCCGACTTTGTCGGCAATATGGCTTGCTGATCCTCATCCTTCGGTTGGGCTTGTCGTTATTTTTGTGCTAGGTGTCATTGTTATGCGATCAGCCGGTTGTGTGATAAATGATTATGCGGATCGCCATTTTGATGCGCATGTCGAGCGAACGCAAGATCGCCCATTGGCACGTGGTGCCCTGACAGCCAAAAACGCCTTATATACTCTTTTGATATTGTTGTTAATTGCGGCCGGTCTATTGATCACATTAAATAGGCTGTCATGGCTTATTGCCGGCTTTGCCTTGTTAACCGCCATGATCTATCCGTTTATGAAACGTTATACTCACTTTCCGCAAATTATTCTGGCAATTGCATTTAGCTGGAGTATTCCAATGGTTTATGCGGCAACTATTGCTGAGTTTCCGTTAACTTGCTGGCTACTATGTTTAGCCAATATTTGTTGGACTATTGCTTATGATACTCAGTATGCCATGGTCGATCGAAGCGATGATATGAAAATAGGCATTAAATCAACCGCTATTTTATTTGGTCATTATGATACCTTAATCATTGGTTTATTACAGATAGTTGCGGTTTCTTGCATGGTGATACTTGGTTTAACAAACGATTTTAATTCAGTCTATTTTACCATTTTATTGATTGCTTCATTGCTATTTATCTATCAACAATGGTTAATTAAAGACCGTGATAGAGCGAAATGCTTTAAAGCCTTTATGAATAATAATTATGTTGGATTTTTTGTGTATTTGGCAATATTGATAAAGTAAATTTGGAATATGCCTAGTCATCAAAAGCCAGCTAATTTTAAAAATCTTGTTAGTTTAATGATAAACAAATCTAATTGTTAATTTTCTAGCCTAATTTGCTTTAACCGATTGATATAAAATGGTGCTTTGCTGAAAAATCATCGTTTTTATACTCAAACGTATACATTTTCTGAAACTTTTTGACAAAGCTGTGGCGCTTACCCAATTTCTTATTCTCCTATTTGCTTAAGTGATGACTGTACGCTAATCGCCCGTCATGGCTGAGGCAGTTTGCCTAAGGCAATGGCCTTAAGTGATATGTCACAGAGATTCACTATTAGCGATAAGTCACCGGTGTGCGGCGAAGAAGTCCGCATTGGTATATATGACAACAACAGGGAAAGCATCAAAACTTCTCCACATCCCATCCGGTTTGCCTACTGTAACAACTCCAGAATGAGTAATAAGCTAAGCCATGAAACTGATGTAAATAAGCCAGAAAAACAGCGCTTAAAAAGGCCAAAAAAATCAGTAACTATATGGAAATATTCAATGATTTTGCTTTTCTTGTTTACCTTTCTTAACAAATTTTTCAGCTAAAAAGTTCGGTAATTTTTTTAAAACATTATATCATTAAAGTTGTAACGGTTTAGCTGTAAAAAAAGCAGGCAGTTATATAAAAAGGAATAAAAACAATAAATTACACGAATATAGGGATTGCTATGCAATATCATAATGAAAACTCGAAGACGCCTTTCTTAAGTTCTCTTAATCGTCGCCTTAATCAGAACAATAACTTAAGCTTAAATTCACCGACAAATTTTAACTCAAATAACGCTAATAAGCCGCATTTTTTCAAAAAAACATTAACATGCCTATTAATGTTACCTTTAATGTATGTATTTAATGCACAGGCATTAACATCAAACACTACAGCTCAAGCAATCAATGGTTCAGCACCTTATTTAACATTTGATAATGGTCAAACTAAAAGTGATAACACCCGAGCGTTATTATGGTTGCGTTTTAATGATGGTAACCAAGAAGTCAAATATGATGCTCCTCCTAAGGATAATGATGATAATCCCGTGATTATAGATATTCCAGCGACAGTGAACACCTTTGAAGATATCCAAACAGTCGTGTCAGCTAATACCCCTATTATTGATGGTGTCCAATCAATTGATTTTAGCACAATACTACAAGATCCGAATAATTATGCCAGAGATGATGACGGTGATGTGGTAGTTTCAGCAACGGGTAAAATAGCGATGACTATTTTAGACTCGACAGAGCAGAAGGTTAGACGGACAGATGCTATTGATACCTGTTCGGCTCCTTATATTATCAATCTGAAGATAGATGACAGTGAAATTAAAACACAATATGGTATACCTGATTCGACATCCTATAGTAGTCTTGAAGACAACTATTACTTAGCTATGAATTCTGCTACTCTTTATACTTGCTTTGTACAACCAGCAAAAACGGTTATTAGGGGTAATGAGAATGGTGAATCTGGTCAGTGGGATAATAATAAACAAATATATTTCATGCAAAATCTCAATCAACCTGAATTAAACTTTCCAGCAACGGGTGCTCATAATCTATATTTTAAGTTAATTATTGCTGGGCTGAAAAACATTAATCAACTCAGTTATACCAAAGAGCCAAGCAATTCAAATATTGATTTAGAGTTTGGAGAGTTGAACAAGACTCCGATAGTAAGATTAAAAGGCCCAACCTCCAATTCTACCTCATGGAAAATTCCTTTTGTTCCAACAACATTTACTATTTATGCTGACACAGCAAAAACCAGGCCTATATATAGCTTTAAATTACAACACTGGTTTATTCCTCATACGGATATACATGGCTATTCATACTTAGAAAATAATCATAATAATGCAGTAAATTATTGTTCCACTTTATCGGGTTATCGATTGGCAAATGTATCTGAGCTGAGTAATGCTAATGCTAATGGAATAGTTGGTAATCCAAATGCCAACGCTATGTACCCGATAAGGCAAATAAATGGAGGATTGTTTTCAGAGTGGGGTGGGATTTCGGGTAGCTATTCTCAAGATAAGCAATGGTCTATATTTGCAGCTTGGACTGCTACACCTAGCGTTACGCCGGGACAATTTTATACTGTGTCTTTAGAGTCTGGTATAATCCATCCATTTAGAAATCAACTTACTCAAACCGTTTGTGTATCACCTTAATCGTCATTAAATATAATCGCATTAAAGTGTGATTGAGGTAAAAACGAAACTATAATTTGGGCTCAATATTGAGCCCTTAATTATATAATTATTAATCTAATATTCTTCTTTAGCCTGCTTTAAAAAGCTTTTTCTACAATTATCCAGAGTTGGTTGATATGCAATGGTTAGATGAGCAGCCTTTTTCAGATATTAATTTCAACCTTGTTCAGCTAATGTTGCTTGCACAATCCGTAGAGCATCAAATGTCTGTTTAACATCATGTACCCGTATAATGTGTGCCCCTTTCATCGCCGCAATGACAGCGCAAGATACACTACCAAGCATTCGTTCTTGCGGCGGAACATTTAATACTTGTCCAATCATGGATTTACGGGACATACCAACTAATAGCGGTAAATTGAAATGATGAAATTTTTCCAAAGTTGCCAGTAATCGGTAGTTGTGTGATAGTGTTTTACCAAAGCCAAAACCTGGATCGAGTATGATTTTTTCACGATTTATACCGGCTTTAATGCAGCGATTAATATGTTGGTCAAAAAAAGTGTCTACTTCTTGATAGATATCTTGATTGTAGTGTGGCGCATTTTGCATGGTTTGAGGATCGCCTTGCATATGCATAATACAAACAGGCAGTCCGGTTTTTGCCGCAGCGGTCATTGCGCCGGGCTCAGTTAGTGCTCGAATATCGTTAATTAAGTGGGCGCCGGCTTTCGCCGATTCAGTCATTACCTCAGGTTTAGAGGTATCTACCGAAATCCATATATCAAAATAACGGGCAATTTTTTCAACTAAAGGTATTACCCGTTCTAACTCCTCTTCAACCGATACTTCAGCTGCGCCAGGTCGGGTTGATTCTCCTCCGACATCAATAAATGTGGCACCGGCTTGAATCATACTATCAACTCGACGCATTGCATCATCGAGGTTGTTGTATTTACCGCCGTCGGAAAATGAATCTGGCGTCATGTTCACAATGCCCATAACTTGTGGAAAAGAGAGATCCATAACTTGATTTTGAAAATGAATTTCCATAAGGGTAGTCCTATTTGATAAACAGTTTTTAAATAAATGCATTAGCTATTTAGTTACGGTTAAATGTTTAGCTTAGCCGTAAAGGTTATATTTACCACTGAGTCTAATTATGATGAGATTATATCTTCATTTTGTCGATAAAAAACGCGCCGAAGCGCGTTATTTATTTATATCATTTTAATCGTCTGATTGAGGCGGAATATCCGTTCCCTCATTTGGAATCTCTTGTGCTGCTTTTTCGTCGCTCTCTGTCCAGTCGTACGGTGCATTGATAGGTCGACGTGCAATTAAGTCCGCCACTTGATTTGCACCAATGGTTTCATATTTCATTAGCGCATCTTTCATTGCATGAAGCACATCCATATTTTCCGTCAAAATTTTTCGTGCTCGTTCAAAATTGCGGTCAATAATCGCTTTAACTTCTTCATCGATAATGCGAGCAGTTTCATCTGAGATATCTTTAGGACGTCCATAAGCTGAATTATCATCCATTTCATAAAATAGTGGTCCTAGACGTTCAGAAAAGCCCCATTGGGTAACCATAGCTCTGGCGTATTGCGTGGCAACCTTAATATCATTCGAGGCGCCGGTTGATACTTTTTCAGCACCATAGATCAGTTCTTCCGCCAGTCTTCCACCATAAAGGGTCGCAATATCGCCTTCTAGTTTTTCACGGCTTTCACTCACTCTGTCGCCTTCAGGTAAGAAGAAGGTGACGCCTAAAGCACGTCCGCGAGGAATGATTGTGACTTTATGAATTGGATCATGATCAGGCATTAAATAACCAACAATAGCATGACCGGCTTCATGATAAGCGGTTGATATCAATTGTTCTTGGGTCATCGTCAATGAGCGTCGTTCAGTGCCCATATTGATTTTATCTTTGGCTTCTTCAAACTCGTCCATTGTCACTAATCGTTTGTTACGACGAGCCGCAAATAACGCCGCTTCATTGACTAAGTTTGCTAATTCAGCACCAGAGTAACCCGGTGTGCCACGTGCTAAGACTGACAAATTAACATCAGAGCCCAAAGGTACTTTACGGACATGAACGGCAAGAATCTGCTCACGACCTTTCATATCTGGTAGGCCAATTTGTACTTGGCGGTCAAAACGACCGGGGCGCAGTAATGCCGGATCTAAAATATCAACCCGGTTAGTGGCTGCAATAATGATTATTCCGCTATTCGCTTCAAAACCATCCATTTCAACTAGCATTTGGTTCAAGGTTTGTTCACGTTCGTCATGCCCGCCCATTGAACCAGCGCCTCGTTTACGACCAACGGCATCAATTTCGTCAATAAAGATGATACACGGTGAATGTTTTCGAGCTTGTTCAAATAGATCACGTACACGTGAGGCACCCACACCGACAAACATTTCAACAAAGTCAGAGCCGGAAATACTGAAAAATGGAACGTTAGCTTCACCAGCAATCGCTTTTGCCAGTAGGGTTTTACCTGTACCCGGTGGTCCAACCATTAAAATCCCTTTTGGAATACGTCCACCCAATTTTTGGTATTTACCCGGATCGCGTAAGAAATCAACCACCTCGGTAACTTCTTGTTTCGCCTCTTCGCTACCGGCGACATCGGTAAATTTTGTTTTGACTTGATCAGGGGTTAGCATTCGAGCTTTACTTTTACCGACCGACATTGGTCCGCCTTTACCACCACCTTGCATTTGACGCATAATAAAGATCCAAAAGCCAATGAGTAAAATGATAGGGAACCAAGAAACTAAAATCGCACCTAATAAGCTCGGTTTTTCATCAGCAGTACCATAGACAGGTACTTTATGACTTAATAAATCATCAATGAGTTTTTCATCAAAATAAGGGATATAAGTTACGTAATTGCTATTATCGTTTCTGGTAGCAACTATTTCTCGTCCGTTAATATGCACTTCTTTGAGCTTGCCATCGGCGATATCTGAGTTAAATTTATAATAATCGATTTGAGGGCCGCTAGATACTGAGCTGAATTGATTAAATACCGCAATCAATACTACCGCAATTATTCCCCATATCAGTAGATTCTTTACCATGTCGTTCAAAAGAAAAACCCCTCATAAAAATTAACAGTTACGACTAAAATTAACCAAGTATGGTACTACAAAATTATACAACTGGCTACTTCATACCCATAGCAACAATATAAACTTCTCTTGACCTTGCGCGTGAAGCTTCCGGTTTGCGTATTTTGACCGTTTTAAAAAGTGATCTTACTGCTTTAAGATACTCTTCAAATCCTTCGCCTTGAAAGACTTTCACAATAAAATTGCCATTCGGTGCCAGAACATCTCGGCACATATCTAATGCCAGTTCAACTAAGTACATGGCTCTAGGAATATCAACCGCCGGTTGCCCACTCATATTAGGCGCCATGTCGGACATAACCACTTGCACTTTGTCTTCTCCAACACGCTCGAGGAGCGCATTGAGCACAGCTTCATCTCGAAAGTCACCTTGCAGGAAATCTACCCCAACAATAGGATCCATTGGGAGCAAATCACAAGCGATGATCCGACCTTTATTGCCGATAAGTGATGCGACATATTGTGACCAACCACCAGGCGCCGCGCCTAAATCGACAACGGTAATACCGGGTTTAAATAGTTTGTCACTTTTTTGAATTTCTTCTAATTTGAACCAAGCTCGCGATCGTAGACCTTTTTTTTGTGCTTGTTGCACAAAGCGATCTTTAAAATGTTCATTAAGCCAACGCGTCGAGCTAGCTGAGCGTTTTTTGTTACTCACAGCGAATAAATCCTTAACGTAAAGAGTTCACTTCATTGATTAGTCATATATATAAGGGTAGAATAGCAAAATTACAACTTAATGTGATAAAAAATTAATGAATTTATCGAATAAACAAAAACAGTATCTAAAGGGTGAAGCTCATCACTTAAAACCAATCGTGATGATTGGTGCTAATGGGTTTACTGAAGGCGTTTTAGCTGAAATTGAAAATGCCTTGAACTTTCATGAGCTAATTAAAATTAAAGTGTCTGCTGAAGATCGCGAAACAAAAAAACTTATTTGTGATGCGATTATTCGTGAAACTAAAGCGATACCTGTTCAGCAGGTTGGCTCTATTTTTACGGTGTTTAGACCGAGTGAAGAGAAAAAAATCTCTTTACCAAAATAATCAATGAAAAACAGGGCATATTGCCCTGTTTTTTTATCGAGAGTGATGATTGGTGCAAATTGACATTAAATATAGTCAACTTTAATGATATCAAACTCAACATCACCACCAGGCGTTTTAATTTGAACAGTATCACCGTCTTCTTTACCAATTAAACCACGGGCAATTGGTGAGTTAACTGAAATTAAATTTTGTTTGTAATCGGCTTCATCATCACCAACAATACGGTAGGTTGTTTCTTCGTCAGTATCTACATTTACAACGGTGACAGTGGCACCAAAAATAATTCTTCCGGTATTTTTTACTTTGGTAATATCAATGATTTGTGCTTGCGATAATTTACTTTCAATTTCCTGAATGCGACCTTCACAAAATCCTTGTTGTTCTCTTGCGGCATGGTATTCGGCGTTTTCTTTCAAATCTCCGTGCGCTCTTGCTTCAGCTATAGCTGCTGTAATTTGAGGTCTTTTGACATTCTTCAGTTCTTCAAGTTCGGCACGTAACAACTCGGCTCCCTTTACCGTCATTGGGATTTGTTTCATCTCTGTTTTTTCCTATTTATCTATCGTAAATAAAAAAAGAATAACAATCCTTCA
This sequence comes from uncultured Gilliamella sp., assembly GCA_945291235.1. The sequence goes on from CALYQY010000055.1 coordinate 8,210, forward strand.
TCTTAATCAAAAGAGAGGGCGTAATTAATTCAATTTGTTATTCTAACGTCATAATTTTGGCTTGTTATATATTAACTGGAAAATCGGTTTAACAACAGATCATTTATATCAAAATCGAGTGCTATTTTAGTTAAAATCGGTTATCGTAATGTAATATCTAATTATTTATTGTTACTATTTAGTTTTTGTTATGCGAACGATTCGATTATTACTGATTACTTTTTTAACAATTGTCTGGATTTTAATTTTGCTGGCTTACTTTGCTGTACAGACTAATTACGGCGCTAAATTTATTAGCCAACAATTATCAAAATTAAGCTCATATTCGATTTCAATCGGTAAAGTTAATCATTCTTTAGCTAACTTTTATGAAATATCTGTTGAAGATCTGACGTTCAAAGATGAAAATCAACATGTTACTAAAATTGCTAAATTGATAATTGGATTTGATAAAAACGATTTGTGGCAGCTAAAGCATTTCAATTATATTGTTGTGGTCAATGGTGAGTTAGACGGTAGCAAAATTGAACAAGCTTCTATTTCAGCTAATGTCCTTAAATTGGTTGATTCGACCGTCAACGTTTCACTTAATGACGGGAAAGATTCGTTAACTTTTCGGCAAATAAATGGTGGCATTAAACCATTTAATGTATCTGATCAACAATCGTATCAATTTGAATTATCATCACAGCAAGTTTCGTTTAATCATTTTCTGGTCGATAAAGTGTTGCTTCAAGGTTTTCAACGTGAAGGTACCATTTATATAACAAATTTAGGTGGTAACATTAATGACGGGTTTTTTGTCAGTAAATTAAAAATACTAGCGGATAAGAGTTTGGATGTTGAGCAATTGAAACTTAATAACATTCACGTTCAATCTAAAGATAATCAATATTTTGCACAATATCTGGATAAATTACCTAAAACGACTTTTCGTCAACTTTCCATGCTGAATAGTAGTATCCAATTGCCTGACTATACAATTGAAAAGGGCAATATTGAAACAACCAATATTATTTATGACAAGCAGTGGCAATTTAATCAAAGTGCGTTAGTTTTTAATGCCGATAATATCGTATGGAATGAGAAACCGTTTTCTTCTGTTTTGCTGCAATTAATGCTTAAAAATGAGCATGATGTAGTCATTGAAAAAGCTATCGGTATTTGGAATCAAGGGCGATTAAGTTTAAATGGAGATTGGAAAGATAATAATTTGCATATAGATAAATTATTAGTGACCGAAATTGATTTTAAGCTACCTAAGAAAATTGAACAGATTGTACTGCCTGAATCGTTAAAACAGATTGATATTGATCGATTATCGATTTTGAAAGGTGGAATAATTAATACCAATCCTGACTATCCGTTTAATTTTGTCGATTTTCAAGCCTCCGGTAGCAAATTGCGTTTGGTTGAAAATAGAAAGTTAGGGCTTTTTAATGGCCAATTATTTGTTAAAGCCAATAATGGAACAGTTAATAAAATTGGAATGATTTATCCTGATTTTTCCGTTAAATTTAATGATCAGCATCAAGCCTTATTGGCGTTTACTGCATTAGTTAATGGTGGCATGCTTGAATCGAATGCAATTGTCAATCCTTCGCTAGATAAATTAGAATCATTACATCTTAAAGCCTATGGGGTAAGTAGTATCTTTCTTGAAAAGTGGAAGTTAGTGAAACAGCTTCCTAATGCTTCACATTATACTCTTGATTTACATGGCGAGATTGCTCCTTATAGCCTATCCGGTACATTTTTCGCAAATGGCAATCGTTATAACATCGAGCCTCAGCATTGATATTTCTAAAAACAACCTTATATAATTCGCTAAGATGTTCTAAGCTTTATTTTTTAACTGCGATAAAATGAGCTTGATTAGAAAAGTGAAATGAGGAAGTCATGGACAGTGTAAGATTAGATAAGTGGCTTTGGGCTGCCAGATTTTATAAAACACGTTCACTTGCACGTGAAATGGTCGACGGTGGTAAAGTCCATTATAATGGTCAACGGACTAAGCCTAGTAAAATAGTCGAAATTGGTGCAATGTTGACACTTCGCCAAGGTTCTGACCAAAAAACAATTCAAATCTTAGCTATTAGTGAGCAGCGCAGACCAGCGGCAGAGGCTCAATTACTCTATCAAGAAACGCAAGAAAGTATCGCAAAACGTGAAATGGTGGCGCAAGCACGTAAGCTTAATGCATTGACAATGCCGCATCCGGATAGAAGACCGGATAAAAAAGAGCGGCGTAATTTGATTCGATTCAAAAATGAAAGACAACAAGGCGACAACTATTAATATGGATACTCTAAATCGATTTTTATTTGATAATCACCCAATTCGGGGTGAAATTACCCGTCTTGAACAGACATATGAAACTATTTTAGAAAATCATACTTATCCTGTAGCAGTACAAAATTTACTGGGTGAGTTATTGGTTGCAACCAGTTTATTAACTGCGACTTTAAAATTTGAAGGGGATATCGCTGTGCAGTTGCAAGGTGATGGTCCATTATCACTAGCGGTTGTAAATGGTAATCATCAACAGCAATTACGTGGCGTAGCACGGGTTAACGGTGATATTGCTGATAATGCAACGCTTAAAGATATGGTTGGTAATGGTTATATTGTCATCACTATTACGCCTAAAAATGGCGAGCGTTATCAAGGTATTGTTGGGCTTGAGAAAGATACTTTAATTGGTTGTATTGAAAATTATTTTATGCAATCCGAACAGTTACCTACCCGATTGTTTGTCAAAACTGGGGTATGTAATAATAAGCCAATGGCGGCCGGCATTTTATTACAGGTACTTCCGGCAAACGAAGGTACTGACGAATCTTTCGAGCACCTTTGTGCGTTAACGGAAACGATCACACGTGACGAACTATTCCAACTTTCAACTGACGAGATTTTATATCGCCTTTATAATCAAGAAGAAGTTCGACTGTTTGAAGCACATCCTATTATTTTCAAATGTAGCTGTTCGCGCGAGCGTTGTGAAGATAGTTTAATGACGCTACCCGCTCATGAAGTTGATGAAATTTTAAAAGAAGAGGGCGGTAAAATCGATATTCATTGTGATTATTGTGGCAAACATTATCTGATTGATGCAATTGATATTGCTGAGATGAGAAGAAAACAGAATTTGAATTATCACTAATCTACATATAAAAATACCACTAAGATCGTGAAGAATTTTAGTGGTAAAGTGAAATATAGGGAATTAAACCCATATGTAATTTACCAGAATGACTTAAATTTTCAATTAATTTTATATACAATCGATAACAATTTTGTAAATCCTCTTTACAAAAGTCAACCATTTAATTAGTTAGCTTTTTATACAACTCTTCAATCTATTATCGTTATTTGGTCAACTATCGCGTGTTGATTAATAATTCTTCCTTTGATATTAAAATGATATAAAGTCAAGCCAAACTCTTGTTCCGTTTTATCTTTGCGCTTATAAGCAGGTCTTGGGTCTTGTGATATTACTTGAGAGATTAACGTTGCCAACTGAGGATAATCTTGTTTTTGTCGCTCTAAAAATTGCTGTACAAACGGTGAAAATGTGACGGTTAATACGGTTTCGGGCACTGTCTGGGCATAGCTAGCTTTGGCTTGTGGATAACTATCACAATAAGGGATATAAGGTTTGATATCGATAATTGGTGTGCCGTCGACTAAATCAAGGCTGCCCAGTTTTAAAATGACTTGTTTTTGAACAACGGTAATATCTTTTAATTCTACCGCAGAAAGACCAATATGATTAGGTCTAAATGGCGAACGAGTGGCAAATACGCCTAAAGTTTTATTACCGCCTAAGCGTGGAGGGCGAACCGTTGAGCGCCATTTTTCAGGATCGATGTGGTGGAACAGAAATAACAGCCACAAATGTGAAAACTGCTCTAAACCTTTCACACTATTAGGATCGTTATAAGGTGCTAATAAATGCAGCTCCCCTTGACCTGCTGAAACGAGATTAGGTTGCCTTGGTACAGCAAATTTTTCGCTGTAAGGTGAACGTATTATGCCAATAGGATTAATTTGCCGATTCATTATCTTTTATGATGTATTGAGCCATTTGTAGGTAATTATTATATCACTCGATAGATAAATTTAATTCAGATGTTTACCGCCGACATAAAGTCGGCGGAATAGTGATCAATAGCTGTTTGTGAGTGGATTATTACCAACCACGAATTGCCCCACCATTAAAGATTTCATCAGCTTTTTTAGCAACGGCATCAGTTTGATAAGCTTTAACAAAGTTTTTTACGTTTTCATTATCTTTATCAGCTTCACGCGATACGATAATGTTCACATATGGAGACTCTTTATCTTCTACAAAAACACCATCTTTGCTTGGCGTTAAATTTGCTTGTCCGGCAAAAGCATTATTAATGATTGCCAAATCTACCTGAGCATCGTCTAAAGAGCGAGGTAGCATTGGTGCTTCAAGTTCAACAATCTTATAGTCATAAGGATTGCTGGTAATATCAAGTACTGTTGGTAATAACCCTTTTGCTTTATCAACTGTTATTAACCCTTCGTGTTGCAATAATAGTAATGCACGACCTAAGTTTGTTGGGTCATTTGGAATAGCAATGGTTGACTTAGCTGGAATAAAAAAGGTTTCATCACGAGGTGATTTAACTTTTACCCCTTCGCCAGTTTCGGCAGAAGCGTCAATTGGTTTAAGTTTATGAGTATAACTTGCAATTGGATATACAAAAGAGTTACCAACAACAGCAAGTTTATATCCACGTTCTTTAATTTGCTCATCTAGATATGGTTTATGTTGGAAAGCATTAACATCAATTAAACCGTCATTTAAAGCTTGATTTGGTGTAACGTAGTCATTAAAAATAACTAACTCAACATCAATATTATAAAGATCTTTAGCCTGCTTCTTAACTACTTCTGCCACCTCCTGTTCTGGCCCTGAAATCACCCCAACTTTAAGTGAGCTTACTTTGGTTGGTTCAGCTGGTTTGTTTTCGGTTGTTGATTGTTTGTTATCACAACCTGTTAAAAAAAATGCACTCACCAAGGTGGTGACTAGTGCTAGCTGTTTAATTGACATAATTTTCTCCAAAATTAATGATGAGTAACACGTTTAACAATACTATTGCCAATAAACTGAATAATAAAGACAATAATGATTAAGATAACCAAAACCGTATTCATTATAGCAGGCTTATAACCGTTGTAACCATATTGAATTGCCAGTTGTCCAAGACCGCCAGCACCGACCGCACCAGCCATCGCAATATAGCCAGTCAAGGTAATGAGTGTAATGGTCATACTATTAACAATAACCGGCAGTGATTCGGGTAATAGCACCTTATAAATTATTTGTAATGGTGTGGCGCCCATTGAACGAGCGGCTTCAATAAGTCCTTTGGGTACGTCTAGCAAGGCATTTTCAATCATACGAGCAATTAATGGTGATACGCCAATACTTAATGGCACTACTGCTGCTTGTTTCCCAATAAATGTTCCCATTAAAAAGGTTGTAAAAGGTATTATCCAAACAATTAATATAATAAAAGGAATAGAGCGAAAAATATTGGTGATAAATGAAATAACACTATTGGCGGCATAACAATCTAAAATTTGCCCTTTACGAGTGGTGTAAAGCAATATTCCTATTGGTAAGCCAATCACTGTACCCCAAAAGCCTGATAAAATGACCATATAAAGTGTCTCATCAGTGGCTTGTGCCATTTTAAATAGCATCGCTTCATTAAAGCCATTAAATGATGAGCAAAATGCGACAAAATTTGCCCAAAAGTCGGAGCCGGCTAAAAATCGAAATAATGATTCAAATGGTTTAAATGATGGAATAAAATTAAACATAGCCCAGCACCTCTACTTTGGTGTTATTTTTTTCTAAAAATTGTATTGCTGATAACGTACTATTAGGTTTGCCTTTCATTTCAGCTAGCATCAACCCGAATTTGACACCACCGGCATAATCCATTTGCGCACTGATAATGTTACTATCAATATCAAATTCTTTGGCAATTTGCGAAAGTAAAGGTAAATCAACCGATACGCCACTAAATTCTAAACGTACTAACGGATTGAGTCCTTCTTTATGTTCTGGCGTAAGGCGAATTAAGTAATCATCTGGTATGGTCAAATGTAACGTCGATTGAATAAATTGTCGGGCAATTTCGGTTTTAGCATGCGAAAACATTTCACCGACTGAAGATTGCTCGACTAATTCACCATTACTGATCACAGCAACTTGATCGCAAATCTGTTTTACCACGTCCATTTCATGGGTAATTAATAAAATGGTTAATCCCAATTTTTGATTAATGTCTTTGAGTAATGCCAAAATCGAACGAGTAGTTTCAGGATCGAGCGCACTGGTGGCTTCATCACACAATAATACTTTAGGGTCACTAGCCAATGCTCTTGCAATAGCTACGCGTTGTTTTTGTCCGCCGGATAAATTTGCCGGGTAGACATTTGCTTTTTCGGTCAAACCAACTAACGCTATTAGTTCATTGACTTTTTGTTTAATCTTCGCTTTCGGTGTCTTATTTAACTCAAGCGGAAAAGCGATATTATCAAATACCGTCCGAGAAGATAAAAGGTTAAAATGTTGAAAAATCATACTGATTTTGCGACGTACTTCAATTAGCTGTCGGTTAGATAAATCGGTGATATCTTGATTATCAAAGAAAATTCTACCACTTGTTGGTTTTTCTAATAGATTAACGCAGCGAATAAGTGTACTCTTTCCGGCGCCGGATTTACCAATAACACCATAAATCTTGCCTTGCGGAACATGGATTGTTATATTTTTTAAGGCATGAATTACCGTTTTATTCTGTTCAAATACTTTCGAAATATTTTGTAGTTTTATCATAATATATAAAGATAAAGTTTGGATAATTGAATATTAAGACGTCTAGACATCTAAGTCAATCGATAATATGCTATGCAAATTTGAGCGATATGTAAGCAAAGGAATACAAATAAATATGAAACCAGCTATTTTTTTAGATCGAGATGGTACGATTAATATCGATTACAATTATGTACATACTATTGATAAATTTCATTTTATCGATGGCGTAATTGAAGCAATGCAAGAACTCAAAAAAATGGGCTTTTTGTTAGTTATCACCACTAACCAATCAGGTATTGCAAGAAATAAATTTACTGAAGAGCAATTTCATACCTTAACAGAGTGGATGGATTGGTCATTACAAGACCGAGGTGTCGACTTAGACGGTATCTATTATTGCCCGCACGATCCTTTAGTTGATCATTGTGAATGTCGAAAACCAAATCCCGGTATGATACAAACAGCAGCGAAAGAGTTAAAAATTGATA
>CALYQY010000056.1 GCA_945291235.1 uncultured Gilliamella sp.
CGGAGCCGTCGTAATAGCTCGAATAATTAAGGCCTATGGATTTCGTACAAAGCTACAACTTAAACTTTTATAGAAACTGGTAACATATTGTTGGGGGAGTGATTGTGGATAAAAAAAATAAATCTAAGAAAACAACTTGTGATAGTGTATCAAGTTCTATATTACCAGAAAATAATGATGTTCAAAAAGATGGTGTTTTATTTAAGGAAATAGGTTTTTTTGCTGTTATTTTAACTGCTTTACTATATATGAGTGCATATGTATGTGAGGCAATAACGGCAATTTATTTTGGATTTGATATTGATTTAATATCATTACCTATATCTACTATTATAAAAAATAACATAATATCTTTATTTATAATAATTTCATCATTATTGCCAATTATATTTGATTATTTATGTAGTAAAAAAAAGCCCAGTAAACTAATCAATTTTAAATATAATTGTTTAGTTACAGCTTTTGCTGTACAAATTGTTGGAGTCACATGTTTCTTTCTCTACAAAATTAAAGGGATTGAATCTTGGGGGGGGATTTTTACTACTATAATTATTGCTATTTTTATACTTCTTTTTATTTTAGTTTTATTTAAAGCAAGTAATTCAAAGGCGTTTATGCAATTATTTTGTTATCTTTCTATATTATTTCTTTTATATTTTTTTTTAGTTGGATTTATATTTTTTACTTTTAATTTAAAAGAAAATAAATCTCATCAATCTTTTGAATATTATAAACAAAATTATATTTTATTGAGAAAGTATGATGATAATATAGTCGCAAAAAAGATTATTTCAAAAGAGTCAAATGGTCAAAAGGAAAACTGTTTTGACAGTGAAATTTTATTTTTACCTGTCAATATTCTTGAGAAAGGGATAATTTTTACAACTATAAATGTTGAGGGTAATTGTAAACAATTAAGAGTTGAAAAATGACATTACATAAGAAAAACGACAAGTCGCTATTCAAAAAATGTCTTTAAGAAAATCGTAAGATTTGTAATACCTTCGCAATCAAAGTTTTAACCTTGGTTTATTAGAATTAATTTGAGAAAAAATAGGCTATGGTGGAAAGATTGATAAACACCATTTATTGGGTATGGTATTCATTCATTTGTCAGGCTGGTATAGAAATATCTTATTGTCAACCAACGAAAGTTTTACGTCATACTTTCGTTAGCTATTTTATGATGAATTCAAGTAACATTGTTGCATTTATAAAAATACTCGACCACATCTATAACAAAATCATCATGCTATATGCTTATTATATATACTTTGTAATATTGAAGCAGTTAAGTTGAATACATTTAGAGAAATTATGAATAATGAAAAGTAATTTTATTTTTACTCCTGAAAAATTTGATAGTTATCCAATACATACTAATGCATGTGTTGGTAACAATGGTAATTCGGATATATTTGAATATGCTAAAGGATTTGCATCTGCAGCTAATATTTTGATAAAAATTTCCACTACTCAGGATAGTAGCTTTGGAAACTTGTTTCATCCTGATTATGCAGTTTATCCTATTTGTTTTAATATGAGACATTCTATTGAATTATTTTTAAAAAGTTATATTAAATTTACAATTCATTTGGCTGAATTAAAAAAAATAAAAATAAATCATTCAGCAGCAATGATGAAAGCTCATGATATTAATAATTTATGGGATTACTTGACTAATAATTATAAAATTTTAGATAAAAGGTTAATTAATAAGGCTAACGTTATAGCTCCTTATATTGAGTGTTTTGGAAATATTGATGCTACAGGTCAAACATTTCGATACCCTTATGATATTGAAAATAAAAAACACCTTATATCTCAGTCAGTTATAAATATAATGCATTTAGGTAGACATTTTAATGAATTAGAGCGGTTATTAGAATCATTTTATAATTATCATCATTCAATTATTTTTGAGTATGAAATGGGAAGTTTTACAAGAAATTTATCTAGAGATGATTTGTTAGCCATTGCTAAAATGTTACCCCATATTAATGAATGGAAAAATAATAGTTTTAAAAAGCTAAAAAATGAAATAATAGCTATATTTAACATAAGCTCAAATGAACTTACTAATGCAATCAATATTATAAAAAATCATTATGAATTTGGATATTTCATTGGAAAAGTTCCATTACTATCTGATTTTAATGAAGAAGAATTTTACTTTTTTATGGATAAATGGTACCAATTACATGATTTATCCTATATTTATAACAAATCAGATGATCTAATTATCGATTCAAATAATATTGATTCCAGTATAGATGAAAATAATAAAAGAAGCTTTAAAAAGAGAGTAATTAGAGGAACAAATAAATCTTATGAAATAGCTAAAACAACAGATGAGTTAATAAACTACATTGAAGCAAAAACAGTAATAAATATAAATACGCTTTATTATTTTTCACGAGAATGTGTTTTTTCTGAAGAATATAGCTTAACTTATCCTTATTATGAAAGAGATTGCAAACAAGATATAAAACAGGCTATAAGACATATTTTGAATAAAACCATATTATTACCAGAGATTATAATTAGCTTATTACGATTAAATCAAAACCAAATTGCTCTAACTTTAATTGATAAATATAAGCTTAAAAATTACATAAAAGAGCAATTAGAGCAAAGGGATATCAACATTTCAATTAGTTTTGACTAATTTTTATGACATTAAGAATATTTTTTAGATAATGAAATGTGACAATATAGTTTAAATGTAAATTATCAGTTTTCAAATTTTAATTTTGTATGTTCAATTAGTTACTGGTTCATGTTTAGTTAAGTTGACTATTAAATTATAAAATTTTTTACTTTATACTTATGTTAAATCAGAAAAAATGAACATGATCATTTCGGTACCTCCTTATTTTTTTATTAAGACACAGTTTTTATTAAGCAAAACCGATAATTTGTCTTGATTAATTGACACCGTACATTTTTGGTGTATAATTAACCTAAACTAAGATAATTTTATTTAAAGCCCCGCTATAAATAGTGGGGCTTTTTTATTTCTCGAAAACATTAATGGGTTACTAAAATAATAATTTCCCGTTTTTTAGTTGATAGAAATGAAATTGATAGTTTATAAAATATTTCAGATTTATTTTTTATATGATCAATGCCAAATTATTTAAAAAGGAGGTTTTCAAAAAACGTAAACAAATAATTAATTTTATCTTACTAACAGTGTCATCAGTATAAAAAAGATGTTATATCTTTTCTTACAACTTTTTAAATTAACATAAGTAACGTTTTCAATTTTTAGATTTAAACCTTAAACATCATCTCCATCGTGAGTTTATTCAAACTCTCAACAACTTTCTAATAATACAATCTCAAAAAATTAAATCAGAAATCTCATCAGTATATTAGATGAATTGATAGCCTCAATTCTAACGATTTATTTAGAAATTCTGATAATCAATCACCGCAAAATAGCAATATTTTCAATTGTTATTTTGCAAATACAACTAAAACATTTAATTAATTAGGAAATAATATGAATACAACAAAAACAATTGACAGTAATGTTACAAGTTTATACATCGCAGAAGAAGATGATTTAAAAATACTTCCTAGCAATCCTGTTTGGCATGGTATCGAAGTAAATAGCTATAGTGATTTCGGCGGTTCTACAACCTTACTACAGCGAGAAACGATCAATCCTTCACGACAAAATCAAAAGGGTAAAATTGTTGATATTGATGCTTCAGCAGGTTTTAGCCTTGATATGACTAAAAATATTTTTCCATGGCTAATGCGAGGCTTCATGTTTGCAGAAGCAAGAGAAAAATTTACAACTCAATCACTTAGCGGTAAAACATTACCTATTAAGAGTGTATCAAAAGGTTATAATTTTCCAGATAGTCATAAATTACCGCAAAAATTACTGACAGGCACGATTATTCATGCTTCAGGGTTTAGCAATTTTGCAAACAATGGTTTAAAAATTGTATCTTCTTGCTCTGATAACAATATTTCAACTAACTCAAGTACACCACAAATAGAAGAATTGAATCCGCCAGCTAGCGCAAAAATTTCTGCGGTAGGTTTTAAATTCAGCTCAGGTAGTTGTTCAATGGAAGTTAAAAAAGGAACATTACCTAAATTAGTTTCCACTTCGACTGATTTAACTAAACTCGGATTAATTGAAGGTGAATGGATTTGGGTTGGTGGTGATGCATCGGACTCTTATTTTCCAAAAAATAGAGGTTGGGCAAGAATAACCGAAATTACTGCGAAAACAATAACTTTTGATGATACCGACTTTGTGCCTGAAAATGATACCGGTGCTAATATTAAATTAGAAATCTATTTTGGAACGGTAATTAAAAATGAAAAAGAACAAAATAAAATTGTTAAAAAAACCTATTGTTTTGAACGAACACTCGGTTCAGTTAATAACGAAATTCAAGCCCAATACGTAAATGGGGCAGTTGCAAATGAATTAACCATTAATATGGGTTCAGCGCAATATGTTACTGCAGATTTGAATTATGTTGGATGTAATTCTTTCACGAAAAAAGGGAAGGATCGAATTATAGGTGAACGTTTAGAATGTGATAAATCATCACCTTTTAACGCAACTTCTAATATTTATCGACAAAAATTAAGTATCAATGATACGAAAAGTTCAACACCAAGTGCTTTATTTGCTTATGTTACTGATTCCAGTTTAGCTATTTCTAATGGTGTTACAGGAGTTAAAGGACTTGGAATTTTAGGAAGCTTTGATGTATCTGTTGGTAATTTTAGTGTAACCGGATCAATTACCGCATACTTTTCTTCAGTTGATGCGATAGAAGCGATTCGAAACAACGCCGATGTTGGCTTTTCGACAATTTTAGCTGCGGAAAATTCAGGGGTCATTTTTGACATTCCTTTATTAGCGTTAAGTGGTGGTATGCCTAATATAGAAAAAGATCAGAAAATTACGATACCACTTGAGAAAACAGGGGCGGAAAACAAACATGGTTACACAATGATGTATCAAACATTTGAATACCTTCCTGATTCTGCAATGCCATATGTTAACGTTTAATTATATTAATCATAATTGTGCTTTTTAGGAGAAAAAAATGAGTTTATTTGAACAATTTGAAACAGATAGAAATAAAGAAAAAGATGGGGTTCCAGTGACTTATGGAGCCAATAAAGACGGAACAATTCCAACGTTCTATTTAGCCCGAATGGGAGGCGTAAATTCTAAATACTCAATGTTAATCAAAAAATTAACTAAACAATACAAAAGACAAATACAGTTAGATTCTTTGCCAGAAGATAAAGTCATTGAAATTTCGATGCAAGCTTTTGTTGGTGGTGTACTAAGAGGCTGGGAAAACATACAAGGACGTGACAATAAAATTATACCGTTCACTTCTGACAATGCAATTAAGCTCTTAACTCAGTTGCCAGATTTATTCAATGATTTAATTGCACAAGCAAGTGATATTGATTTATTTAAAACGGTTGAGCTGGAAAAAGATATAAAAAACTAATTGAAGTCCTTGAATATCAACTTGATATGAATGGAAAGGACGAAGATATCATCAGAATGTCTCAACAAATGGGACAAGCACTTCCAGATAAAATCAAAAATAAACCCGAACTTGACGAACATCTTGAATTTTACTATCAAGCTTTTCTCGATTTAGATACGACACGTTCACATTCAATGGGCCCAACACCTATTTCATGGTTAGCAATCATTGAATACGCTCGGTTTTATCAATTAGATAATGAAGATACGAATGATTTTGTTTATCTAATACGTGAAATGGATAAGGTAAATTTAAAACATGTTAATCGGGCTTTTAAATCAAAAAACTAAGTAACATTTTTTAAAAGTAGATGATTATTCATCTTTATTAAGCTTAGTTCATTAAATTTTTTATTGAAAATAGAGTGGTTATATAAGGCTAAAATGAACTTGTATAACTACTACTATTTTGTAAAAAGTTTACCTATAAATAATTTAAATCAGCGCTTTAAAAATATATCAACATGAGAGACAGACTTATTAGTTAATAAATATTGTACCTCAATTTGATTATATTCAGGCAAAAAAGGGGTTTATATGGCAATTGAAACATTACAGTTTTCAGAGAATATTCCTTCCTCAATCAAAACAAAGCTAAAAGGTATCGATAGTGCTTCAGTTTCAGCAAGAATAAATTTAAACAAATTAAAAACATTGTTAAAAAATAGTTGGAATACAGATCCGTTTAAGAAAGCTGAAGATAGTATTAAAAACTTAAGTAACGAAATATTAAAAAGCTTTGAGGTTGTAATAAATCGTACAAAAATATTGAAGAATCCAAATGAAAATTTCAATACATTGACGACAAAAACAAAAAATACAGGGATAGCACAACATCAATCAACAGCTAAAAATACAGATAACACATTAATAACTCCAGATGAACAACTTTTACTAAGTTCGTTAAATCCAATAAATGATAAACTAACAGAATTCAACAAAAAACAATCAGAATTGGCAGGCATCTATCAAAAAGCAGCAATTAGTCAAAATGAGTACAGTGACTATATGACATTATTGAATCAGCAATATGATGAATCAATAGATCCACTTGGTAATTATAATAAAGAGTTAGAGCGAACATGGGAACTGATGAAACTCTCTTCTCAAGAAAGGGCTATAGAAAATGAATTTAATCGTATCACTCTAGATCTGATGAATAAAGGTTTAATATTAAATCAACAGCAAAATGCTGAATTAAGAAAAACAATCGAATTGAATCAGGAATATTTGAGAATACTTGCGATTAAAGACGGCTTAGAGAATAATTCAAAAAAACAAAAGCAACAAGATTTTGGTGATTTGGTTAATGCTTTAAGTCTGTCCGAATTAGATGATAATGAAATAATTAACGTGTTGAACACAGATAGTCGAAGTCCATTTACAGGAATGTTCGAAAACTCTTGGAGCTTATTAAGTTTGCAGATTGAACAATATCAATCGATGTATGATCAAATAAATGTTCTTACAGAAAAATTCAATCTTGATCAGTCGGTTGCCGCATCATTAAGAGCACAAGTTTGGGCCAAACAAAATGATGTTATTTTAAGTCAGGCAGATAAATTTTTTGGCAATGTGGCAAAATTACAAAGTTCAAATAATGCTACGATGGCTAAAGTTGGTAAAGCAGCAGCGATTGCACAGGCCATTGTAAATACTTATCAATCTGCTAATGCTGCCTATGCATCTATGGCAGGTATTCCTTATATAGGTCCGGCTCTGGGTGCAGCAGCTGCGGCGGCGGCTATTACTTCCGGTATGGCGAATGTCGCAGCCATTCGATCTCAATCAACAGGCTTTATGAAAGGTGGTTATACGGGGAACCTGGCACGAACTCAGGTAGCAGGACTAGTGCATGGACAAGAATTTGTGATGAATGCGTCAGCAACGCAACGAATAGGGGTTAATAACCTTGAAGCCTTACAACGAGGAGATATGAGTAGCATACAAGTTCCTCAAATTACAAATCAAAGTTCAACATCTGAAAAAGCTGAAAGTAGCTTACAAACTATTGCCCCAATCATTAATATTGCTTTAGTCAATGACAATGACAGTGCACAGCAATGGTTATCTACTCAAGAAGGTGTCAAGCGAATAATGCAAATAAATCGAGAAAATGGTGATGAACTAGCAACAATAGTGAAAGCTTGTTAATTAAAATGTCTAAGTAAGACCAAATTGCATCAAAATTGAAAATCCCAAATGATATAGTTATAAGATCAAAGTGGATTTAAAACTTGAGTAACTAATAAAATTAAGCGCCTCAATTGGCGCTTTTTCTTTATAAACATTCAAGAACAAATTAACAAAAGCGCATTTAGCTAGCCTTTCACCATTGTCAACATATCAAAAATTGCTTAATTCTTATTTTAAAGAAGGCCAACATGTCAAATATCATTACAGAACAACCCATAAAAGGGGCTAAAGAAACATTTTCCTGGCTAACTGATATCATCGAAACAAAAAACGGTAGAGAGCACAGAATAGGTTTACGTGCTTTACCACGAGTTTCTTATGAATACTCATTTTTAACTCATATTCATAATCGTAACTATTATTTAAATTCACTCAGAAATAAATTTACTGAGATATGGTTGATACCAGATTGGTTGTCAGGAATATATCTTGGTGAACTAGAATTAGGTCAGAAAACTATACCTAATATCTTAAATCAAAAAGTGGGTGATAAGTTTTTGATTTATCAGAATGCTGAACATAGTGAAGTAAATGAATGGCTACAATTACCAAAACAAAAGCCATTAGAATTTGTTTTCATAGAACCCAAAAAAACCAAATTAGTGTTTGAACTAAAAAAAAGAGTTCCTGTTGAAAAGCAGGTCAATATAAAACCGATAAATTATCATTATAAAGCAGCGTATATTCTTCCATTAATGCCATGTTATCTTACTAATACTAAATACACGACTTCAGGGTATGAAAGTCAAATAGATATTAGTGTTGAACTAAGTCATGAATTGAATTTTAGCAGCGGCGCTAATTATGGTATCAAGTATCTTGGATTAGAAGTATTGCATAATTGTTATGGAGTTAATGAATCAACAATTCAAAAAGATATTGAAATTGTTGATTATGATCTAGGTAAAATTACCCGAATTGAGAATTGGCAATATTCAAAGCTGTCTCGATCTTTGACTTTTTACCTTGATGGACTGAAAGAAATCCAGGCTTTTAAAAAATTTATTTATCGAATCGAAGGAAAACTTAACGCATTTTGGTTATGTGATAACGATGAAAATCTTGTTAAAACACATATATTAGGCGATAAGATTTATATAGAAAATCAATCATTTAACCCATCATTCAAATATTTAGCATTATTTCATCCAGATAGTGTTTCGTATGTGAAAATTATCAATATTAAAAATACGGGTAAAAGTATTCAATTAACGATTGATCAAGTTATCACTAAGCCTATAACAAAAATTAGTCACTTAATGTTATGTCGTTTTGACACCGATGATATACAAATTGAATACGATACCTATTTACAAGCTCAATCTAACATTCCAATAATCGAGGTTTTCGATGATCAATATTTTTAAACAAGCTGAATTATATGTTTTTAATGATGGAATCAATACATATCGTTATACCAATGGTATGCGTGAACTAAATATTGATAATCAGACATATAAAAAAGAGTCCATCAATCGCACAGCGATAAAACGGGATGCCGCTATTTCCAAAAATAAAATTGATATAACCATGCCAATTACTAATGAAGTCGTGAAATCATGGATAAACCCGGATATCACGAAGCATTTACTTGTTGATATCTATATTCTCGATAAAAAAAATATGACTACTATGTCATGGAGTGGGCGTTTAACTCAGACATCAACATCAGAAAAAGAGATGGTGATGACATTTGAATTATTGATTACACGCTCAGGGCAAACTGGTGTAAATGAAAAAATTCAGCGTAATTGTCGTTATTCTCTTTATGGCGAACATTGTGGTCTAAATAGAGAGGATTTTAAGGTAAAAGGCACTGTGTTAGCTTATGAAAATGATATCGTCACGGTTGAATTTGAACGTGAAATTGAAAATGGTTATTTCACGGCAGGTATTTTAAGGACGCCTGAAGGCGAACAGACGTTTATTAAAGAACATAATCAATCATCAATAGTCCTAATCAGAAAAAATCAGCAATTGTTGGACAATTTAAATAAAGGGATATTACAAATTACGCTGTACAAAGGTTGTTTAAGAACCCTAAATTCTTGTCATTCATTCAATAACACCATCAATTATGGTGGATTTCCTTATTTACCTTTAGAACCGTTAAATAACGGTAATTCAATTGTTTAGGAGCGAAATATGTTTTTTTTAATTTCTGCATTAGTTGCTGTTGTTGTTGGAATGGTCGTTGGGATGGTGTCTTCAAAGGGCAAAGCAAATCAACAAAAAATAGAAGCTGATGAATTTAAAACGGGAACTTCAACAGAAGGAACGGGAATACCCATTGTATTTGGTACCGTTAAGATAACCAATCCAATTTATACCTGGATTGGAGATAAAAAAACGTCAGCTATTAGAAAAAAAGGTGGCAAAAAATAATGAAAATAATTGTAACCAGAGACGATATGATTGCAGTAAAACAATGTAGTCGTGGTGGACGGGAGTTTTTTAAACGTCATGGACTCGATTGGAACCAATTTTTGAAAGAAGGAATAGATGCTGAAATTTTAAAATCAACCAATGATGCAATGGCAAATCAAGTTATAGAACATGCGGAGCGTAGAACATGGGCGGAAGTAAGAAAAAGCAAACTGTAGGTTATAAATATTACGCTGGAGTCAGTATGGTTTTATGTCAAGGCACTATAGATAAATTGACTAATATTAGCGTAGCAGACAGGACAGCATGGCGAGGTGCTGTGCAAGATGGACAAATAGCCATAAATAAACAAGGATTATTCGGTGGTGACAAAAGGGAAGGTGGTGTATCAGGTACAGTTGATGTGTATTCAGGTCATCATCAACATAATCGAAATAGTTATTTGGCAAGTAAATTATCAGCTATTGTACCGGCTTATCGTCATGTCGCGGGTCTTGTATTCCGACAATTTTATTGGGGAAATAACCCTTATATGAAAGATATTTCGGCAGTTGTTCAGCGTATACATTATCAAGACTCCAAAAAAACACGACAATGGTATGACAGTAAAGCAGAGATAAAAACTGAAAATGGAAGTGCAAATACAGCTATCCATTTTATATTGGATACTTCAATGAGTATGAGTGGAGGGCGAATCCAAGCACTTAAATCAGCGATGAAACGTGCTATACAAAATCTTTCAACTTCAATCGATTTGATGACATTAAGATTAGATATTCTGATAACCACTTATCAAGGCGGAAATCCACAAACAAAACTAGTTAGAAAAGTTTCTCAAAACGATATTGTAGGTCTTTTATCTTTTATTGATAATTTAAAAATTGTTGGCGGAGAAAATCTTGAAAATGTGTTATCTCATTCTATAAATTTCTTTAAAGACACATTCAATCAAACAATGAATCGATGTTGTATTTTTGTTAGTGATGGTGAATTAGAAAATGCTGACCATATCAAAAATGAAGAAATTCATAATATGATTGATAAAAAAGGTCAATTTAATGAACAAGATGAACATGATGTCAAAATATTTTGTATCAATGTTGATAATACCAATAAATCATTAAGTTCAAAAATTGATAATACGCCAGAAGATGGGATACCAGTAATAAAGGGAACCGATTCGAACATTATTTATGATACCATCATGAATGCAATCAATAATCTCAATGCAGATATGAATCCCGCCCACATACTAAGAGAATTAGTACTTAATCAGCAAAATGGTTTTAATTCGAGCCTAATCAAGAACAGCATTAACGAAGATTCATTTAGACAAGCTGCTGATCTCTTTTATCGAGAAAAACTTGGTCTTTCTTATATATGGAATGATCAAAGTAAGTTTGAAGATTTGAAGAAAAATATTGAAAATACTGCAAACTGTGTTTTATATCAAAATGCTAAAACAAATCAATTTGAAATAAAAGTAATTCGAAATGACTACCATATTGAAAAATTACCTCTTTTTGATAAAACGAATATAGTCAAAATTTCCGATATTAAAAAAAATATCATCACTGAGATGATTAACTCGGTTACCGTCAATTTTATAGACAGAACAAATGACTATAAACAAGGTTCGGTGACTGTTCGGGATGATGCTTTAATTTTGATGGCTGGACGTGAAAATAATACGACTGTTACTTATGATATGGTTTACAATCGTTCATTAGCTTCTAGACTAGCACTTCGTGATTTAGCCGCATTATCTTCAGATTTAGCTTCTGTTTCATTAACCCTTAATTTAGACGGAAGAATGCTTAATCGTGGTGATGTTTTTGTATTGGATATGCCACAGCTAGGGCTAAATAGAGCCGTAATGCGTGTAACTTCACTTGATTACGGTACTCAGAAAAGTAATCAAGTTACCGTTGAATGCATGAGAGATGTGTTTTCATTGCCATCATCGACAGTGGTAAGTAATCAACCCGTCATTATACCCACAACCGATATAAATTTAGCTAAACCAGCTGAACATTACGCTATTATGGAATGTCCCTATTATGAACTGGTTTATAATTACGGGCAAAGAGAAGTTGATTTTATGATTCAAGATGATAAGTCGATCGGTCAAATAGCTGCAACAATTGCATCGCCACCAGAGGGGACTTTTCATAGTGAGTTGGTTACCTCTCTTTCGAATACTTTTGAGAATCCAGAAAATATCATAGATTGTGAAATGAGATTAATAGAGCATGAACTTGATCAAGTTACATCAATTATTACACTCAACTTTAATCCACCAGAACAAGACTATAACTGGATCTTGATTGGAAACGAAATTTTATATGTTCAATCTTTTTCTAACAATCAGCTGACCGTCAAAAGAGGGTGTCTTGACACATTACCAGAAAAACATGAAAAAGGGAGTAAAGTCTATTTTTGTGGGGGACAATTATCATTAAAAAGTGATGAATATTATCAAGGTGATAAAGTTGATTGCCGAATTATTACAAATACTTCTACTGATTCATTAGATCCTTCATTAGCGACAGGTGCAATGATTAATATTCAAGGTCGAGCTGCAAAACCTTATCCTCCTGCAAATGTTACGATAAATAATTTTTATTTTCCCGATAAACTCAGTACCGACCAACTCTACATCAAATGGTCATCGAGAAATCGACTTCAACAAACATCAGGAGAACTTATTGGATGGTATGAAAGCGATATTACACCAGAAAGTGGTGTTAAATATCATGTGACCATCAAACTCAATAAAAGAATAATTGTAGATCAAATTATTGATGTTACTACATTTGAATTGGATGTTTCTGAATATCTTCAGGGAACGCTAGATATTCAAATATCAAGTATTGTCGATAATATTTATTGTTTTACACCATTTTCTCATTCGATTGAACTTTATAATGACTTAATTTTTAAAATTCATGAAGAACAATCAGCAATTGATAAAAATAATCTAATAGTCAAAATTAAATAGGAAAAATTATGGCAAAAATAGCAATTATATCTAATAGCACCTCTCGACAAGACATCAAGAATGTATTTGAAGGGTTAGGTCACCAAGTTGATTATCTGATAGATAACAGTATCACTTATAATCAATTGATGACCTACGATTTAATCGTATCAACAAACCAATATTCGCGTAAAGAGGTAATTAAACAGTGCGTGGATAATGGTATTCCTGCAATTGTAGCGGAAGGAAATTCATCGTCAGTTTCTTTAGGTAAAGATTTAGGTATGTTTGATCAAAATGAACATCAAGTTAGTGATTGGAATTACTTAAGACCATTAAAAATATCTTTAATAACACAAAAGATCCCTAAATTGGGTTGTGCCCCTTATTTGAAGCCAACATGGTGTTCGTCCTTTCCTATTTCTTCAATGGCACCTGGGGGTGAAGCACTGTGCGCCATGTATCATGACCGTGATGATTTTATCATTTGTGCACAATTTAAAAAAGGAACGGTCGATAAATATGGGGGAACTTTTGGCGCAAATTGTATTTTTATGTCATTCTTAGATCGTGAATATTTAACAAGAAATACGATAAAAATGCTCGATAATGCTATCAATTTTTGTTTTCAGAATTATACAACCCTATCGGGGAAAGTGGTGGATGAAACAGATCAACCAATCTCAAGAGAGGTAAAAATATATGATCAGAAAACAGGAGAATTAGTTTCGGAAATAACAAGTAATGAAGACGGTTTATTTTCTGCTGAAGTATTTTCTGGACAAAGCTACTATGTCATTGCATTTGATAAAGATAATGGTAAGAAAAATGCAGTAATTATAGATAATATCAAAGTTTGATTAATCATAATAATAACATATCAATATAAGTCCCATAAAATTAACCTATTAAATAATTTTAAATAATACTTAAAACCGAAATTCTAACCTAACCAATTATAACATCTCAATTCGACCATTCATTTTATCACGATATTAAAACGACGTTTAGAATTAAAAATCACTTGTACATGCTAATAATAGATTTTCAATGAATGGTTAATTGTTTTTATCAATCTTTTAAATTTTATAATTACGTTTTTCAGGAGGTCAACATGGCCAAAATTGTTATATGCAGTGAAGAACTTATAAGAGTGCAATCAATGATAGACGCACTAAATCCCTATCATGACATTACTTTTTGTATAGCAAGCTCGACAGATTACAATGAACAGTATTTATCGACATTCGATCTAATTATGGATTATCGAAATGGAACAGAATATACCACATCATTTTGCATTAAAAACTGCTCTAAAAAGGGTATTCCAGTTATAGCGGGTGGAACCAGAAATAGTACGGGCAGTATTATGTCACTGGGAATGGCAAAAAAACCTATGTATTATTCAAGTGGAAATTTAAATAGGATAATCAATGTTAGCGACGTATTAACCTGTGATAAAAAAATCGAAACAGGCGCAATTATCAATAGCGGTGACACGTTTATGATAAGAGAAGATTTAAAAATAGAGTATGGAATCGAAATTTTATCAGTGAATCAGATGGTCAATGGGGTTTATGATATTAATACCGCCATATTCCGCCAAGGCAGTTTAAATGTCAATGGTGAAGTTTTTGGTAGCGATTGTGCTTTTATCGGTTTTCCTTTTAGCCGCCCCTTAACGGAAGAAGCAATACAGATTGTCAATGATATTATTAGTTGGCTTGTTAATCGTAAAGATGTTGTCGCACAGGTAAAAGATGAAGAGGGTAACCTTTTATCGCATTGCGAAATTCAGCTTTGTTTAAGAAAAACGGGAGAAGTCATGATGACTTATACCACAGATGAAAATGGTCAAGTGAGTTTAAGAATAAGACCTAATCATGAATATTATGCCGTAGCCTTTGATCAAGCAACCGGTAATAAAAATGCCGCTATTATAGATAATATTAAGGTTTGAGCCAAACAATATAGAGTATTTTTTATAAATCAAATTAATCAATTAAATAATAAATTAGCCTCAACACGAGGCTGTTTTTATCATTAAGCATATATAAAAATTATGATTTAATTATCAAAACTATAAAATAAATTTAAAATACAGCAATAAACTTAACCAAAATTTCAGCCTAACTATAACGTTGTAAAACTGATATTATCGTTTATAAAAATACTAATAATCTGTAAACTTAAAAAAATGATTAAATTCACAGGGAGATAGGTAAGAATGAAACATTGTCTATTATTTTTGACGATATTAAGCTGTTTTGGTACTTTCAATTTTGCAAACGCTAATGATAACGAACGTTGCCAAACATTAGTAAACCTTAAATTTGATGATGCTAAAATTATCAAAACAGAACTTATTGC
>CALYQY010000057.1 GCA_945291235.1 uncultured Gilliamella sp.
ATGTTTAAATAAAAAATCCATATAAAATCAAAATCTAATAAAAATCCTTTTTTGGAATATTAACATATGGCTAATAAATAGTCTATTTAAAAACGATAAGTGTTTTTGGGTAAAAAGAGATAAGTTATCGGTTCGGTATAAATGTACTCAATGGGTTAAGCTAAGGTAAATTAAATATCAATCTCAACATAGACTGGCAAAGATAGGGCAAAAGCTTTATACTAGACATAATTTTGTGTATGGCAAAGACCATACTTATTTTTACCCCGTTCTTTAACATCATCAATTGGAAGAAAATTATGCATCCGATGCTTAATATTGCTATTCGTGCTGCGCGTAAAGCAGGTAATGTTGCCATTAAGGCTTATGAAAACCCGAGTTCAATCGAAATTAACACTAAAGGTGCTAATGATTTTGCAACTAATGCAGATCGAGCGGCTGAAGCTTTGATTATTGAAACAATTAAAAAAGCTTATCCAGATCATACTATTATTGCTGAAGAAAGCGGTCTTGCTAAAGGTAATGATGCCGATACGCAGTGGGTAATCGATCCAATTGATGGTACCACCAATTTTATTAAAAATATTCCCCATTTTGCGGTGTCTATTGCTGCTCGAGTGAAAGGTAAAACCGAAGTGGCGGTTGTCTATAATCCAATGAGTAACGAGCTATTTACTGCGGCACGTGGTAAAGGTGCGCAGCTTAATGGCTACCGAATTCGTGTTAGTAATGCTAAAGATTTAGAAGGAAGTGTACTGGCAACAGCTTTTCCATTTAAAGCAAAGCAATACAGCGATAGCTATTTTGCAGTACTACAAAAATTATTTACCAAATGTGGTGATTTTCGTCGTAGTGGGTCAGCGGCACTAGATTTGGCTTATGTGGCAGCGGGTCGTTTAGATGGCTTTTTTGAAATCGGTTTAAAACCATGGGATATTGCCGCAGGTGAGTTAATTTTACGTGAAGCTGGTGGCGTTATTACCGATTTTGCCGGCGGAAATAACTACATGGTATCGGGCAATATTGTTGCCGGTAATCCACGTGTTGTGAAAGATTTGCTGGTTTCTACCCAAAACGATTGGCCGGAAAACTTACGAGGCTAATGCTTATTAGAACAGAGTGATAATGCTCTGTTCTTTTTGGTTGCGGCTGTGTATTTTGCTTTAGCTATAATAAGAAATGCCTACATAGTACCAATCAATTATTTATCTTTTTTGTTTGGCTGGCATTGGCTCCATTGAGCAATTAACATTCAATCCTTGATTGTTTAAGCAGTGACTACCCCATTTATACATAGCTTGCAGTACCGGTTGAATACTTTCACCAAATGCGGTTAAGGAATATTCGACTTTCGGTGGCACAACCGGGAAAACTTTTCGATTAATTAGCTGATGCGATTCAAGTTCACGTAATTGCGCCGTTAGCATTTTTGGCGTGGCGCAAGGGATTTGTTTGCGCAGTTGCGAAAACCTTAATGTTTTGTTTGTCATCAGTTGCCATAAAATCAAAGCTTTATATTTTCCACCAATCATATTTAAGGTTGTTTCGACCGGGCAACAGATAGTTGATTGCGAATGCGGTTCGCGTTCATCGATTTTAGCTATAGGATTGTTCACGTTAATGTCTTAACAGTATCTTTTTGGATAGTATATATCAAAAAAGTGCATTCTTGTTAATAATACAATTAGTATTAAAATGGCTATCAATACAACCTGTAAAAATAAGATCTTTTGGATAAATAAGATATATTTGGTTTTAGATAGATTATTTATATTATAACGATAGCGTCAAATAAAACGGTTTCTTAGTGAATATAATAAATCAAAACAACACTAATTATTGAAGGATGCGTCAAATGAAAACAGTTGAATATCAATTTTTTGTTGAAGATATGAGTTGCGCATCATGCGTCAGTCGAGTTGAAAAAGCACTAAAAAAAATTGATGGTGTAATAGATGCCAGTGTCAATCTTGCCACCGAAAAAGCAAACGTGACTGCCAATGCCAATGTTAAATTAGAAACGCTAATGTCGGCGGTGGATAAAGCCGGTTATCATGCGGTGAAAATTACCGATCAACAAACACACGCCAAAGATGAAGAGAAACAAGCGTCACTTTGGCCGATTGTATTATCGGTTATTTTGGCTATTCCATTTGTTGTACCGATGCTACTTGAGCCGTTTAATATTCATTTGATGATGCCTGCATGGTTACAACTTGTGCTGGCTTCGATTGTTCAATTTGGTCTGGGGGCTAAATTCTATCGTAGTGCTTTTAAGGCACTAAAAGCATTAACGGGTAATATGGATTTATTAGTGGCAATGGGTACCAGTGCAGCTTATGGTTTGTCACTATATCAACTGATTAATGGCGATTATGATCATCTCTATTTTGAATCATCAGTTGTTATTATTACCCTGATTTTGTTTGGTAAATGGCTCGAGTCAAGAGCAAAACACCAAACAACCCAAGCGATCGAAGCACTTTCCGCCTTAAGGCCTGAGCTAGCGTTAGTTAAACGAGGCGATCAACAAGTAAGTTTACCGATCAATCAAGTGAAGGTGGATGATATAGTTATTATCAAACCCGGTGAGCGTATTGCGGTCGACGGTATTGTTATTGAAGGTGCTTCGAGCTGTGATGAATCGATGTTGACCGGGGAAAGTTTACCGGTAAATAAAACGGTTAATAGTACAGTTACCGGCGGTACCATTAATGGTGAAGGGTTATTGTTAGTCAAAACCACAGCGGTTGAAGCCGACTCGACCCTGGCAAAAATTATTCAAATGGTTGAATCTGCGCAAGCTAAAAAAGCGCCAATTCAACGCATTGTTGATCGTATTAGTGCAATCTTTGTACCGGTCATTTTGATTATCGCTTTAATTACCTTATTGGCATGGGGCGTGATGTATCATGATTGGCAACAAGCATTACTGCATGCTGTTGCCGTATTAGTTATTGCTTGCCCGTGTGCTTTAGGTTTAGCCACGCCAACAGCGATCATGGTTGGAACAGGCGTGGCTGCTCGACAAGGCATTTTAATTAAAGATGCTGAAGCCTTAGAAACATTGCACAATATTAATACCGTCGCATTCGATAAAACCGGCACATTAACCCTAGGTAAACCTGAACTGGTCGAAATGGATGTAATTGGCACTGAGACGCCCGATCAAATCTTATCGCTTGCGGCATCTATGCAAGCGGGCAGTGAGCACCCATTAGCTAAAGCTATCTTGTCTAAAGCAAAACAGTACGATTATGCCCAAAATATTACCTCTGTCACCGGATCGGGCGTCATGGCAACCATTGATAATACCGAATATTATTTAGGTAGTTTACGCTGGATGAAGTCATTAAATGCCTATTTTGTTGATATGGATGATAAAATCAGTGAGCTAACTGCGAAAGGCTATACCATCTCATTTTTAGCTAAGCAACAATCTGAAAATAGTGTAGCGATACTGGCTTTATTTGGTTTTGCTGATGTGATAAAACCCGAAGCCAAAAATGCTATTGATGCACTACATCAATTACATGTTAATACCGTTATGCTAACCGGTGATAATCAACAAGCTGCAAATTCGGTAGGTCAGCAGTTAGGCTTAGATAAAGTTATTGCAGAAGTGTTACCACAGGACAAAGCTAATTATATCTATCAATTACAAAAAGAGAGTCACACTAATACCAATAATCGAGTAGCAATGGTGGGCGACGGTATTAATGATGCTCCCGCTTTGGCAGCTGCTGATATTGGTATAGCAATGGGGACGGGGACAGATGTGGCAATGCATGCAGCAAGTATTACCTTAATGCGTGGTAATTTGTATCTTATTGCTGATGCGATTGATATTTCCCGCCGAACTTATAATAAGATCAAACAAAACCTGTTTTGGGCGTTTTTTTATAATTTAATTGGTATTCCATTAGCCGCATTGGGCTTTTTAAATCCAATGATAGCCGGCGCTGCTATGGCATTGAGTAGTGTCAGTGTTGTCACCAATGCTTTATTACTTAAACGCTGGAAGGCAAGGGCAGAAACTAAGTAAGCGAATGGTTAGTTATAAGTTAAGGGGCAATTATGCCCCTTATTGATTACGTTTCTGTTTGAGTTGCTTAAAAGCATTTTATTTATTCGGTCACACTAAAATTAATTTGCGATCCTTTGCCTTGCTCAGTGACAAACACGCCAACGGCACAAATAAGTTGTTCGTTATAGTAAATCAAAGGCGTACGTGTGCGCATCCATGGTGGGATCTGGTGCTCTTGCCATATTTTTTTGATCGCTCTTGACCCTTGCCGATTAACTATTTGCAATCGACCTTGCGCATGAAAACGTACGGTAACTGCCTCGTCGGCTTGAGGTAGGCGACAATTTAAATCGTGCTGGTAATGAGA
The DNA here is from genome assembly GCA_945291235.1 of uncultured Gilliamella sp. The sequence continues at coordinate 4,395 of CALYQY010000057.1, forward strand.
TTGTAACTGACCGATATTATCCGGTAACACTAAAGGCGAAGTGAGATCCCAATTGATGACTAAGTGTTCAGTATCATCATACAGTGGCAACAGATAAAGTTGATTTTGATAACGGCGAATTTGTTTGTTATGCAAAACAAATTTTGGATTAGCATCTTCCTTTGCTTCAACGACCGTTTGCCAAATTAATGCCAGCTGTTTTTGACTCGGCATCATCACGCCTTGTTGTCGAAACCACATGCGCAAAATCGCATTGCGTTTATATTCTGAATAATTGATTAACGGCGACAAACGTAGCTGACCTTGCGTTGTCAATAGTTGGTGAAAATCGTTATCTAACAGCTCGTTAATTAACGCTTCTTGTTGTTGGCAAAGTGAAGCACTTCGCGCAACCATTTGGGAAAACTGTGGCCAGCGCTGATTGATAAGTGGTAACACCTTTAATCGTAGAAAGTTACGGTCATAATGGTCATCTTGATTGCTTTCATCTTCTATCCAAGTTAATTGATGCCTGTTGGCGTACGCTTCGATTTGTTGGCGTGAGATCGTCAATAATGGTCTAAGATGCCTGTTGCTTTCAACCGGCATTGCCGATAAACCGGCTGGCCCGCTGCCCCGTTTTAGCGCTAACAAAAAAGTTTCGCATTGGTCATCAAGATGCTGGGCTGTGCATAGCATCTGATCGCTTTTTAGGTGACGATAAATTGCTTGATAACGAGCATTTCGAGCTTGCTGTTCAATATTACCCGCCATAGGATCGAGCTGAACTTTTTCAATAATGAGCGGTACTTGCCATATTTGGCACTGCTGTTGGCAATGCCTTGCCCAGCTATCGGCATTTTGACTTAAGCCATGATGAATATAAATTGCGCTGAGTTGTAAGTCTGGTCGTTGCTGTTGTTTCAATTGGGTAAGCGCATGTAATAGCACCGTTGAATCCACGCCACCACTGTAAGCAACCAGTAGCGATTGACGATTTTTGATATGATCTAAAATCGCCTGTTCAATGCTTTGATCAATCATCGTTTGGCTTTGATTTTTCATTTTTATTTAATCACACTAAGCTTTTAATCATACTAAATTTTGATCATATTAAGCTTTGTAGGGCATTTGCTTTATTTTTATTTAACTTAATTCGATCTAAACCGGCGGATAGATCAGCAATTAAATCATCGGGATCTTCAAGCCCAATATGTAACCGAATGAGCGTTCCGTCAAAGCTGACTCCAGAAACCGGTCGGATTTTGGCTAGCTCTTCGGGTTGATTGGCTAAAATTAATGACTCAAACCCACCCCATGAATAAGCCATTGAAAAATGGGTTAAATTATCTAAAAAGTCGGAAAGCTGTACATCATTTAAATGGTCGTTTAGCACAAATGAAAATAAACCACTTGCACCGGTAAAGTCACGGGCAAAAAACTCATGTCCTTTGCAACTTGCTAAGGCAGGGTGATTAACGGTCGCGACTTTAGGATGAGCCGCCAGCCATTTTGCTACTTTTAAGCCACTTTCATGATGTTGTTTAAGTCTGACTGCTAAAGTGCGTAAACCTCGTGCTGCCATATAAGCGGTATCTGCATCACACATTTGACCCATTAAATAAGAGCGTTCTCGCAATCTATCCCAGCATCGCTCATTAGCAACAGCAGTGCCGAGCATCGCATCGGAGTGACCAATTAAATATTTAGTGCCTGCTTGAATTGAGATATCAATATCATGATCTAACGCTTTAAATAGCACGCCAGCAGCCCAGGTATTATCCATTATAATGACTATTTCCGGATTAATGTTCCTGATTGCTTTCACAATAGCGGGCACATCATGGATTTCCATCGTAATTGAGCTTGGCGACTCTAAAAACACCACTTTAGTATTTGGTTTGATGTGGTTTGTGATATAACGGCCAACTAAAGGTGAAAAGTAATCGGTTTCAACACCTAAATCTTTTAAAATATGATTACAAAACTCTTGAGTCGGTTCGTAACTGGCTTCTGATACCAAAATATGGTCGCCGGTTTTTACAAAAGCCAAAATCGCATTGGCAATGGCTGCTGCACCACACGGGTAAAGGTAACATCCTGCACCACCTTCAATTTCAGTCAAGGCATCTTGCAGCGAGAAATGGGTTAATGTGCCTCGACGTCCATAAAAGAGTGCGCCATTAGTGCGATTTTCGGTCGCTTCTTTTTTGGCTGCAATAGAGTCAAATACTAACGATGAGGCTCGTTGGATAACCGGATTTACTGCACCTTGAGTATAGCGTTTTTTGCGACCAGCATTGACTAATTTGGTTTGTAATGACATGACGTATCCTTGCTATCTGATAAATTTTAATAACAATTAGCATAGCATGCTGTTAAAATAGTAAAAAATAATTTTTATCAATACTGGCTTTTCAATCATGCTAATTGTCCAACTTGCCAATCTCAATAGCGTGGCAATTAACTATTCGTTGTTATCTGAGCAAATTATTAATGATGCTAATAAAATGAATGAGCGACGTAAAAAACAGTTTTTAGCCTGTCGTTCCATACTAGCCAGTTTGCTCAATCAATATTGTCAGATCGAAACTTTGCCAACAATGATAATTGGCGATAATGCTCGCCCCTGTTTTTTAGATTCTAATCTGCCGGATTTTAATATTAGCCACAGTCAAGACAGCGTGGCTGTGGCGATTTCATTAACCGGTAAAGTTGGGTTAGATATCGAAGTGGCACGTCCACGAAAAAATTATCAGAAGGTAGCAAAAAATTTTTTTGCTGATACCGAATGTCAATGGATGCGCACACAACAAGATGAGCTATCCGCTTTTTGGCAACTTTGGACGTTAAAAGAGTCGGCCTTAAAGCTCTATGCCAAAGGGGTGTGGCAAATGAAATCGGTAAAAATTGATCTGGCTAACAAGATGATTAGTGCACCTTTTGGCGGTCACTTTTATTATCAATATCAGCAGGTGGGTGATATTCATCTTGCGGTCAATTGCGATAAGCCGATTACTCATTTTGTGTTAAATACGTAATTAACTTGATGACTTGCTGGATAAATTCTAACAAATCATCATTAATCAAATGAGTAAACAGGCTGTTAAGCTTTAAACAAGATAGATATTTTGCAATATTTCTCTGTTTTTTTGGTCGAGATCATACTCTTGCGCTAACCAGTTATCGATAGTGTTATAACGCTCTTTAATAGCCGTAATTGCAGCGCTTAAATACTCTTTTTTGGTAGCAAAGATCGCTTTTTGCTTTTCAAACTCTTCCGGTGTTAATTGGCTTTTTTGTTGGTTAAGCGTCTGTTCTCGAAACGTTTGTAAGCACTGTTCAGTGAGTAAGTAATCTTGCATAACCACCTCTTCACTAACGCCTAAAGCAAATAAAACTAATGCCACACCGATGCCTGTTCTGTCTTTGCCAACTGCACAATGTTGGACTAACGGTCTACCATTGGCTTTAAATAGTGTTGAAATAAGTGTCTGATAAGCAAGATTATTAAACGGTAAAAGCTGATAAAGTTTAAGCATAAACTCATGAGGGGAATATTTTTTTAACACCGTGATATCGTTTTTTAGATCACTGGTTAAACTTGCGGTAATTTCGTTATTTAATGGATTGGCCGGTACATTAATATAATGACTATCAGCCCATAAATTATCAGGGTGGCGATCGATTTCATGTTGATCACGATAATCTAAAACATAATGTAACTTTAATTCGTCAGACAAGAATTTTTTTTCATCCTCTGTGAGGCGAGAAAATTCCCCAGCCCGATATAACATGCCAGAGCGAACTTGCCGCCCATCTTTGGTTTTAATGCCGCCTAAATCACGAAAATTGATGCCATTTTTAATAGGTATAACCGATGTCATTGCTGTTCCTTATTTATGCTTAACTTCGCTTGCTATATTAACATGTTTCTGATTAGAATTAAGCCATTGTTTTTGCTTTATTACTTATCGAGGTGCTTATTATGTCTACATTATCTATTTTACTTTCTGATCAAGTTGCGCAACCACAGTGGGGTAAAGATGCGCTACTGAGCTATTGCCAAGAGTCTATTACTATTCACTATAAAACTGAACATCGCTTAGGTGCAATTCAACGGGCAGGGCGTAAACTTGATAATCAAGGCATTAACTCGATTAAACTCAGTGGAAGTGGCTGGGATTTAGAATCTTGCTGGCATTTTTGGTTAGGTTATCGTAATGCTAAAAATAATAATAAAGTGAGTTGGCCAAAACTTAGTACTGAAGATAAACAAGAACTCAAACACCGCCTAGCTATTATTGATTGGTGCCGTGATATTGTTAACCAACCCGCTGAAACATTAAGTCCACTTGAATTAGCCACCCAAAGCGCCAAATTAATTAGCACTTATTCATCTGATATTAAATACAATATTATCACAGGCGAAGCATTAAAAACGCATGATTATATGGGTATTTATACTGTGGGGAAAGGATCGGATAGACCGGCGGCACTACTTGAACTTGACTATAACCCGAGCCAAAATCCAAAAGCGCCTATCGTTGCTTGTTTAGTTGGTAAAGGTATTACCTTTGATTCGGGGGGCTACAGCCTAAAACCGAGTAGCTTTATGGAGTCGATGCGTGCCGATATGGGTGGTGCAGCTCTGGTTACCAGCGCTTTAGCACTCGCTATTGCACGAGGTGTCAATCATCGTATTAAACTTTACTTATGTTGTGCAGATAACTTAGTCAGTGGTAACGCCTTTAAACTTGGTGATATTATCCGTTATCGCAACGGTAAAACAGTTGAAATTGATAACACTGACGCTGAAGGTCGTTTAGTTTTAGCTGACGGATTAATCAGTGCTGACAAAGATAAACCTCATTATATTATTGATTGTGCAACATTAACCGGCGCTGCAAAAATTGCTGTCGGTAATGACTATCAATCGTTACTTTCGTTTGATGATAAATTAGCTAATGCGCTATTGGTGAGTAGTGAAATCGAGCATGAAGCCTTTTGGCGTTTGCCATTAGCGGAGTTTCATCGCTCCCAGTTCCCTTCCTCATTTGCCGATATAGCCAATTCCGGATTACCTAATACGGCTGGCGCCAGCACGGCAGCGGCATTTTTGTCATATTTTATTAAAAATTATAAACAAAACTGGCTGCACATCGACTGTTCAGCAACATTCCGTAAAAGCGCTAGCGCATTGTGGGCAACGGGAGCAACGGGTATTGGTGTAAGAACCATTGCCAATCTATTAAGTACTTTAAAATAAATGATTGATATTACAAGTCAATTTATTATCAAGTTAGCTTATATTAGGAGATTATTAACTGCTTATCGAAGCATTATTGATTTGCAAAAGGCTTTTATTAATGTCTTTTGCATTTTACTCGTTTGCTAGCAAAAAAATAAGTAAATTATTATATTTCAGTGGGTTAAGGAAGAATCATGAAGAAAACACTATTTGTTGTATTAACAGCATTATTATCGACGACGGCTTACGCTAATCATTGTGCTACTTTTTTTGAACAAAAAGATTTTGAACAAGCGTTATTTGCTTGTAACACTGAGGCTGAGCAGGGAGATAGACAAGCTCAGTATAATTTAGGAACGATGTATTATCGAGGTCTCGGCGTTGAAGAAAATAACGAACAAGCGCTCTATTGGTATAAAAAAGCAGCTGAACAAGGGTTTAGTAAAGCGCAATTTGAATTAGGGGTTTGGTATGATCTAGGTGAAGTTGTCGAAGTCGATAAAGAAAAAGCGCTATATTGGTATAAAAAATCGGCTGAACAAGGGTTTAATAAGGCACAATATAATTTAGGGATTTTATATAACGAAGGTGGCGGTGTCGAAGTCGATAAAGAAAAAGCAGTATATTGGTATAAAAAAGCAGCTGAACAAGGGCTTAGTAAGGCGCAATATAATTTGGGACTTATGTATGAGCAAGGTGACGGCATCGAAGTCGATAAAGAAAAAGCATTCTATTGGTATAGCCAAGCTGCTGAACAAGGGTTAGATAAAGCGCAATATAATTTAGCGATTATATATAAAGAAGGAGACGGCGTCGAAGTCGATAAAGAAAAAGCGCTATATTGGTATAAAAAAGCGGCTGAACAAGGGTTTACTAAAGCACAATATAACCTAGGGCTTATGTATGACCAAGGTGATGTGGTCAAAGCCAATACAGAAAAAGCGTTATATTGGTATACTCAAGCCGCTGAACGAGGGTTCAGTGAGGCGCAACATAATTTAGGGGTTATGTATGACGAAGGTGAGGGCGTCAAAGTCGATAAAGAAAAAGCATTCTATTGGTATAGTCAAGCCGCTGAACAAGGGTTAGATAAGTCGCAATATAATTTAGGGCTTATGTATGACCATGGAGAGGGCGTCAAGGAAGATAGAGAAAAAGCATTCTATTGGTATAGTCAAGCCGCTGAACAAGGGTTTGCTCAAGCGCAACATTATTTAGGGATTATGTATGCTGAAGGTGAAGGTGTCAAAGTCGATAAAGAAAAAGCGCTCTATTGGTATACTAAAGCCGCAGAACAAGGGGTTGTTGACGCACAATTTAATTTAGGCGTTATGTATGACGAAGGTCAAGGAGTCGAAGTCGATAAAGAAAAAGCGTTATATTGGTATACTCAAGCCGCAGAACAAGGGGTTGTTGACGCACAATTTAATTTAGGCGTTATGTATGACGAAGGTGAAGGTGTCGAAGTTGATAAAGAAAAAGCATTCCATTGGTATAGCCAAGCTGCTGAACAAGGGGATGATAAAGCGCAATATAATTTAGGGAATATGTATAACCAAGGAAAGGGAGTCAAAGCCGATAAAGAAAAAGCATTCTATTGGTATAAAAAAGCAGCTGAACAAGGATTTAGTAGGGCGCAATATAATTTAGGGCTCATGTATGACGAAGGTATAGGCGTCAAAGTCAATAAAGAAAAAGCGTTCTATTGGTATACTAAAGCCGCTGAACAAGGCCATATAAATGGCCAGTATAACTTAGCACTTCTGTATGACGAAGGTGAGGGCGTCAAAGTCAATAAAGAAAAAGCGCTCTATTGGTTTACTAAAGCCGCTGAACAAGGGGATGGTGATGCGCAATTTAGTATTGGGATTATGTATGCCGATGGTGAAGGTGTCAAAGTTGATAAAGAAAAAGCGCTATATTGGTATACTAAAGCCGCAGAACAAGGTGTTGGTGACGCACAATTTAATTTAGGATTGATGTATGACGATGGTGATGGTATCAAAGTTAATAAAGAAAAAGCGCTCTATTGGTATACTAAAGCCGCAGAACAAGGCATTGATGATGCGCAATATAATTTAGGATTGATGTATTACGAAGGTGACGGTGTCAAAGTCGATAAAGAAAAAGCGCTAAATTGGTTTACTAAAGCTGCAGAACAAGATGTTGATGACGCACAATATTATCTAGGGATTATGTATGCCCAAGGTGACGGCGTCGAAGAAAACAGAGAAAAAGCGCTATACTGGTTAACTAAAGCTGCGGAACAAGGTGTTGATGATGCTCAATATAATTTGGGGGTTATGTATGACGAAGGTTTTGGTGTCGAAGTTAACAAAGAAAAAGCAGTATATTGGTATACTAAAGCAGCTGAACAAGGCGTTGGTTGGGCGCAAAATAATTTAGGAGTAATGTATCAGCAAGGTGAGGGCGTTAAAAAAAATATAGCGTTAGCCAAAAAATATTTTAAACAAGCTTGTTCACTCGGTTTAAAAGAAGGTTGTGATAGTTATAATTCCATGAAGTAAATATCATTAAGCAATATAGAAGAGTCAATTTATACTTAAAGAGCTGTCTTATATATTAAGGCAGTTCTTTTTTTATACAGCCTAAAAATGTCATTTATTCTGTTAACACAATCATTTTTTTGATATAAATTGGCATAACAGTGATATTTTGACACGGCTCAATAAATTTGGTTGGCGTGTTAACCATTTATCAACGCCATAACCCAATACCGATAAGCCATTTAAAAGTACATTGTTAACGAGTAATAGAGAGTAAGCCTATTTTTGAACTTTTCTTGTCAGTAGGCAAACTTAAAAAATTATTTTTATTTTCTAGGGGTTTAAGGAAAACTTATGAAAAAAATACTATTTGTTGTATTAACTGCATTATTATCGACAACAGCTTACGCTAATAATTGCATTACTTATTTAAAACAAGCAGCTTTAGATAAAGCTTTAGTTGCTTGTAACACTGAGGCAGAGCAGGGAGATAAAGATGCTCAATATAACTTAGCACTTATGTATGACGAAGGTGAGGGTGTCAAAGAAAGTAAAGAAAAAGCGATCTATTGGTATACTAAAGCCGCAGAACAAGGTGTTGGTGACGCACAATATAATTTAGGGGTTATTTATGACGAACGTGAGGGTGTTGAAGAAAGTAAAGAAAAAGCGATCTATTGGTATACTAAAGCCGCAGAACAAGGTGTTGGTGATGCGCAATATAATTTAGGGCTTATGTATGACGAAGGTGATGGAGTCGACGTCAATAAAGAAAAAGCGTTCTATTGGTATACTAAAGCCGCAGAACAAGGGGGGCGTGAGGCGCAATATAATTTAGGGCTTATGTATGACGAAGGTGATGGAGTCGACGTCAATAAAGAAAAAGCGATCTATTGGTATACTAAAGCCGCTGAACAAGGGGGGCGTGAGGCGCAAAATAATTTAGGAGTACTGTATCAGCAAGGTGACGGTGTTAAAAAAGATATAGCGTTAGCCAAAAAATATTTTAAACAAGCTTGTTCACTCGGTTTAAAAGAAGGTTGTGATAATTATAATTCCATAAAGTAAACGTCATTATAGAAGAGTCAATTTATGCTAAAAGAACTGTCTTACATATTAAGGCAGTTCTTTTTTTATACCGCCTCAAAATGTCATTTATTCTGTTAACACAATTACTTTTTTGTTATAAATTGGCTCAACAGTGACACTTTGATGCGACCCAATAAGTTAGGGTGGTGTGTTAACCCTTTTATCAACCCTATAACCCGATACCGATAAGCGATTTAAAAGTACATTGTTAACAAGTAATAGATAGTAAACGTATTTTTGTTCTTTTCTTGCCAGCAGGCAAAATAAAAAAATTATTATATTTTAGGAATTTAAGGAAAACTAATGAAAAAAGTACTATTTGTTGTATTAACAGCATTATTATCGACGACGGCTTACGCTAATAATTGCATTACTTATTTAGAACAAGAAGTTTTTGATAAAGCTTTAGTTGTTTGTAACAGTGAGGCAGAGCAGGGAGATAGGGATGCTCAATATAACTTAGCACTGATGTATGCCGAAGGTGAGGGCGTCAAAGTCAATAAAGAAAAAGCGCTCTATTGGTTTACTAAAGCCGCTGAACAAGGGGATGGTGATGCGCAATTTAGTATTGGGATTATGTATGCCGATGGTGAAGGTGTCAAAGTTGATAAAGAAAAAGCGCTATATTGGTATACTAAAGCCGCAGAACAAGGTGTTGGTGACGCACAATTTAATTTAGGATTGATGTATGACGATGGTGATGGTATCAAAGTTAATAAAGAAAAAGCGCTCTATTGGTATACTAAAGCCGCAGAACAAGGCATTGATGATGCGCAATATAATTTAGGATTGATGTATTACGAAGGTGAGGGTGTCGAAGTCGATAAAGAAAAAGCGCTATATTGGTATACTAAAGCCGCAGAACAAGGGGTTGGTGACGCGCAATATAATTTAGGCCTTATGTATTACGAAGGAGACGGTGTCAAAGTCGATAAAGAAAAAGCCTTCTATTGGTATACTAAAGCAGCAGAACAAGGTGTTGATTCCGCGCAATATAATTTAGGCCTTATGTATAACGAAGGAGACGGTGTCAAAGTCGATAAAGAAAAAGCGCTCTATTGGTATACTAAAGCCGCAGAACAAGGGGGGCGTGAGGCGCAAAATAATTTAGGCCTTATGTATGACGAAGGAGACGGTGTCAAAGTCGATAAAGAAAAAGCCCTCTATTGGTATACTAAAGCCGCTGAACAAGGTGTTGGTGACGCACAATTTAATTTAGGATTGATGTATGACGAAGGTGAAGGTGTCAAAGTCGATAAAGAAAAAGCGCTATATTGGTATACTAAAGCCGCTGAACAAGGGTGGCGTGGGGCGCAAAATAATTTAGGGGTTATTTATGCCGAAGGTGAGGGTGTCGACGTCAATAAAGAAAAAGCGCTCTATTGGTATACTAAAGCCGCTGAACAAGGGGGGCGTGAGGCGCAAAATAATTTAGGAGTACTGTATCAGCAAGGTGACGGTGTTAAAAAAGATATAGCGTTAGCCAAAAAATATTTTAAACAAGCTTGTTCACTCGGTTTAAAAGAAGGTTGTGATAATTATAATTCCATAAAGTAAACGTCATTATAGAAGAGTCAATTTATGCTAAAAGAACTGTCTTACATATTAAGGCAGTTCTTTTTTTATACAGCCTCAAAATGTGATTTATTCTGTTAACACAATCACTTTTTTGATATAAATTGGCATAACAGTGATATTTTGATACGGCTCAATAAATTTGGTTGGCGTGTTAACCATTTTATCAACCCTATAACCCGATA
>CALYQY010000058.1 GCA_945291235.1 uncultured Gilliamella sp.
AGTAAAAGCGGATGTTGCCATAATGCCTCAATGAAAAACCTTTATAAATTGATGCGATGATTATACAATTAACCATCTTTAATCTCTAATAAAAACCGAATGTCGATAATGTCACAACGTGATTGGTACTTACAACAATGCAATATTACGCAATATGTGTTGCGTAAAGCAAATGTTTTTAAAGGTGAAGTGGTAAACCATATTGACGATGAAATTCGTTTAATTGTTGTCGCTGAGCAAAAACCCACGCAAAAAATTTATTTTGATATTTTAAATGCGATTCGCCTTAATCAAGAGCAGGTACTTTTTTTAACGCCTTCACAATTAATCATCCCCTCAGATGATATTGATAAGGTTATATGGTTTATTGACATAAATCCTGATGAATCTTGGAAACGTGCATTAACGATTCAAACAACGGATTTAATTTCTTTAGCTAAAGCTCCACAACAAAAACGCCAACTTTGGCAACAATTATGCGAATATGAAAACTATTTCCACCCTGACCGACAATGATTTACCCGATGCTTTTGAGTTAGAACAACAATGCCACTTGATTCCTTGGTCAAAGCAGACGTTCTATTCAAATCAAGGCGATCATTATTACAATCTTAAATTGACTATCGATAACCGTATAGTTGGTTTTTGTATTTGTCAAATGGTTGCTGACGAAGCTAATTTGTTCAATATCGCTATTCATCCAAAATACCGACAACAAGGGCTTGCTAAGGCGTTACTGAATCATTTAATTGATCACCTGACTAGCATCGATCACCCGATTGCGATTTCCACATTGTGGTTAGAAGTAAGAAGATCAAATACACCCGCAATCGAACTTTATCATTCTCTTGGTTTTAACCAAATTACCGTTAGGAAAAACTATTATCCAACAACCAATGGCAAACACGAAGATGCAATTATTATGGCTTACACATTAACCTTATCATAACGATAAATTACAGAAGGAATAATCAATGATAGCTAATCGGGCTCTACTTTTTGTCAATGGTGAACCGCCACATCACTTTCCAAGTGATTTAACCGGCTATCATTATGTTGCTTGTACTGACGGCGCTTATCATAATTACTTAGCCTCAACCGCTATCATACCGGATTTTATTATTGGCGATTTAGACAGTTACCATCACACTATGGCTGTGCCAGACAAAATTCAAATAATACAAACTCCCGATCAAAATAAAACTGACTTTGAGAAAGCTATCATTTTTTTAGCAGATAAAGGGATTCAACACTTTGATATTTATGGGGCAACTGGACATGCTAGCGACCATTTTTTAGGTAATTTATCGGTAGCGTTGCAGTATCATTCACAATATCAAATCACTTTTTATGATAATTACGGCCACTTCTTTTTTGCCAAAAACTATCAAGAAATCGTTAATATCAACAATCATATAGTCTCTTTTATGCCATTTTGTGAAGTGACGGACTTGACCATTACAGGCGTGCAGTATCCTTTAGTCAATCAAACGCTCACTTTTGGGAAATTTATTAGCGTACGCAATAAAGCCATATCAGATTTAGTTAAAATTACTTTTCAACAAGGTAATTTAATCATTTTCATTGAAGATTTTAGTAGTAAACATTGACGGCGTGATTTACAATAATTTACAATATCATTATACTTTTTTAATAAAAAGATTACCAAAAGGACATCACCATGCTTTTAAAAAAACTTTCTGTGCTTGTGAGTACATTATTGATATCTTGCATGGCTTTTTCTGCTCAAAATCAACAAGATATCAATAAAACTGACAAAATAATGAAAGCTTTTTTAGCATGTGATAATCAATTTTTTAAGCAACTCGCTTTATACAAAGATGATTTTAATCAATATGTTGACTTAGCCACTGCCGATAATGTGACCTATATTCCTGTCGAATCTATCGAAAGTCATGATAAAAACAAAGTGATGTTTAAAAAACCGTTTCAATATCGTGGGTTAACCATTTCGGGTTATCAAAATGTCTACCTTACCACCACCGCATCAGGCCAATTTTATTACTGGGGATTTATTGTTGATAATGCCATTGACGATGTAAAAAACGCATTAGATACTCTCCATTGGTCTAAATTCAATGCACAAATTTATACTGCAAATACTAAAATTTTTGATACCCAATCTCATTCTCCTAATTGGCAGGATAATCCTTATTCTATAGACGGTGTGCTTCCTAAAATTGGCACTATTGAAAAATCACTTTATTTAGAACCGATTTCTGACAAACAAAGCTTGGTGTCGTGCTCAATTCAAGGTGATGTAGACAAACAGATTCTTTATGTTACAAGACCAGATATAAAACCAATTTTGAAAAAAATGGAACTTGAACGTAAACAGAAGTTAAAACTAGATAATAAACAGAAAGAAATAGAACAAAAAAGACAATTTCAACCTCAAGTTAAGCCTAACCAAAGCTTAAAAAATAATTAAAAAATGGAGATGAAATTTAATGAAAAAATTAGGAATACTGTTATTTCTTTTTTCTTTTTCTGTATTAAGCCTTCAGGGAGTAACAAAAAATAAAACGGAGGTGAATAAAGTTGACTTTAATAAAGAGTATCAAAAATTAAAAGACGCCAGTATTGGAGAGCAATTTATTTCAATCAATAAAAGTTATGAAAGAGATTCGGTCGGTTACACTTTTATAGATAAAAATTCGGTCAGATTGCATCCGTATAATAAAAACATTCGTCAATTTAATAAAGTAACTAATTATATACCTTCTCTTAACTATGAACAGATTAATGGGAATAAAGTACCTTATCATTCAATGGTTATCCAAGAATTTGCGAATTGCGATAAAATGGAAATTGCCGAAGGCAAGATACAAATTTATGCAAACTATTTTGGTGACGGTAAATTGATTTCTGAAAATCAGTTAGTAAACCGTTGGGTTGCAACCAATCCAGGAACTGATATGCGGGTGTTACTGGTTATTGCCTGCTCGTTACCCCTTGTGAATTAGTCACAAACTTTGTGCATTGCATTTAGGCGTACGGTAGCGAAAAATAGACGTTTATGCTAATATTCTGGCATTATTTTTAACGAATTGATGACAATGAAATGAATATTACGCAATTTCACATTCTAACAGAACAATTATTTAATAGTGTTGAACTTTTTTTAGATAACTACGCTCAAGAACATGATGTCGATATTGATTATGAAACTAATGGTAATGTGATTACAATCAGCTTTCCAAATGGCAGCAAAATCATTGTCAATACTCAAGAGCCGCTTTATCAAGTTTGGTTAGCAACCTCAAAACAGGGTTATCATTTTGATTATCATGATCAGCAGTGGATATGTAACCGAAGTGATCAAACCTTTGACACGATTTTTTCTGAAGCAGTAAAAGAACAAGCAAGCTAATTAAATAAGCAGTTAAAAAAGGGATCTTACAATACTTTATTAAGATCCCTTTTCAGGTTCAAACAATATTCATTTTTTTGCAGGTATAATCAAAGTAGGGTTAAATTGGCTAATTTAATCACTAACCATTTGATTCCTTCGTTAACAAATGCGATTTGAACGCGTCGATGATCCCCTTCACCATCAAGATTGATTATTGTGCCTTCACCAAAACGATGATGTTTAACTTTTCTGCCTAATGTATAACCATCACTTTCACGACTTTTATCCAGATAAGATTGTCTACGATTTTGCTGAAATTGCTTTTCTTGACTTAGATTATCTAATTTGCCTTCAGGAGGCGCAAAGAATCCCCGATAGCTAATTTCGTTTAACCTGTCGACTGGCAATTCAGCTAAAAAGCGAGAAGGTAAATTACGCTCTTCACGACCATAAAGGCGTCTTAACTCGCATAGCGATAAGGTTAAATGCTTGCGTGCTCGTGTTATACCAACATAAGCAAGGCGTCTTTCTTCTTCCATTCTGTCGATTTCTAGTGCTGAACGTTGCGCCGGAAACAGTCCTTCTTCAAGACCGACAATGAAAACATTATCAAATTCAAGTCCTTTTGCGGCATGTAATGTCATCAATTGGACTGAATCTTGTTCTTTTAGCACGTCTCGACTTTCTAACGAAGTATAAGCTAAAAATGATTCAAGCACGGTTAAGGTCTGACCGGTTTCACTATCTTCAATCACGGTATTTTCATTATTACGATAAAACTGTTCAGCCGCCGACACTAACTCTTCAAGATTTTCAAGTCGAGATTGTCCTTTAATGCCTGGCTCTTGCTCATACATTTGTTGAATTCCAGACGATTTTATCAGGATATCGAGTTGTTGATAAAACGGCATTTGCGCAACTTCATCATAAATTGATCCCATGAGTTCAAGAAAACGACTTACTCCAGATCGCTGCCGTTCGGTTAATCCATTCATTTGAATTAACATTAAACACGCATTCCATAATGAAATATTATTTTGTTTGGCTGTTAATCTGATTTTATCAAGGGTCACATTACCAATACCCCGCGTTGGCGTATTCACCGTTGCTTCAAATGCCATATCGTTATCGTGATCATGCAAAAGCCGTAAATACGCAAGTGCTAATTTGACTTCTTGCCGCTCATAAAACCGGATCGAACCATAGATCTGGTAAGGTAACCCAGCTTGTAATAACGTGTCTTCAAACAGTCGGGACTGCACATTATTGCGATATAAAATGGCACAACTGGAATATTTTTCACCAGCATCATGATATTTTTTTATCTGCCCAATAACAAATCTGGCTTCATCAATATCATTGAAACCAACATAAAGAGAAATCTTTTCGCCTTCATTGCGATCTGTCCACAAATTCTTACCTAATCGATTCTGATTTTTAGCAATAAGTTGATTAGCGGCATCTAAAATCGTACTGGTTGAACGATAATTTTGCTCTAATCGAATAATTTCGGTTTCGGGAAAATCATGAATAAAGAGTTGTAAATTATCGGCATTTGCACCACGCCAACTATAGATTGATTGGTCATCATCGCCAACAATCATGACATTAGCTGTTGTGCCCGCTAATTTTTTTACTAAAGAATATTGTATATGATTCGTATCTTGGAATTCATCAATTAAAATATTTGAAAAACGATGTTGGCAGTAACTTAATACATCTTTGTCACTGCACAATAATTCATAAGCACGTAAAATAAGCTCCGAAAAATCAACATAGCCTACTCTGTCACAAATCGCTTGGTAGTCATTGTAAATAGTCTGCCACATTATCTGTTTAGGATCTTCAGGTATCAAATCTTTAGCGCGTAAGCCTTTCTCTTTTTGATTAGAGATAAAACTTGCACACTCTTTTGCCGACCACTGTTTTTCGTCAATTTTTAATTCACGAAAAATCCGTTTGATCAGACGAATCTGATCTTCCGTATCGATCAATTGAAAATTGGATGGGAGTTTAGCTTGCTGAGAGAACATGCGTAATAAACGATGCGTTAACCCATGAAATGTTCCAACCCACATACCATTAAAATAACCTTCACCAATCAGATGCTGTATACGCTCTTGCATTTCAGCCGCAGCTTTATTGGTGAAAGTGACGGCAAATATGGAATGAGGCGAATAATGTTTTTCCATACAGAGCCATGCAATACGGTGAACTAATACCCGTGTTTTACCACTGCCAGCCCCTGCAAGAACAATAGTGTATTGATTATCAGTGGTCACCGCATCTTTCTGCTCGGTATTAAGGTCGTTTAATAATGATTGTCTGTTTTCCATTATGTTAAAACCTGTTGTCATCATAGCAATTATTGATAGGTTTTGAATTTAAACCTAGTATCAATCAATTCTTTTCAGTTAATCTGTCGTGTTTAGGTTGTCATCAAAAAGGATGTAAAGATAGGCGTTTTTTAAAGCAATTGATGATGATCGTGTAGCTTACTGTCTATTTATACATATTTAAAATAAATTATAGCAGATTATCCAGTTCTGATAAATGATTGATTTCAATATGTGGCAAACATTTGGCATCAGCAAGATGATAAATATCTTGACCATAAATATTAATCCAACAAGCTAATAAACCATTATTTACTGCGCCGTTAACATCTGTTAATAGATTATCACCGATATGTAAAACGTGCTTTGCTGGTACGGCTAACTTGTTAACTGCCAAATCGAATATCTCAGGAAAAGGTTTAGAACGGCCATCCGCCCCACCTCGCAGCGAAAATTGAAAGTAATCTCCTAATCCTATTTTATGAATATCCACATTGCCATTGGTGATCACCGCTAAGGGTATTTTACTGGCAAGTGTTGCCAATAATTGATGCGTCGATTCAGTGATTTGCATTTTATGACGCCAAAAGTTAAAGCACGCCATAGATTGCTGAACGATATCATCAATGTTAAATGTGGATACACCCATTTTAAGGAGTAGAGATTTAATCGTTTCGATTCGCCAAATAACCACATCGTGATAGATTTCGGGATTTAGGGCTAATACCTGTTGTTTTTCAGTATGAAGATCTGACAAGGTGATATTTTTTAGCTGTTCATGTTGTCTTAAAGACTTGATGATTTCATCTTCAGCTTTTTCAACAATCATGCTGTTGTCGTATAACGTATCATCAAGATCAAATGTCATTGCTTGAATGCGGTTAATTGATCGGTAAAAACGCATTACTTTCTTCCTCTTTTTGCTCTTGGATGCGTCGAATCATAAACATCAGATAAGTGTGAAAAATCAAGGTGGGTATAGACTTGAGTTGTAGACAAATCAGCATGCCCGAGTAACTCTTGTACTGCACGCAGATCTCGACTTGATTCTAACATATGCGTTGCAAAAGAGTGACGCAATTTATGCGGATGAACATGTGAACTTAATCCCTGTTTGATCCCCCACTCAGCAAATCTTTTTTCAACATTTCGTGGGGAGATTCGACGACCTAATTTTGATATAAATAAGGCATCATCTTGAGGTTCTAATAAGTTACGCATGGATAACCAGTGTTGGATCCATTTAATCGATTCTCTACCTAATGGTAATTTCCGTTCCTTATTTCCTTTCCCCATTACCCGAATTTCCCCCTCTTTTAGGTTTAATTCACGGCAATTTAGATTCACTAATTCTGACAAACGTAATCCGGATCCATACATAACTTCAAGCATTGCCCGATCACGCACAGATAATGGATCGTTATATTCAATGTCCAGTAATTGATTTATCTCGTCAATATCAATATTTTTAGGCAGATGTTGACCGATCTTAGGATTTAAAACGCCACGAGCAGGATTTGCGCTGATCAATTGATTCTTGACCATCCAATCACAAAAGCTCCGCAATGCCGATAACCTTAATGACAAGCTTCTTGCTTGTAACCCTGCTTGTTTACTTCTACCAATTAATAAGCGCACCGCGGATGAATCGAGATCTTGCCAGTTAGCAATTTCGACTGTTTTTGCTAATTCAATAATGGCATAGAGTTGTCTACGATAATTAATTTGCGTGTTTAAACTGAGTTGTCTTTCGGATTTTAAGTAGTTTAAAAATTGCTCAACGGGTTGGGTTAATAATGATAGTTGTTCTTGATTAGACTGAATCATCATTAGTCCTTATTTTGTTCGCATAATCCACTTTTCAATCAAGATCGGTAATAACTCACTTATTTTTTCCAACAAGAGTGTCCCTTGACCTGCTTGATAATGATGTGGATTTGCACTGGTAAAAATCAAGATGCCCAAATCACCAAATTTTCCTAATAGCGATAAAGCAACTGATCCAACATAGTTATGTTCTGGTAATAAAAAATCTAATTCCGTCGAATTTAATGTACCTAAATACTGATGGCTATACTGCAAATGACGAACACGAATAAAATCAAATTGTGAAGAATTCAGCGCCAAATAGTGATAATTTGATGGCGCACTAAGTAGCCATTTATCGTCAAAAAGGTAAAGATAAGCGCCGTTCAGTCCCAATGATTTTGCCCATGAATTAAGTGACTGAATTAATTCATTGAGGTCTGAGGTTTGAATCAATTTCAGTTGAAGATCCATCAATTGGCTAAACAGCTGCTCATTCGCTGTGGCATGTTCCATTAATAACGTTATTTCAGACTCAAGTTGCTTTATTTTATTTCGTTGCCTTGCCATGTGCCATTCGGGTAATGAGATGACGCCACGCACGGGATGAGGAATTTGCAAACTTTCAATCTGGTTGGCATTGCGAATAAAAAAATCAGGGTTATTGATAATATACTGACTGACCACTTCATCATTTAATTTGAGTGGTTTAGTTTGAGTTTGACTGTTTTTAGTTTTTAAATTCCGCGTGTTTTTTACAACCATAGTTAAATTCTTTTTTCATTTGTTAACATTTTAAAGATAGACTCATTTAATATTCAAATATGCGAACTCGAATTTTTATTGACCCACGCTACAAATTAATTGCCAAATAAGCACTATATTAAAAAGAGATAAAACCATCATAAACATGTGTTGCCGGCCCCGTCATAAAAAGTGGTTGATTTTCGCCTTTCCACTCAATCAGCAATTTGCCACCGGGTAAATTGACATTCACAGTCGAATTTAACAAGCCTTGATTAATTCCTACCGCGACCGCTGCACACGCACCAGTCCCACAGGCTTGGGTTTCACCGACACCACGTTCGAATACGCGCAAATTGATATTATTACGATCAATAATATGCATAAATCCAATATTAGCCCGTTCAGGAAAACGTTCATGTTGCTCTAATAATGGCCCTAGCGTGCTCACTTGAGCAGTTAAGATATTATCGACTTGTATTACACAGTGTGGATTGCCCATTGAGGCAACTCCACATAAAATGGTTTGTTCTTGTGCTCTGATAATATAGGTCTTTTCTTCTTTAATCGCTTTAAAAGGTACTTTATTTGGCTCAAAAACAGGTACTCCCATGTTCACTCGAACGGTTTCATCATCGTTAACGGTTAAAACAATGTTCCCTTTCATGGTACTGACTTTTAACACACGCTTTTTGGTCAAGCCTTTCAAACGAACAAAACGCGCAAAACAACGTGCGCCATTACCACATTGCTGAACTTCTGTCCCGTCCGAATTAAAAATACGATAGTGAAAATCGCTATCAGGTGAATAAGGTGGTTCAACAATCAGTAGCTGATCAAACCCAATACCGGTATATCTATTAGCCAGACGCTTAATTAAATCCGGAGACAGATGAACATTTTGCGTTACCGCATCAATAACCATAAAGTCATTTCCCAGTCCATGCATTTTTGAAAAGTTCATCATCATCTACCTTTTATCATCAAAGATTACTATATCTTGAATAATTGTTTATTGATTCGTTTGAACTAAAGAACGTCATAAACAACTTATTAAGATTCATCATTCTTGTTTAACCAGTTATAACCTATACATCAATGGATAGCTAGAAGACGTGTTCTCCACGCCATAAGTCGTCAAACGTTTCGCGTTGACGAATCAACTTATGCTGTTGTTGATCAATCAGCATCACTTCTGCTGGGCGAGGATGGCTGTTGTAATTTGAAGCCATGCTAAACCCATAAGCACCTGCGCTACATATCACGACTAAATCATCTTGTTTGACAGATAGCTCACGTTGATAAGCAAGTACATCACTTGATTCACAAATCGGCCCAACAACGTTGTATATAAAGGTTTTATCTTCCGCTTGTTGCTCTTTTTCGGGTAATATACGCATCCAAGCTTCATAAAGCGCTGGACGAATTAAATCATTCATCCCCGCATCGACTATTGCAAAATGGTTATCATCTTGATGTTTAGTGTATTCCACTTTCGTAATGAGTAAACCTGCATTAGCCACTATTGAACGCCCCGGTTCAAATATTACTTCGAGATCTGGATAATGCGCTAATTTTTTCAATAATTCAGTCACCAGTAGCGATGCCGTTGGTGGTTGCTCATCATCATAACAAACGCCTAACCCGCCACCTAGATCAATATGTTGTATCTGAATATTTTCTGATTTTAATTTATCGACTAATAAAAGTATACGTTCAGCGGCATCCAAAAATGGCGATAATTCGGTGAGTTGCGAGCCGATATGACAATCAATGCCAACAATGTTAATATTGGATAATGCTTTTGCTTGGCGGTACACCTCAATCGCTAATTGATAACTAATACCAAATTTGTTTTCTCGTAAACCCGTTGAAATATACGGATGCGTTTTTGCATCAACATCGGGATTAATTCTTAAAGATATAGCAGCGACTTTACCAAGACGTTTTGCAACATCATTGATTCGATACAATTCTGCTTCTGATTCAACATTGAAGCATTTTATACCTACTTGTAAAGCTCGTTCAATTTCGGTAATGGATTTCGCCACTCCCGAAAAGACAACTTTTTTGGGGTCTGCGCCCGCTTTAAGTACTCGTTCTAACTCACCTTGTGAAACAATATCAAACCCTGAGCCTAACTTAACTAACAACTGTAATACCGCTAAGTTACTATTCGCTTTAACCGCATAACAAATTAAGTGTTTACGATGAGTAAGTGCATGCTTGTAAGCTAAAAACTGCTGAGTGATATAGTCAGCAGAATAAACATATAAAGGGGTACCATATTGTTTGGCTAAATCATCAATAGCAATTTGATCAGCCAATAAATGACCATTTTGATAATGCAAAAAATTCATTGTTTCTTTCCTAATTTAAGCAACTTTATTTATTATTTGTTCTTGATTCAAACTCTTCATAGTTGATTGGTCTGTTTGATTATTGGATGCTTCTGTAGGATGATATAAAGGCCCTTTTAGCCCACAACCCACAATAGATAGAATGAGCAAAAACATCGAAAGTAATTTTATTAATGATTTCATATAATATTCACAATATTCTAGATTTTTATGATAACGACTATATTACACGATAGCCCTAATCGTGCAAAGCGCTAATAATAGGTTTGCCAAAGAACAAGGCAAAATCTAAAGTCAGGGAATTTGATAATAATTATGCTATAATTAAACTTTTTAATACGACAGGAAACAAGATGGAATCAACAAATCACTGCCCTACCTGTGGATCAGAATATACTTATCCCGACGGTAATTTAATTGTCTGCTCAATGTGTGCTCATGAGTGGGATCCTAATCAAGCAACGACTGAATCATCTCAACGTGAAGTGAAAGACAGCAACGGTAATTTATTAGCGGATGGCGATGATGTATTATTGATTAAAGACCTTAAATTAAAAGGTTCATCGACTGTGCTAAAAAAAGGGGCAAAAGCGAAAGGGATTCGTTTAGTCGACGGTGATCATGAAATTGATTGTAAAATCGATGGCATGAAAATTATGCTTAAAGCCTGTTTTGTCAAAAAAGCTTAATGCATTGAATGCTTCATCTTTTTTAATAAGATGAAGCGTTGATTTACAATCAAATCATGTTTGATTTTATATTGAATTAAATATAGGAAATCCTGCCTGTTCGCCAATTGCCTTTAATCTGTTTTGAGCTGTGATAATATTTTCTTTCCATTTGTCATCTTTTGCCCACATCTCAATGACTAACGGTGCTGAATAGTTCATCATTTTAAGTGTTTTAAATATGGAAAGAAAATCAACCTCACCTTCACCAATGACAAGATCTCTAAATTGTCCTGAATAATTCTTTTTCACTTTTAAGGTGTCTTTCAGATGAATTTGGACGATATGATCACGACTTAACAATAATTCAGTACATGTATCGTAGTTCCAACCCGTGATATTTCCAACATCAGGATAAGCCATGAAGTAAGGGGAATTCACTTCCCGTTTTAAAATTTCAAATTTACTGAGTGAATTTAGGTAATTAGTATCCATAATTTCAACTGCCAACATTATCCCAACTTTTTCCGCTTGTTTAGCTGACCATTGCATACCTTCAATAAAACGTTGGTGAGTCTTGTTATTGGCTGGTTCATAATAGACATCATACCCTGCTAACTGAATCACTCGTATTCCAAGCTTATAAGCCAAACGAAGTGCTTTATTCATGATGTCTTTAGCTTGGTTGCGGACTGTTTCATCTGCTGAGCCAAACGGATATTTACGATGTGCACTTAAACACATTGAATGTAGTGGTATTTGATTTTGCTCACATAATCGTTTTAGTGCATAGATTTCGTCATCAGACCAATCGAGCCTTGCTCGACGCTCATCTGATTCATCTATTGATATCTCAATAAAATTAAATCCTAATGATTTTGCTTCCTGCAATTTTTGTTGCCATGAAAGTTCATTAGGCAATGCCTTTTCATAAATACCAATATGATTGGTCTGTAGAGTGGGATCGATTGCAAATGTTGACATAGTTAAAACCTGCTCATATCTTTATTATTTTAAAAATGCAGTCGCCGTAACGACTGCAATCTATCACTTACCAATATTTTGCTATTTGCTCTCTTAATGCTTGAGCCGTTTTTTTACCATTTTCATTGGCAAGAGCTCGACCAGCAATGAAGGCTTTGGTTTTAATGCCAGCAAACAAGTGGATATCTTCCGGTACAATTCCCCCTGTGATTGAAAGCTCTAGTCCTAAATCTGAAAGCTGACGCATTTTAACCAAATCCTCCTCACCCCAACCTACGCCAGCTAATTCCGCATCTCGAGAACGGTGATAAATTGCCTGTTTTATCCCCAATTTACGCCAAGCTTTTGCATCTTCTAATGTCCAATGCCCATACAATTCGATTTGGATTTCGCCTTTAAACTCATCGGCGACTTTCTTACATGCTTCAACCGTGGCTATGTGCGCAGCTGCCGATACGGTTAACCAATTAGCGCCAGCAGAAAAAGCCATTTTTGCTAATATTGCTCCGCCATCGGTAGTTTTTAAATCACAGACTAAAATATGATCGGGATAAAGTTGTCGTAATGTTTTTACACTTTCCATGCCTGCCCCAAACGCAAGAATAGTGCCGACTTCAATAATGTCGACAAATCCTGACACATTTTTAGCAACATCTAATGCCGGTTTTAATTCAGTTTGATCTAAGGCGATTTGTAATTTAGGTGCTGTCATTTTTATTTCCTTGTTCATTTTATTTTTGACCGTAATAAGCGTTTGCGCCATGTTTGCGAAAATAGTGCTTATCAGATAAGGTTTGTTGTATTTTAATGGTTTGATTGAGTTGACGAGTTGCAATTGCCATCATAGCGACTTCTTCCAGTACCACAGCATTATGTACGGCATCGATAGCATTTTTTCCCCAACAAAATGGAGCATGTCCAGAAATCACAGCGCCAGGCATGGCTTTTGGATCCACGCCTCGACGCTTGAACTCCTCAATAATGACAAGTCCTGTATTTTTTTCATAATCGGTCGCAATTTCACTATCGGTTAACCGACGAGTACAAGGTACATCACCATAAAAGTAATCGGCATGCGTTGTGCCTAAGGCTGGGATGTCTAACTCTGCTTGAGCCCAAATGGTGGCATACCGCGAGTGGGTATGGACAATGCCACCAATATTTTCAAATGCTTTATATAGTTCAAGATGAGTGGCTGTATCACTGGACGGATTGAGTTTGCCTTCTACAATTTCCCCTGTTAATGAAAGCACAACAATATCATCTACAGTCATCGCACCGTACTCAACACCTGAAGGCTTTATGGCAATAACGCCTTTTGTGCGATCAATTTCTGATACGTTGCCCCAAGTAAAAGTAACCAGATTATATTTAGGTAACAGTAAATTAGCGTGTAAAACCCTTTCTTTTAAAGCTTGATACATAAACTAGCCTCCATTTAAAGCCCGATCAATGACTGCATAGACATCTTCTTTACTGTGACAACGTCTTAATTTATCGAGATCAACACCTGTTGCGCTATTTTCATCATCTAAAATTTGTGTCACTTCCATTAACCCTTCCATATGTTGATCAGACGTACTTCCGGCTAAGGTGACAAGCACATCAACCGGTTCATCTTCTCCGTCAAAATAAACCGGTTTTTTTAAGGTTACTAAGGCAAAAGCGGTACGATTGACACCATCTTCAGGTCTGGCATGCGGCATAGCCAGATTAGGCGCAATGATAATGTAAGGTCCCATGGATTTTACACAACGGATAATGGCATCGTGATAAGATGGTTCAATGGCTTTTGATGCTACTAACATATCGGTTCCAAGCTTGACCGCATCTTCCCAATTTGCCGCTTCTGCACTGAGTAATATTGAGTTATTTTCAATTAAAGATTCTTTGAAAGCCATATTGCGCTCCTTTTTCATATTCTATCTATTTATTCGTATTAACTTGGTTAATTAGTTCGATAAGCTCATCGCCAAACGTATGTGGATTAAGCATATTTTGTACACCGAGTGCATGTTGACCTTCATTCACTTCAATTTCATGTATCAGATGCTTCGATGCTACGATGATATCAACATTCGGTAATCGGGATTTGTAGTCGGTAACAGCACAAGAATCCATAATGTTAGGGATCCCTTTCTTATCCAGAAAATTCGCAATTTTCATTTTCATCATCATTGATGACCCTTGACCACTACCGCATACCGCCAGAATACGAATTGGTTGGCCTTCACTTATTGCAACTTCATCCATTTTTTCAACTACTGCTTCATTTACATCCTGATGTATATCGTTTTCGATAGGTTGATTTTTTTGTTGTGCTTCTTCAGCGCGTAGTGTTTTAGCGGCAAAGAACATATACACCAATGCTAACGCAATGATTAAATAGATAAACAAATGAGAAAATGATAACCCTTGTAAGATTGGTGGGAATAGAATTGACCAATCCGCCATCCCCATCCATGAGTCAATAGGCGTGCCGTTTTGCGCAAAAATATTGATCACCCAAGCAGAGCCCAGAACTTCAATTATTCCCATTGCAAAACAGATTTTCATAACTGCTTTCCAACCACCAAAATGGTTGGCAAATACGCCAATTGTCGCATTTGAGAAAAACATTGGAATAAATCCCGGAATAATCATTATTGGGGATTTAAAGATAAGCAATAATGCGATCGCTAAGAATT
>CALYQY010000059.1 GCA_945291235.1 uncultured Gilliamella sp.
ATTAGCCTAGAGGAATGATTGTCCACGACAGAACCCGGCTTATCGGTTAATTTCAATTTTCTTCTTTTTGATTCTCAATTTCAGCGACATGCACTTGTTTCTTTTTGTTTAACCAACGTTTTAACGCCAGCCAAATAGAGAAGATCAAACCTAAAAGCAATAACAATACAGGAATTAACATTAAAAGTGACATGATCTGCTTCTCATAGGTTTTAAAAATCGGCGACAAACCGAATAGATAACCTAAAGTCACAATCAAGAAAATCCATAATGTTGCACTAATCCAATTATAAATATGAAATTTTCTACTATGTAGATTGGATAATCCAGCCATCATCGGTAATAATGTTCGTACAAAAGCAACAAATCGACCGATAAACAACGCTTGTAATCCATATTTATGGAATAAAACTTCGGATTTACGGTGATATTTTTCAGGCAGGTGTTCCATCCAACCTTTTACAATTTTGGTATTACCAAGCCAAAGCCCTTGTAAATAACCTAACCAAGTTCCCAGGGCTGCTGCTGCAATTAAGATGACATTGATTAACCCGAAATGGAAAACATCAAGACTAATTAGCACACCAGTTAAAAAGAGCAAGCTGTCACCCGGTAAAAAAGCTGCCGGTAAGACGCCATTTTCTAACAATATGATGACAAATAACATACCATATAATGTCCATAAGACATTAGGGTTTGATAGTGTTGCAACATCCATATTAATAAAAGCTTGATAAAGAGTAATGATTGTTTCCATCTATTTTAAAATCCTATTCATCTAAGTTATTGGTGATTAATAGTACCACCTACAGTTAAATTATTCACTTTCAATGTTGGTTGCCCAACACCTACCGGTACACTCTGCCCTGCTTTACCACAAGCACCCACACCAGAATCTAATTCAAGATTATTCCCGACCATTGATATTTGTTGCATGGTTTCGATACCGGAACCAATTAATGTTGCCCCTTTTACCGGCGTCGTTATTTTGCCTTTTTCGATTAAATATGCTTCTGATGTGGAGAAAACAAATTTACCAGAGGTTATATCAACTTGACCGCCAGCAAAATTTGGTGCATATAAACCATAATCAACACTACTGATAATTTCATCGAACGTTGAATTGCCTGATAACATATAGGTATTCGTCATTCGAGGCATCGGAAGACAATCATAGCTTTCACGGCGTCCATTACCTGTAGATTGAGTATTCATCAATTTTGCATTGAGTTTATCAAACATATAGCCTTTTAAAATGCCATTTTCTATAAGTACTGTTTTTTGACTTGGCGTTCCTTCGTCATCAATAGAAAGTGAACCGCGTCGATTTTCCATTGTACCGTCATCCACTATAGTACAAAGTTCTGAAGTGACTTTTTCACCTATTTTTCCTGAAAATACAGAGCTATTTTTACGATTAAAGTCACCTTCTAAGCCATGCCCCACCGCTTCATGTAATAAGACACCTGGCCAACCTGCGCCAAGAACAACTGGCATTGTTCCTGCTGGTGCTGGTTTAGCAGATAGTGAAACTAATGCTTGGCGTACGGCTTCACGTGTGTAGCTATCGGCAATGCTTTCCCCTGTTTTAGGGTGAATAGTTAAAAAGTAGTCATAACCAAAACGACCACCACCACCACTACTACCACGTTCACGCTTGCCATCTTGCTCGACAAGAACAGAAACGGATAATCTGACTAATGGTCTGATATCGGCACAATAAGTCCCATCAGTAGCCGCAATAAGGATATCTTCATAACTGCCAGTCAAACTCGCCGAGACTTCTGTAACTCGTGAATCAAGCGCACGTGCTAACTGATCGACTTGCCTTAATAAGGCTATCTTTTGATCTTGATAAAAGCCATTAATTGGATTAATTGACGGATATTTTAAGCTATTTTCCAATGTTTTAAGGGGAGTAATTTTAATTGGCGTTTGTAAAGTTGTAATGGAATTTGCCGCCAAGACACTCTGCTCTAAGCGATTTAAAGCAAGTTGATCGGTATAGGCAAACCCTGTTTTTTCGCCAATGATAGCTCTAACCCCCACACCTTGATCACGATGATAAGATGCATTTTTGATAATACCATCTTCGATTGCCCAACTTTCATAAAAGCCCGATAAAAAGTACAAATCGCCATAATCAATTTTTCTTGAACCTAACATATCCAATAAACGCATAATATCTGAATGATTTAGGTTATTTGGACAAAGTAGTCGTTCACTTACTTCAGTTACAATCATAGATTCCTTAATTAATATTTCAACTTTAATAATTTTTAAAGTTCACTTGTTATCAATATATTGTTAATTTTTCATATCTCAAGGCTTTGAAGCTTTACATTAATACCACATCATATTGTTCTTGAATATAAAGCGGTTCAACTTTGACTTCAACACGTTTACCAACAAACACTTTCACTTCTGCTAAAGCATGTGATTCATCATTATTTAAAGCATTGGCAACCGCTGCAGACGCATAAACCAATAAGTATTCAGAACGATGTGCTTTATGAACACGGACAATTTCACGCAATATTTCATTGCATATGGTTTCTACGGATTTGACGATACCGCGACCTTTACAGGCTGGACACTCTTCACATAAAATGTGCCCCAAACTTTCACGAGTACGTTTACGCGTCATTTCCACTAAGCCTAAAGTCGAAAATGAATTTACGGTCGTTCTTGCTCTATCTTTGGCTAAAAAATCTTGTAGTGATTGGAGCACTCGTTCTCGATGGACATCTTCTTGCATATCGATAAAATCGATAATAATAATACCACCTAAATTACGTAATCGTAATTGACGCGCAATAGCAATAGTTGCTTCGATATTCGTATTAAAAATTGTCTCTTCAAGATTGCGATGCCCAACAAATGCGCCTGTATTAATATCAATTGTCGTCATGGCTTCGGTTTGATCGATAATTAAATAACCACCTGATTTTAATTTAACTTTACGATCCAGTGCTCGTTGAATTTCGTTTTCTGTATCATAGAGATCAAATATTGGCGCACTACCTCGATAGTGCGTTAGCTTATCAGTAACTTCAGGCATGAATTCTTGCGTAAATTCAACTAATAGATCATACGTTAATTTTGAATCAACCAAAATGCGCTCAATAGGATCGCCAACAAAATCACGTAATACACGCTGAGAAAGTTGTAGTTCTCCGTAAACCAGATTTTTACTGATTGGCCTAGCCATACGCTCTTGTATTTTTGACCACAGTCGTTTTAGAAAATTAGCATCTTGTTCTAATTCATGCGCACTTGCACCTTCAGCTGCCGTACGAACAATAAAACCACCTTGATCGGTAACATACTGTTCAACAATTTTTTTAAGTCTATCTCGTTCTTCTTCACTTTCAATACGTTGAGAAGTCGCCACGTGAGCTGAGTTTGGACCGGGCATTAATACTAAATAACGAGAAGGCAATGTAATATCTGTAGTTAACCTTGCCCCTTTTGTTCCCAACGGATCTTTAACGACTTGTACCATCAAGTCTTGTCCTTGGCGAACAAGTTCAGAAATATCTTTAACTTGAAATTGCTCTTGCTCAGTATCCGATACACATTCCGTATGAGGCATAATGTCTGAAGCATGTAAAAAGGCTGCTTTTTCAAGACCAATATCAACAAATGCTGCTTGCATGCCAGGTAAAATGCGGATCACTTTACCTTTGTAGATATTTCCAACAATACCACGCCGAGATTCACGATCGACATGAATTTCTTGTAATACACCATCTTCAATATAAGCGACACGAGTTTCAGAAGGTGTTACGTTCATTAATAGTTCAACTGACATAAAGATTCCTGTTAAATAGATCGCTAATTAATTGATCGCAAAGCTCCGTCTCACTAGTCGTAAAAATAGGTAAATTACTATCCATAATACTCCGTCAACAAAACTTGATAGTAAATTTAATGGGGACATTGTTATAGTATGGTAAATACTGACCTGAAATAAAAACATCAATAAATTATAACAAATTGATATGCCAAAAATAATAAAGCATTGTTGCCATAATGCTAAATTACGTATCAACTGGTATTTAAAAATCAGTAAATAAGCAATAATAGAAAAAATAAATGCATGGATACCGATTATCGTGCCGGAAAAGAGATCCATAATAATGCCTAGAATAAATGCTGTCCCTATACCAACACGATGCGGAAGCGCAATTAACCAATAAGCTAAGAAGAGCATTAGCACATGTGGCTTGTATATATTATAAGATGGCGTCCAAGGTATAATTTGTAAACATAAACCTAAAAATAACGTTATCCAAATAACCAGTATTCCTCTAGGGTTTTTCATGTTGTTCTCCTTGATCGCCCCATAATAGTAATAGATAACGTAGTCGTTTTAAATCAGCAGTCGGAGTAGCTGAAATAATGGGTGATGAATCACTGATATCAATTTTAACTGAACTTACTACCGCAACAGGATAGCCTTCTGGAAATCGACCATCTAGCCCCGATGTGACAAGAACATCACCAACTTTAATATCAACATTATTCGGTAAAAAATCGAGTGTTAAATCATTATTACATCCATTACCGACAGCAACCATAGCAATATCATTTCTTTGCACTTGAACAGGTATGGCATGTTGAAAATCACAAACTAAAATAGCTCGACTCGTGTTTTGAGCTGTCTCATAAATCTGTCCAACAATACCTTTTTCATCAATCACAGGTTGCCCAACATATACTCCTTCATGTTGCCCTTTATTGATAACGATCTGATAAGCGTAAGGATTAGTATCAGCTAATAAAACTTGAGCAGCCATTTTATGCTCTTCATGCCATAAAGGTGCTTTCAATAATTCCCGTAATCGATTATTTTCGTGTCTTAAATGTGCAAGTAGTAGCAGATCAGCTTTTTTATTTAATAATTCTTCAGATAATCTTTCGTTTTCATTGACTAATTCTTCTCTGGATTTCGACATTTCATAGAGTGAATCATACGATGCTGCCGGTGAATTAGAAATGTAATAAAGTGGCGAAATAATAGTATCAAGATAATATCGAATTTCTTTAAATGGACGATAATTAACATCAAAAACTATTAAAATTAAAGCAAGTGCCATAGAAATAAATAGTTGCACACTAAGCGGTGAACGATTAGAAAAAAGTAAT
This sequence comes from uncultured Gilliamella sp., assembly GCA_945291235.1. The sequence continues at coordinate 5,152 of CALYQY010000059.1, forward strand.
TTCATTGTTCAATACTTACCTGTTATATACTTAAGCGCTATTGATACAAAGATGTGACTCCGTCGACAATGTCGACGGATAAGAAAGTATGATATTGAATAATTTACCACTTTATTGCACTAAATGAAATGGTAACTAAGACAAATCTTAATCTTCACTGAAAAGATCACCACCATGCATGTCAACCATATCCAGTGCTTTTCCTCCGCCTCGTGCTACACAAGTAAGCGGATCTTCAGCGACAACAACATGGATACCCGTTTCAGCGGCTAACAATTTATCGATATTACGTAATAACGCACCACCACCTGTTAACACCATACCATGTTCAGAAATATCAGAAGCAAGTTCTGGCGGACACTGCTCTAAAGCGACCTTGACAGCACTCACGATACCACTTAATGGTTCTTGTAACGCTTCTAAAATCTCATTCGAGTTCAACGTAAAGCTACGAGGAACACCTTCTGCTAAATTTCGACCACGAACTTCAATCTCAAGAACTTCATCACCCGGATAAGCGCTACCAATGAAATGTTTAATTTTTTCGGCTGTTGCTTCTCCAATGAGAGCGCCATAATTACGACGAACATAGTTGATAATAGCTTCATCAAATCGGTCACCACCTATTCGAGCAGAAGCAGAATAAACCACACCATTAAGGGAAATCACCGCAACTTCTGTTGTTCCGCCGCCGATATCAACCACCATCGATCCCGTTGGTGACGAGACGGGTAAGTCTGCACCGATAGCGGCTGCCATTGGTTCTTCAATTAAATAAACTTCACGGGCACCTGCCCCTAATGCCGATTCCCGAATAGCACGACGTTCAACCTGTGTTGCCCCAACAGGCACACAAACAAGAACACGCGGGCTAGGTCTTAAAAAACTATGGCTGTGCACTTGGCGAATAAAATACTGTAACATTTTTTCTGTGACAGAAAAGTCAGCGATAACACCATCTTTCATTGGTCTAATAGCTGCAATATTACCTGGAGTACGCCCTAACATCTGTTTCGCAGCCTGTCCGACAGCAGCAACACTTTTCGGTGTTCCAGAACGATCTTGTCGAATGGCAACAACGGAAGGTTCGTTTAATACGATCCCTTGCCCTTTTACATAAATAAGTGTATTGGCTGTACCTAAATCAATAGATAAATCATTTGAAAACAAGCCGCGAACTTTTTTGAACATAATAAAAACTTTTCCTAGAATTAATCTTGTTTAAGTATATTTAGAGTTTGAAGCAAGCTAATTATAAAATATAATTTTCTTGTAAAATCGGTCAAAATAATATCTTATTTAGTCTGTCAATTCCATAGCAAGCCTCAATAATAATTGAGTTATAATATTGTATCGCAATTATAAAATAATACCTAGAAAATAGTATAGCAATAGATTGTAAAGGAGATATATAATGACAAATTATATTTTACAGTGTATCCTGCGGCGTTAATGTTGAGTTACTGCCTTATTATCACGTTAAAAGATTTCTTTTAAGATATTAAGGATGCATTAATTAATTGTTACTTATATCAAATAAACACGGTGTAATTCATGGATATACGCAAAATTAAAAAATTAATTGAGTTAGTTGAAGAGTCAGGAATTTCAGAACTTGAAATCTCTGAAGGTGAAGAATCAGTACGTATTAGCCGTTCAGTGGCAACAACAAGCTATTCTGCGCCTGTACAAAATATTCAAATTCCTCAAGCTGCTCCTGTTGTAGTAACATCAGCTTCTTCTAATGGAGAAGTGGCTAATGAAGTCGAGCCTGTTGCTGTTTCTGGAACAACAATAAAATCCCCAATGGTTGGTACTTTTTATCGTACACCTAGCCCTGAATCAAAAGCGTTTGTTGAAGTTGGGCAAACAGTGAATGTGGGCGATGTACTTTGCATTGTCGAAGCGATGAAAATGATGAATCAAATTGAATCAGAAAAAGCTGGGACTATTAAAGCTATTTTAGTTGAAAATGGTCAACCCGTTGAATTTGATCAACCATTATTCATTATTGAATAATCAGAATTTATTAATTAATTTTTACGATTAAGAGATTGAATATGCTTGATAAAATTCTTATTGCTAATCGCGGTGAAATTGCGCTACGTATATTACGTGCATGTAAAGAACTTGGCATTAAAACTGTTGCTGTTCATTCTTTGGCAGATAAAGATTTAAAACATGTCTTACTTGCAGATGAAACTGTCTGTATCGGTCCTGCAGCGTCTGCCAAAAGCTATCTTAATATACCGGCATTAATTTCAGCGGCCGAAGTTACCGGTGCAGCTGCGATTCATCCTGGATATGGATTCTTATCAGAAAATGCTGATTTTGCAGAGCAAGTTGAACGTTCTGGTTTTATTTTTGTCGGTCCAAAACCAGACACGATTCGTTTAATGGGTGATAAAGTATCTGCGATTGAAGCCATGAAAAAAGCAGGTGTGCCTTGTGTACCTGGTTCTGATGGTCCATTGAGCAATAATATTGATACAAATAAACAGATAGCCAAAAAAATAGGTTATCCCGTCATTATTAAAGCTTCAGGTGGCGGTGGTGGTCGTGGTATGCGTATTGTTCGTGATGAAAAAGATCTAGAACAATCCATTAAAATGACCAAATTAGAAGCCAAAACTGCCTTCAATAATGATATGGTTTATATGGAAAAATTCCTTGAAAATCCACGTCATATTGAAATACAAGTGCTTTCTGATGGTCAAGGTAATGCAGTTTATTTAGGTGAGCGCGATTGTTCAATGCAAAGACGTCACCAAAAAGTGGTAGAAGAAGCTCCTGCTGTTGGTATTACGCCTAAAATGCGTAAATTTATCGGGGAACGTTGCGTTAATGCTTGTATTGAGATTGGTTATCGTGGCGCAGGTACATTTGAGTTTTTATTTGAAGATGGCGAGTTTTACTTCATTGAAATGAACACGCGTATTCAAGTAGAACATCCTGTAACTGAAATGATAACTGGCGTTGATTTGATTCGAGAACAAATTTTAATTGCCGCTGGCAAACCACTTTCAATCAAACAGAGTGATATTCATATTAAAGGTCACGCGATTGAGTGTAGAATTAACGCAGAAGATCCAAAAACATTTATGCCATCACCGGGTAAAATTACTCGTTTTCATGCGCCGGGTGGGTTTGGTATTCGTTGGGAATCTCATATCTACGCTGGTTATACCGTACCACCATATTATGATTCAATGATTGGTAAATTAATTGCCTATGGTGAAACTCGTGAAGTGGCGATCGCTCGTATGAAAAATGCGTTAGCTGAACTCGTTATCGATGGTATCAAAACCAATATTGATCTTCACATTGAAATTATGAATGATAAAAACTTCCAAAAAGGTGGAACAAATATCCATTACTTAGAGAAAAAACTAGGTATTTATGAGTAGTCCATTAATGTCTAATCTCGACAATAATATTGTTATTTTAGCGTGTTAATTGCTTGATTTGTCAAATCATTAACATAAAACTTAACGGTTCTACTTATCCGCCGACTTATGTCGGCGGTGTTATTTTTACTGCTTAACTTCTTAATCCTTTACCACTTTCAATCAAACGCCACACAGCGATATATAAAATCACCACAAACAAGATAAGCATTGAAAAAGTGATCCATAGCGAAACATCTGTGGTACCAAGAAAACCATAACGAAAACCATTAATCATATAGACAATAGGATTTAATTTAGATACCCATTGCCAAAATGTTGGCAGTAACGTGATTGAATAAAATACCCCCCCAAGATAAGTTAACGGCGTTAACACAAATGTTGGCACAATACTAATATCATCAAATGTTTTAGCATAAACTGCATTTAACAGTCCAGCTAACGAGAATAGTATTGAAGTTAATAGTAGTGTGAAAATAACGAATACCCAAGAATGAACTTCATAAGTCGCAAAAAAAAGGGATACCATTGTCACTAAAGCGCCAGTTAAAATACCTCGAATAACGCCACCACCAACAAATCCCCAAATTAAGATATGTGTTGGAACAGGTGCAACTAAAAGTTCTTCGATATTACGTTGAAATTTAGCACTAAAAAATGATGAACAAACATTTGTATAAGAGTTGGTAATTACCGACATCATAATTAATCCCGGTACAATAAATGCCATATAACTATGACCACCCATATTGCCAACTCGTGACCCAATTAAATTGCCAAAGATAATAAAGTAAAGCGACATAGTTATAACAGGAGGAATTAAGGTTTGAATCCAAATTCTTAAAAATCGTATCACCTCTTTACGCCAGATACTTTTTAGGGCTATCCAGTATAAGTTATTCATTATCGGCTCCTTTTGTTTGAGTATCATTACGCACTAAATCAACAAATAACTCTTCAAGTCGATTGGCTTTATTGCGCATACTGATAACTTTGATTTGTTGTTGATTAAGTTGCTCAAACAATTGATTTAATCCATGCTGTTTATCGACTTTAACTTCCAACACGCCTGGCTCTACATTGGTAAATGCATAATCGTTTAAAACTATAGGCTGACTGGTTGGTAAATAATCGATAATAATCGTTTCAGATTGACTATTCGCCAGTAAATCACGCATAGAGGAATTAGCAATGAGTTCACCATGTTGAATAATACCAATATGCCGACATAACATTTCTGCTTCTTCTAAATAATGTGTGGTCAAAATAATCGTAATACCCTGACGATTGATTTCTCTTAAAAAATCCCACATAGAACGTCGTAATTCAATATCAACCCCTGCCGTTGGTTCATCAAGAATTAATAATTTAGGTTCATGAACTAATGCTCTTGCTATCATGAGTCGTCTTTTCATGCCACCTGATAACATACCTGCTCGGCTATTACGCTTATCCCAAAGATCTAAAATACGTAAATATTTTTCAGCACGTTCAAGTGCTAATTTACGGGGTAATCCGTAATATCCACCTTGGTTTGCAACAATTTGGAGTACTTCTTCAAACTGATTGAAATTAAATTCTTGTGGCACTAGCCCTAACTGCCTTTTGGCATTGACGATATCTTTATCTAAATCAAATCCAAAAATTTTAACTTGACCCGATGTTTTGGTAACCAAAGAACTTATGATTCCAATCGTAGTGGATTTTCCAGCACCATTAGGCCCAAGCAGTGCATAAAAATCACCAGCTTGTACAGTTAAATTAATACCTTTTAATGCTTCTACACCATTTTTATAAATTTTTTTGAGTTCAATTAACTCAAGTGCAGGAATAGATGACATGGATGTATCCTAATTGAATATTTTATAATTAAATTGCTATAAAATCCTATTTGATGTGAATTAATATTGACAATATAATTATTCATTGTAAAGCGCTTTTTAGCATTATTTGAATTGATTATATGGCACCCCATTAACAAAACATAAAAAAGATTAATGTTTGTTAAAATCAACTCACAAACGCTTAAACTAAGTTAAGTTAAAATAAATCATTAAGTAAGGAAAGAATATTATGATTAAGATTGGGTTGGTTTCGGTATCAGACCGTGCATTTAATGGTGTATATGAAGATGAAGGAATTCCATCTTTAATTACCTGGTTAACAAAAACATTAAAAACCCCGTTTGAAACCCTACCGCGTATTATCCCTGATGAACAACCGTTAATTGAACAAACCTTATGCGATTTGGTGGATAAATTACATTGTGATTTAATACTGACAACTGGCGGAACAGGGCCAGCTTTAAGAGACGTCACACCCGATGCAACAATAGCGATAGCCGATCGTATTTTACCTGGCTTTGGTGAACAAATGCGTCAAATTAGTTTGCATTTTGTGCCCACTGCAATTCTATCCAGACAAATCGGTGCAATACGAAACAAATGTTTAATTCTGAATCTACCTGGCAGACCTAAATCTATTCAAGAAACATTAGAAGGTGTGAAAGATAATGCTGGGAATGTGATTGTAAATGGTATTTTTGCCAGTGTGCCTTACTGTATTGAGCTACTAGAAGGACCATACATCGAAACACATGAACATGTTGTTAAAGCTTTTCGACCGAATAAACCTGTAAAATAGAAACTTTAGTTTTATGCAACTTTGATGCATAATTATCTAATAAAATAAACTGCTTTTATTTCTCCATTCGATAAAAGTTTTTGTGCAATAAAAGATAACTTCTGACTTCTATATTGTTATATCTGATTGATTTTAAAATTTTAAGCAATGTTTATAAATAAAATTGAATGTCAAAACAGTAAAACATTTAATCCAAAGGAACACTATGAAACAAGATGATTTCACTCGCGTATTTAAAGAGATGCTAAGTCAAGAAAAATTTAGTTCACAAGTTGAAATTGTTCAAGCTCTTCAAGATCAAGGTTTTGACAATATTAATCAATCTAAAGTATCAAGAATGTTAACTAAATTTGGTGCCGTGAGAACACGAAATGCCAAATCGGAAATGGTTTATTGTTTACCCGCTGAAATCAGTGTTCCAACGACAAGCAGCCCATTAAAAAATTTGGTTTTAGACATTGATTATAATAGTTCAATGGTCGTCATTCGAACTAGCCCAGGCGCTGCGCAACTTATCGCAAGATTACTTGATTCAATCGGAAAATCAGAAGGTATTTTAGGTTCCATTGCTGGCGATGATACAATTTTCAGTACACCAACGAAAGGATGTACGGTCAAAAAATTATATCAAATTATTCTTGAGCTATTTGAACAGGAATTATAAAAACTGATCAGTTAACTTTTCTGTTATTATTTGAATTTTTAATATTTAACCTATTGACACAATTAACAGAATCGTTAATTCTATACATACTGATTTTGTAATTTAAATCACAAGAACGAAGAGGCGCATTACTCAGGTAGATTATTTTAGGGGCTGGAACCGTTAATAAATGATTGAGGGGATGTAATGCCGAGATTTAATTGATAATCCAGAACTCAGTTAGATCGACTGCAAGGGCTGAATCCCTTGGGTTGTCACCCTAACAGGTGGAGCGCTTCATGGTTTGTACTTTTTCATCAGCAAATTGCACATTCCTCTCGCTCTATCTCTTTTAAAAATAAAAAATTTTTAATATGAGGAATCCATGGAAACATCATTTGTAATTGCTAAATTTGGTGGTACCAGTGTTGCCGATTACCAATCTATGGTAAACAGTGCAAATATCGTTGTCACCAATCCGAATGTCAAAGTTGTGGTATTATCTGCCTCTGCAGGTATTACAAATTTATTAGTAGCTTTAGCTGAAGGGCGAGATGCTGAAGTAAGAGCACAACACATCGCGAAAATTCAATCTATTCAATATAGTATTTTAGAACAACTTCCTCAAAATCCTACATTACGTGCTGAGATAGATCAGATAATTGCTAATATTGCCTCTTTATCAGAAGCCGCTAGTCTCGCTACATCATCCGCCCTAACCGACGAACTTGTCAGTCATGGCGAAATTATGTCTTCTAAACTTTTTGTAGAAATATTGAAAGAAAAACAGAATAATGTGTTATGGTTCGATGTGCGTAAAGTCATGCGGACGGATAATAAGTTTGGTAAAGCCACACCAATAATTGAAGATATTAAACAACTCTGTTGTGCACATTTAAAATCATTGTATGCCAATAACATTATTGTTACACAAGGATTTATTGGTTCTGAAAGCACCGGTAAAACCACTACCTTAGGTCGAGGAGGTAGCGATTATACTGCCGCTTTGCTTGGTGAAGCATTAAATGCAACACAAATCGATATTTGGACAGATGTTGCAGGTATCTATACTACTGATCCTCGAATTGCGCCATCCGCTAAACGCATTGACGAAATTTCTTTTGCTGAAGCGGCTGAAATGGCAACATTTGGCGCTAAAGTGTTACATCCTGCAACACTGGTGCCAGCTGTTCGAAGCAATATCCCAGTATTTGTCGGGTCGAGTAAAGCGCCACAAGCAGGCGGAACAATTGTTTATAATACCAACAGTATCAAATCCGAACTGCCATCATTTAGAGCATTAGCATTGCGCCGCAAACAAACCTTACTTACGTTAACTAGTTTAAATATGTTACATGCACAAGGCTTTTTAGCGAATGTGTTTACAATACTGGCTAAACATAATATTTCGGTTGATTTAGTCACAACGTCAGAAGTCAGCATTGCATTAACCATTGATACGACAGGAACCAACACCAATGGCACCAGTTTATTAACTAAAGCACTATTTGATGAGCTTTCCACACTTTGCCATGTCGATGTTGAAGAAGATTTAGCTCTAATTGCCATTATTGGTAATAAACTGACTTCAACCAAAGGTATAGCCAAAGAAGTATTTGGTGTCTTAGATGATTTTATCATTCGACTTTGCTGTTACGGTGCTAGCACGCATAACCTTTGTTTATTATCAAGAAGTAATGATGCGGAAGACATCATTAAAATTCTCCACAAAACAATTTTTGAATAATACTCTCTATGAGGAAGATAATCTCTTCCTCTTTATCTGCTAGTTCAAGCTAAATTCCATACTAAGCTAAAAAATAAATTGTAAAGCTTAATAAAATATCTAAACATTTAATAAAAAAAATTATAGAATATAGTTAAATTATTTTATGCCGTACGTTCATAAAACTGTTCTCTATTTATCAATTGTCATCAATCTTCATCTAGTTTTGTTATTAATATTTATACGTTTAAAAAGTGTATTACTTTTTTTAATTCAATTTACTACATCTGTAAACTAACATTAAATACAACAAAATAAGGGTAAATTATCATGGGTATTATAAGTTGGATTATTCTAGGATTAATTGCCGGTTGGATTGCTAAATTTTTCATGCCTCTAGGCAGTGTTGGGGTGGTGAAAACCATTCTACTCGGTATCGCGGGAGCCTTGGTAGGAGGATATATAAGTACTTTCTTCGGCTGGGGAAGCGTCACTGGATTCAATTTCCCAAGTTTGTTTATCTCAGTATTAGGGGCGATTTTATTAATCTATCTTTATCGTCTTTTCAGATAAAAAATTCGTTTCAAATCAAAATTGGCGGATTGCTTCCGCCAATTAATTAATGCAATTATCAAAATAATTCTTATCGATAATTCAATGAATTTTATTTTTTGGTTTAGCATCAGTTACCATACTCACCGCTTTTAAACCTACGCTTGTAGCATCAAAAAACCGAATGGCATAAATTAGATTCCTTTCATTTTCGTTGTAAAGATGTTAATAAGTAATTTCGTCGTATGGCGATTTTTGTTATATTAATCTCCAAAATCACTTATAAATAAATAGTAAACTAGAATGCTTAAAATATTCAATACATTATCTCGAGAAAAAGAAGTATTTCAATCCATTACCCCCAATAAAATCGGACTTTATGTCTGTGGTGTGACGATTTACGATCTTTGTCATATTGGTCATGGGCGCACTTTTGTCGCATTTGATGTTGTTTCTCGTTATCTGCGTTTTTTAGGTTATGACTTAACTTATGTCCGTAACATTACCGATATTGATGATAAGATCATTAAAAGAGCCCTTGAAAATGGCGAAACCTGTGAACAATTGACCGAACGTATGTTACAAGAGATGTATGCTGATTTTGATGCATTGAATA
>CALYQY010000060.1 GCA_945291235.1 uncultured Gilliamella sp.
GCATACATGCCCCCTAATCTTGAGACATCTATGCCAAACTCGGGTTGTCCAACGTGATTATCAAAGCCTTGTGTATCAATATGTTTTAAATCCGCGCTAACTTTTGCTTTACCCGTTATGACATTGATTTCTTTATTTGCCCATAATTTAGCATTGATATTGACACTTCGAGCGATCAGATCACTATAATCTTGTCCGGTATCATTTAGACCATTACCTGTAATTTGAATATGACCTTTTTCGACCAAATAGCCTTCTAGGTTACCATTTGTTACAATCGGTTTACCGGTTGTTAACGTGGCTCTATCTGCATTGATAAAGCCACAATTATCACAGGTAATCCCAGCTGGATTAGCGATTATCACCTGTGCTTTTTGTCCGGCGACTTCAATATAACCATTTAATTGGCTGATATTGTTAGAATTAACTTCATTTAAAATGACTTTTGCGCTGTTTTGTAATAGTGGATTACCATTGATATTTCCTGCTAGTTGTGTATTCGTGCCACCAGTAGCATTATTAAGAATCACACCCTTTTTTGACACATCAAATTGAGTATATTTATTATGAGACACACCGTTTCTACTCGGTGCAACAATATTGATTTGTGTTGTACCATTTTGTAATTCCTTAACGACAGGACGTTGATTTTGATTGGCTAAGGGATCAACCACAATACCTTTTGCATAAGTTGTACCAACAATACTTACCATACCTAATGCAATATAGGATAAAAATGCAAGTGGTTTTAATGTGCAATATTTTGTATCGTTATTTGAATTCTGTTTAATATCCGTTTTTTTAGCTTTTCGGCTGCAATGTGATATCGCCTGATGTGATTTTACAATTTCAGATACCACAACGAACAATCCACGAGTTTTATTAAAAACAATGCGATAAAAATTTTTATTCATAGTATGTCTCACCTTTCATAGATCTACTCTTTTTTACTCAAAAAGAATCGGAATTTTCTTAAAAACCAGTCATTTTATAAAAATCAATTTATTCTATAATCAAGGCATAAATTAAGATTACTGTTTTACAAAATGACTAATATCAATTAGTTACTACAATGAAAAAATGACTACAGTGTAATTAACAATCTGTTAATTGAATTGAATCAAATCCAATTAATATCAATAGTTAATATAACTTTTTACTGCAAAATGTAATGTGAAATTAAGCTTATATCCATTAGTCATCGTTTTGTATAAGTTATCGATAGTTAACTTTCATAAAATAGGACTATTCAAATAAGGTTAATTCAAGTTATAAAAAGGAAATTTAATAGAATCTAACAACCTGTATAGCGAAATTAGATGGCTATTCTTTTATGGCTGACTGAATGCTTACAATCAACAAAAATAGTGACCTTTTTAATGTTATGTATCTTATCTTGGTGGTAAGAGTTAAGACTTTTCCGCGATTAATAAACACTTAAAAAAACTGTAATCAATTTATTAATATTTGATCGTTTTATCATCAGTTTACAAAGTAATGATAAAACCCATGATTATGCGGTTTAGATAAGATAACTTATATATAATAATCTTTAAATAAACTTTCAGTCAAAGGTTTATTTAAAATATCTTCATTAGCTTTACAAAAAATTTTTTTAATTTTTCTTCATTAACTAATGCATTAATTATTATAGAGTTATTTAATTGATTTAATTTAGTACTTTATTATTGTTTATTGAAAACAATAATAAGTACTAATTTATTGTTGGCTAAATGATAGGTAACACTAATAAGTCCAATTTAAATAGAATCCAAGTGTTAAATGATTAGTATTAAATTTGTCAGGTTTATGTAGGGGCACGCCAGCAAACATATCATAATAAAGACCAAAGTGACGTCCTCTGATTCCGATAGCCGAACCGACTAATTTTTTACCCGTCAGATTTTCGGAATTTCCCCCAAATACGCCACCGGCATCCAGTCCTAAATATAATTGCTGGTTTAGTGGCGTATACCATATTAAATCATTGCGAATAAACCAGCCATTATCGGCACTTAACATCTCTTCACCATCAAATCCTCGTACCGTCCAACGACTACCAATCGAAAATCGATCCGGTGCAGTTAATTTATTACGTCGAGTGTATTGTCCTTGTGAATCAAGGCTGTATCCAAAATTTTGATTACCGAGTTTAAAAGGCACATAAACGGATAAATTAGCATTAATGATATCGGTTAAAGCACTACCGATTTCAGATTTTTCTTCAAATGCTTTTTGTGCGCCAAACCAACGTACGCCTTTTTGATAAGATGCACCTGCATAAACAACGATATTATCGAAGTAGTGACTATGCTGTAAGCCAATTCGCCAATTGCTTGTTTTGCGCCGCTGAATTTCAATTTCGGTATCATTGATGAAATTGTGAGACTCTCTTAAATTGATGCCATAACTTAATATTGTTTTTTGCGCTTCATTACGGTGCAATACTCGGCTAATTTGAAAATTATAATATTTACTTCGTCCTTTATATTGATAATCGACCACATCCGAAATTTTTTGATTATAGGTATTTGCATACATTGAGGCATCAAAAAGCCAATAACCAAATGGGACAGAATAGGCAAATAGATAATTTTTTGAGCCATAATCGTCCACTCCCTCTAAATTATGTCCACCAGAAACATAAAAACTGTCACTGAGACCAAGTGGATTATCCAAATAAAGTGTAAGCCCACCTTGATAGCGACCCGTACTTTTTGATCCCGAATTATCTAACGATAATCCTATTCGCCAATATTTCGATTGTTGACGTTGGATAACAATATCTGTTTCACCGGCCTCTTCTCCTGGTAATAATTGGATTTGAGCACTGGCAGTTGGAATTCGCTGAAAATTTTCAAGTCCTTGTTCGATAGCGCGTAAGTTAAGTAAATCCCCTTTTTTTAATGGCATATTACTTGTTAAATTGGCTCTGGTGTCACTATCTGATGAATAAAAAATATTTCTTACCGTTCCTTTCAGCAACAATAAAGTAAATGTTCCTGAATTAAGATCTTGTTGAGGCGCCAAAACCCGTGTTGTGATATAGCCATAACTAATAAGCTGATTTTGTAATTCCGTCATCAGTAAATTTAAACCTTTGCCACCCAAGCAACGACCTTCCGCTTGTTTGGCTAACGTATTTAACGGTATGGTAATTGGAAAGGCATCACGTTCTAACAATTCAACATGTTGAATCGGAAAACAAAATTCCTCTTCAGGAAAATTGATCGTCTGAATTTTTTGTAAAGGTGACATTAAACTTACATTAGGTGTTTTAGTTGACAATGCCTCTTCTGTTGCTTTTTGTCTTTCTTGTTGGTAGATCAGCTGCTGATCACTGATCTTTCGTTCTTGTGCTGTCGGTAACTGCTCAGCAAATACGTTATTTGAAAAGATAAAACTTATTACTACAATTAACAATACTCTGATTTTCATCATTTTTCCTATTATTGTATTTTAGTTTGCGCTAATGTTAATTCGATAATCGAATTTAGTCCATAAAAAAATAGACATGCGTTAAAAATAATCAGTTCAATCGTTAAAATCTTTTCTAAATAAAAGAAAATATATTAGGATATATCAGCATAAAAATTTGAAATAAATCGTTTGAAATCTCGCAGGCAATATTTTGATTATACTAATTGATAATTATGATTCTTTTACGTTTAATATTTATGATTATCTTTGTCGAGCTAAAGCCAAAGTTAAAGTGATTAAAAATAATGAGATGACAATTGACCAATTGAAAAAATTAAACTTTTCTAAAATTGTTCTCTCACCAGGACCGGGGAGTCCTAGCAATGCAGGAATAACTCTTTCCGTTCTAGCTGAATTCAATCGTAGCTGCCCAATATTCGGGATCTGTTTAGGACATCAAGCAATAGCACAGTATTTTGGATATGAGATTGTCAAATCTCCGCAACCAATGCACGGTAAACTCGATAATATTAATCATGATGGTCAAGGAATCTTTACTGGAATTGGCAATCCACTGACGGTAGTGCGTTATCACTCTTTAATGGTAAGGGATAATTTATTACCTACATCATCACCACTCATTGTCACCGCACGAAATAAACAAGGATTGATTATGGGATTACGCCATAAATATTTACCTATTGAGTCGGTACAATTTCATCCTGAAGCAATCAAAACAGATTGTGGTTTGCAAATCATCAAAAATTTTGTTCATCAATAGGATTTACATGAAAGTTCATATCGATTTTGAAGGTCAACATAAATATTTTTGCGATCCCATAAAAATATTAGCAACAACTAAAGTGTCATCCATAAAAAAATGCTTAGAAGAGATTGAATCATTTATTGCACAAGGATTTTATGCAGTAGGATATTTAGCCTATGAGAGTGCAATGGGCTTTAATCAGGCTAATCAAACCCAATCCAATCCGCCTCAAGATACCGATTTACCTCTACTATTATTTGGTATTTATGATAAATACTCATCTCACTCCCCTAAATCAATACCTCATTATCAGGCAGAACCATTAGTATTAAGCTGTGATACAACTATTGAAGAATATAATCAAAAAATTGATTTTATCCGTTCTCAAATTGAATTAGGAAATACTTATCAAACCAATTATACCATTCAATTTAAAGCGCCTTTTGACGGAAATCCGATTGATTATTACTATTTTCTTCAAAAAAATAATCAGGCAGATTATTGCGCTTATCTTGAACATGATGATTATCATATTTTATCGATTTCACCCGAGTTATTTTTTAGGATTGAAAATAAAACGATTACCACTAAACCGATGAAAGGCACCATAGGGCGTGGTTTGACTACACAACAAGATAATCAACAACGCATTTTGCTGATGTCAGAAAAAAATCTAGCAGAAAATATGATGATTGTTGATTTACTTCGCAATGATTTAAGCCAAATTTCCAAACCCGGCACGGTTGTTGTACCAACGCTCTTTTCTGCTGAAAAATATCCAACCGTGTGGCAATTAACCTCAACTATTGAGGGGCAATTAATTGAAGATATTCATTTATTCGACATTTTTCGAGCATTATTTCCATGCGGTTCAATCACCGGTGCGCCAAAAGTTAGTACGATGCAAATTATCGCTCAAATTGAGAACACTGCTCGAGGGGTCTATTGTGGCACGATTGGATATATTGAACCATTTGGACATAAAATGGTATTTAACGTGCCAATTCGCACATTAACGATAAATCAGCAATATATGCATTATGGTGTGGGTGGAGGGATTACCTGGGATTCCACTTCACAAGATGAATATAACGAAATTTTAATTAAATCAGCAATTTTAAATCGTACAATTACCATACCAGAATACATTATTGAATCACTGTTACTTGAAAATGGTCAGTTTTTTTTATTGGATCAGCATTTAACAAGATTAACTGATTCTGCAAGTTATTTTAATTTTGAGTGCAATATCCGTATCATTAAGTTAGCCCTAATGAATCTGGCAAACACCTATTCTAAAAATTTGTATAAAATACGGATTTTACTTAGAGAAAATGGGCAGTTTGAGATTAATCATGATAGTATTATCACGCCTTTGCAAATCGCCGAAATTGAGTTTGCTCCAAATTGTGTTAATAACCAGAATCTCTTTTTATACCACAAAACATCAATTCGGCATCATTTTCCGGCACTAACCCCTGCAAAAGAGTATATTAACTTTAATCAACATGACGAAATCACAGAGTTTGTTAATGGTAATATCGCGTTATTGGTTGATAATCAATGGGTAACCCCCAAAATCACCTCTGGCTTACTGGCGGGGACAATGCGGCAATTTTATTTGGAATCAAAACAATTAGTTGAAAAAACACTGACTAAAAAAGATGTATTACACGCTGAAAAGATTGCATTCATTAATAGTGTTCGCAAATGGGTGGAAATTGATGATAAAGTTTTTAACCACTTCAAACAACTATTAAAAAACGCAATGATATAAAGGTAACGATTTCGCCAACTCAATGGCGAAATGTTATCGAATCTCTTAACGTGTTATCGAGGTGGCAAAGTCACGCTCTTCATCCTGCCAACCTTTCGATAATGCATTGACTAATGCGGCATAGCCATTATTTTTTAACGCTATACGATGTTCAAAAAATTTTGTTTCAATATTATCTTTACTATCTTTAACAACCCAACGCCCTTTTATTATCGCATCGCCGGTGTAACTGCCATGAAATCCATCAATAAATAGTTTGACGGTCATTGTTGGGGTAGTAATTGCTTTGGTTGAAACTAAATAATGAGGTAAAAAAATCGCTAAATCTTGTTCTAAACGATCACCAAGTTGTTGTGAAAGCGATGATCCCCATAAATTGTTTGAGGCCGTAACAAACTGAATATTATCCGTTTGCAAGACAATCCCTGGTTTGTTTAAAAAACTAGCTACATCTATGGATTCAATCCATATAAAACCATGCGCTGAATTCAAGGTTTGTGAACGTTGATTTTGTAAATGACTCTCTAATTGAAAGTAATGTTTTTCAGCGGTTCCTGAAGAACAGCCAACTAATGTCGTTAATAATGCCATAATCCCAATTGTAAAAATGCGATTTATTATACTCTTCATTATTTTTTACCTTTTGCTTTGGGTTCCAAATCTTGTTTAACAGGTGCAGAGAATATTAAAGCATTGCTTTTATCATTCAATGTGCTTAACAATGGCGTTAACTCATCCATCATTTGTTGAATTTTTTGTAAACTCTCTTTTATTTGATTATTCATTTCTGAACCAGGTTGTAATTCTTTCATTGTATCGTTCAATGAGCGTAACGCTTTTTGCAGATCTTTTGGCATCGTTTGCATCTCTTTGCTTGCCATGATCTTATTCAACGAATTCATTAAACGCTCACTCGATGCCAATGATTGATTAAACTGATCCATTGTTTTATTCAGTGGTAAATTATTGAAGTTATCTAATAATTGTAAAATTTTAGCTTGTATTTGTGCTATGCCTGTTGAAGTAGTGTCGATGGTATCATAACCATATTGCACAGATGTTTTTTCATTGTATTCATTTTTTAACTCAGGGTAAAAATCCAAATCAATATACAGCGCACCCGTAAATAAATTTGATGTTTTAAGCGAAGCTCTTAAACCATTTTTTTGTTCTTCCATGATCTGCTTTGCAATATCGATTTTTTCATCCACTAAATCGGATAAACGATCAGGCTCAATCTTAATTAAGACCGGTACTTTTTGATTCAGTATTGACGATTCATTTAACATGTCTATGGTATAAAATGGCACTTTGCTAACCGTACCGAGTCTTATTCCATGATACTCAACCGGTGCACCAACATTTAGCCCCGATATGGAATCTGAAATCATGATCAGGAACTCTTTATATTGAGTGTATTGAGATTCTTGTATCGACTTTTTATCATCGTATAATTGATATAATGCATACTGCTGTGCTGGAGCCCCCAATTTAGATCCATCCGGTAAATCAAAACTGATTCCCCCAGATAACAGAACATCTAAAGAAGGAAAATTCAAACTTGCACCCATAGAAGAAAGTGTTAAATTAATTCCACCTTCTTTCCAAAATCTAACATTTTGTGTCACTAGCGCATCATAAGGCTCTTTGATGAAAATTTGATATTTCATTTTACGCGCTTCAACATCAAACAACGAGGTTTCTACATTCCCTACCCGATAGCCTCTAAACATCACTGAAGCACCACGCGGTATCATTCCGCTTTGATCACTTTCTAAATTTAACCGAATACCCTTAATACTAGGATCGGATATGGGTGGCGAATCGGACAATTCAAACGGATCGTTTTTAAAGCTATGTTTATCATTTCCTGCGACTAATTCAATATAAACACCCGATAAAATCGTACCTAATCCCGTAACTCCATCACGCCCTATTTCTGGTTTAACCACCCAAAATATGGAGTCATTTTTAAGCAAAGGCTCCATATTTTTATAGATTCGTCCTTTGATGACAACTTGATTATAATCATCCGATAACGTCACTTGATCTATTATGCCTACATCAACACTACGATTTTTAATCACCGTTTTTCCAGCAACAATACCACTAGCATCTTTTGCCAGCAAAGTGAAAGATGTACCTCTATCAGCAAAATGAGAGTAAATTATCCAAAGCCCAACAATTACAGTAACAATAGGGATAATCCATATTGCTGAGATAGCTCTGATTTTGATAATTTTTGCTAATCTATTTGAATTTGTCATATGTTTCCTATAACGCTAATTTCTAATTGGTCTACGATCCCAAATTAATCGAGGATCAAATTTTTGCGATGCAATCATTGTCACAATTACGACGGTGGCAAAAAATACAACACCAATATCCGGATATACCCCCATCATTTGTTGATTTCTAACTAATGAACACACGACAGAAACCACAAAGATATCAATCATTGACCATTTACCGATAAATTCGACAGCACTATATAATTTTTTCATTCTCAAACAATTTTGTTTATTTTTTCGCTTAACCGCTAAGGCAAAATAACAAAGCCAGCTAAGTGAAATAATTTTCAAAATTGGAATAACAACACTCGCTGTAAAAATAATTAACGCAACAGGAACATCACCCGCTTGCCACATATAAATGACCCCATCCATAATGGTTGAAGTCGATGATGAACCAAATACAACCGTTATCATAATGCCATATAAATTTGCTGGAATATAAATTAGTAATGAAGTTGTTAGTAGTGCAATCGTCCATTGTATTTTATTACGGTTTCGAATCTGACTTTTCTGTTTACATCGAGGACATTTAGCATACTCAAAAGGAACAATAGCCTGACAACAGCTACATAACTTTAATTTTTGACTGATTGCCGTTTTACCTGTTTTTAATTCGCTTTTAGCAAAATTATTTGTTTTAATCTCATTCCAAATTGCATCCGGAGAAAAAATAACTAACGCTTTTATATAAAAAAAGGCGAATAAACAAAAAGCCCAAAATGAACTGGTTACGCCGATATTACCGTAACTCATCAATTTAACAAAGCTAACCAGTACCCCAGTTAGAAATATTTCTGGCATGCACCAGTGTTGAAATCTTTCGTATACAACTAACAGATCTCTTTTGCGATATTTTGAAAGCTCTATTTTAGAGCAAAGTAGCGCAATAATTGCTAAATTAATAACGGGAAAAAGCAATACAAACACGACAAAAAGCGCCGAAATATAACTGTAATTATCATCAAATAGTGTTTTAGGTATATCAATAACACTCACGCCATTAAAATTACCGACCAGACGAATATCAATAAATATAAAATGACTTGCTGCGATAACCATTATCAATGCACATATGGCGTAGATCATCGCTTTAAACTTCATATCTGCATTATTTTTAGCTAAGGTGGTATTACAACGAGGACATACCGCCTTATGTTTTAAAAGAATATCAGATAGCTCTACAACCAAATCGCAATTTGGGCACAATTCATATTCATTACATTGTTTATCAATGGTCATTATTTCCCTTTATGTAAGCGCTAATGAGATATGTAAAAAAAGTTAAGTTTAGCATAACATTTAAGTCTAAAGCTTTAAACAATTTGATCGACAAAAAATTGACTTCAATAAGATTAACTTAATCCGTATATGACTTATTAATCGCATTAAACTCACAGTAACAAATACCATTTTTCAGGAAAAACGAGCAAATAATATCCAATTTTTACCTTATTTACTTTCTATTTTTTCAATTATTTTTTTTGATAAACAAGTTCATTGGTTTTTATTTGTCTCAATGTATTGCTGGCTAACACTTATCTCGAATTGAACTAAACTATCTCTATTTTTAGTCCCTCACTTAAGTCTAAATTAGCGCATGAATTTAGTCGACATCATGAAAAAAAACATTTTATTATGTATCAGTTATTATCTATTTTATTTAAAGCAAAAAAAACTTGATACTGTATAACAATACAGTATAATACCACCCAATATGCTAACTCAGTGGAATTTTATTATATGAACGAAAACAAACAACGTGCACTTTCAGCAGCATTAAGTCAAATCGAAAAACAATTTGGTAAAGGTTCTATTATGCGTTTAGGGGATACCCAAACGTTAGATGTTGATGCCGTCTCAACTGGTTCTTTAGGACTTGATATTGCATTAGGCATTGGTGGCTTACCAATGGGGCGAATAGTTGAAATTTTTGGACCAGAATCATCAGGTAAAACCACATTAACATTATCGGTTATTGCACAGGCTCAAAAAGAAGGTAAAACTTGCGCATTTATTGATGCAGAACACGCCTTAGATCCAATTTATGCAGCTAAATTAGGCGTACAAGTTGATGACTTATTAGTTTCACAACCCGATACCGGTGAACAAGCACTTGAAATTTGTGATGCATTAGTTCGTTCTGGCGCAGTTGATGTGATCATTGTCGACTCGGTAGCAGCATTAACACCTAAAGCTGAAATTGAAGGTGAAATGGGTGATTCGCATATGGGGTTACAAGCTCGTTTGATGTCACAAGCCCTGCGAAAACTTACTGCAAATATTAAAAATGCGAATTGTTTAGTCGTATTTATTAACCAAATTCGGATGAAAATTGGTGTGATGTTTGGTAACCCAGAAACCACAACTGGTGGTAATGCACTTAAATTCTATGCATCTGTTCGTTTAGATATCCGTCGTACTGGTGCAGTAAAAGAAGGCGAAGATGTGATTGGTAGTGACACACGAGTTAAAGTTGTTAAAAATAAAGTCGCAGCGCCATTTAGACAAGCTGAATTTCAAATACTATATGGCTGTGGTATTTCTAAAGATGGTGAATTAATTGATTTAGGTGTCAAACATAAATTAGTTGATAAAGCGGGGGCATGGTATAGCTATAACGGCGAAAAAGTGGGTCAAGGAAAAGCGAATTCAATTAAATTTTTACAAGAGCATCCCGAAATTGCCAATGAACTTGAAACTAAATTACGAGAACTATTATTAAATAGTCCTGCGGTTTTTTCTGATGAAGACACATCACCAGAAGATGAAAGTTTTGAGTAATGAGCAAAAAACTCAATAAATCTATCTTAAATAAAGCTGTGCAATTACTTGCACAGCGTGACCATTCATCCTATAAATTAAATCAAAAACTAAAACTATTTTTTGCCAAAAAAATCAAAAGTTCGGACGAAGAGTATCACGAACAATACCATCAACTTAGCTCAGAAATTAATGATGTTATTGAGTATTGTATTGAGCAAAATTGGATGAATGATGCCCAATATATTGAAAAATATATTACTATGCGAGCTAACAAAGGATATGGTAAATACCGAATTGCATTAGAACTTAAGCAACGAGGTTTACCAACCGACTTAAGCCGTGAAATTCTGAATAATTCAGATATAAATTGGTCTGAAATTGCTCACCAACAATTAATTAAAAAATTTAAACAAATTGATCCCAAAAATAAACCTTTGTGGTACAAAAACATACAATTCTTAACAACCCGAGGTTATACACAAGATGATGTAAAAAATGTGTACAGTTTGTTGACTTAAACTGGTAAAATATCTAAAATGTATTCAATCGAAGTTTGAACGATACCCTTTACGAATAAAGCTCACTAGGTCATTTTATTTTTTCCTTATTTACTTGTAATATTAGCTAGATTCACTGCAGTATAAAGAACATCTACTATTCAACTTTAGTTGTAACGGGTATATTACTATATTTAAATATCTATCATTTTTATATGGAAGCCTAAATGAAAAGCACTGCAGAAATTCGTCAAAATTTTCTTGACTTTTTCAATAGCAAAGGACACGAAATCGTAGCAAGTAGTTCCCTTGTTCCACATAATGATCCAACATTACTATTCACTAATGCTGGAATGAATCAATTTAAAGATGTATTTCTTGGTATAGATAAACGTCCTTATAGTCGAGCAACAACAGCACAACGTTGCGTACGCGCTGGCGGTAAACATAACGATCTTGATAATGTTGGCTACACAGCTAGACATCATACTTTCTTTGAAATGCTAGGTAATTTTAGTTTTGGTGATTACTTCAAACGTGATGCAATTCATTTTGCATGGGAATTATTAACCAGTAAAGAATGGTTTAATCTTCCAAAAGATAAGCTTACTGTTACTGTTTATGAAACAGATGACGAAGCTTATGCTATTTGGGAAAAAGATATCGGTATTCCAAAAGAACGTATTATACGAATTGGCGATAATAAAGGTGCGCCTTATGCATCTGATAACTTTTGGCAAATGGGTGATACCGGCCCTTGTGGACCGTGTACCGAAATTTTTTATGATCATGGTGATCATTTATGGGGTGGACCGCCAGGTAGCCCTGAAGAAGATGGTGACCGTTTCATTGAAATTTGGAACATCGTCTTTATGCAGTTTAATCGCCATGCCGACGGTACCATGGAGCCTTTACCTAAACCTTCTGTTGATACAGGTATGGGACTTGAACGTATTGCTGCCGTACTGCAACATGTTAACTCTAATTACGATATTGACTTATTTAAACAGTTAATTAAAGATGCAGCTGAAATTATTCAAACTAAAGATTTAGAAAATAAATCTTTGCGAGTTATTGCCGATCATATTCGATCTTGTGCGTTTTTAATTTCAGATGGTGTGATGCCTTCCAATGAAGGTCGTGGCTATGTATTACGTCGAATCATCCGACGAGCAGTACGACATGGTCATATGCTTGGCGCAAAAGGAATATTCTTCTATAAACTGGTAAAACCATTAATTAACGTAATGGAAAATGCCGCAGTAGAATTAAATAATAATCGTGAACATGTTGAAAATACCCTGAGACTAGAAGAAGAACAATTCTTAAAAACATTAGAACGTGGTTTATTCTTACTTGATCAAGAATTAGCAAAAATTACAGGTCATGTTTTACCGGGTGATATTGCCTTTAAGCTTTATGATACTTACGGTTTCCCATTAGACTTAACGGCTGATGTCTGCCGTGAAAAAAATATCACGATTGATGAAGTCGGTTTTAATAACTGTATGGAAGAGCAACGAAAACGCGCGCGTGAATCAAGTTCATTTAGTGTTGATTATAGCAATGTGATTAAACTTGATGAGGTAACTGAATTTTTAGGTTATCAAGCAACGGAATCTTCCGCAAAAGTTATAGCGATTTTTAAAAATGGCCAAAAAGTTGACAGTATTCATGCCGGTGAAGACGCAATTGTGATATTAGATAAAACCCCTTTCTATGGTGAGTCTGGTGGTCAAATTGGCGATAAAGGTGTCTTAACCAATGCTAACCTTGAATACACCGTTTTTGATAGTCAGAAATATGGTAAAAGTATTGGTCATTTAGGGCAGATCGTAAAAGGATCCCTAAAAGTTGGTGATAATGTTACTGCAGCGATTGATGTTGAGCTACGTGAACGCATTCGTCGTAATCACTCTGCTACACATTTATTGCAAGCTGCACTGCAACAAATTTTAGGCAATCATGTCCATCAAAAAGGTTCATTAGTCAATGATAGCTATCTGCGTTTTGACTTTTCACATAATCAAGCCATAACTGCAGAGCAAATTACTGAAATTGAAAATCTGGTGAATCAACAAATACGTCGTAACTTACCTGTCGATATTGAGTTAATGCCAATAGATGAAGCTAAAAATAGAGGCGCTATGGCATTATTTGGTGAGAAATACGAAGACATTGTTAGAGTGCTAACAATGGGAGATTTTTCGATTGAATTGTGCGGAGGTACGCATGTTGATCGAACTGGTGATATAGGTCTATTTAAAATTACCTCAGAATCCAGCATTGCTTCTGGTGTTCGTCGTATTGAAGCTACAACAGGGCAAAATGCAATGGAGTACATACACCATGAATCCAATTTGTTAACGCAAATTGAACAATTGGTAAAAAGCGACAAATCTACAGTTTTAGTTCGTATTGAGCAATTGCTTGAACAAACTAAACAGTTAGAGAAAACCATAGAGCAATTAAATGCACAAAAAGCTAGCCAACAAAGTGCACAACTGCTCAATCAATGTGAAAACATTGGTAATAAAAATTTGCTAATCGCTAAACTTGATAATGTCGAAGCGAAACAATTACGCACAATGATTGATGATCTTAAAAATCAATTGAAGTCTGGAGTAATTGTTCTTGCTGCTGTTAATGGTGACAAAATTAATTTAGCTGCTGGTGTAACAAATGATTTAATTAATATTGTTAAAGCTGGCGAATTAGTATCTCAATTAGCATTAATGGTAGGTGGTA
>CALYQY010000061.1 GCA_945291235.1 uncultured Gilliamella sp.
GAAAATAACAATATAAAAATTAAAATAAATCGCATAATTTCCTATTATTCCTATGATTACATTTTGAGTTGAAAAGTATTGTCTAAATATCTTATATAAAAAAACAGCTACTGAAGATTATTTATTATCAAGTAGCTGTTGTTTATTTTTCGGTTAATAATTAATCTTGCTGACTAAAAATAGACGCAAATT
This sequence comes from uncultured Gilliamella sp., assembly GCA_945291235.1. The sequence goes on from CALYQY010000061.1 coordinate 193, forward strand.
TACTTTTATACTTCGCTTTGCAATCACGAGCAAAACGGATGGTTTTAAAGATACCTAATAAACTAGCTTGATGCATACGATATAGCAATCGATGGATCATTAACGCAAACCAACCTTTCACACTCATTTCTTTATTGCCAATCAACTTAACCACGCCTTGGGCGGTATCATGTAAAGAAATAATGGTTCCTTTATCGGTATAGACAAATGACTTCATGGCTTGATTGTTAATCAGACTAACGATATTTCGAGCGCAAATTTTTGCCATTTGATTAGCTGCTTGTGCTGTGGGTGGAGAGGCTCGTCCGCTATCTTGCATCGCATAAGCACTATCACCAATAACAAAGATATTATCGTCTCGTGTAGTTTGTAATGTCGGTTTAACGACTAATTGATTTGAACGACTTGATTCTAAACCAGCTATGTCTTTCAGATAATCAGGTGCTTTAACGCCAGCAGTCCAAATCATAATATCGGCTTTAATGGTTTCCCCTTCTTTAGGATAGAATCCATCACTTTCGGCCTTAGTAATCATGGTATTCGTTAAGACATGAATACCGCGTTTTTCAAGGGTTTTGGTAATGCTTAATGCCGTTTTTTCGGGTAATGCTGGTAAGATACGATTGGTTGCTTCAATAACGGATACATCTAAGAAATCAGCACACATTTTGTTTTTTCGACATACGCCAAACGTTTCAACCATATGAGGTAGTTCAGAGGCTAACTCGACACCTGTTGCGCCACCACCAACAATAGCAATGCCAAGTTTTTCCCCTTTAGTGTCAGCGTCTTTATCGAGCGTTGAACAGAAATTTGTGAATTTTGATAGCAGTATTTCACGTAGGCGAATAGCGGCATTTTGATCATCTAAAAATATACAATGTTCTTTAACACCAGGCGTACCAAAATCATTCGAAGTACTGCCTACTGCTATAACCAAAATATCATACGATAGGGAAATATGATTATCATTTGTATCATTGATCAGAACTTGCTTATTCTCACGATCAATATTGGTAAAAGTACCTTGAGTAAACTCAAAATGATGTTGCTTTGCTTGTTCAGAAAAGAAGATGTTATCAACTTGTTCATACATAGCACCTGTTGCAACTTCATGCAGTAGTGGTTTCCAAATGTGGTAACTATTTTTATCGATCAGCGTTATTTCAGCTTGTTTATTTTTACCTAGCTTATCACCAAGATTAGTTGCCAACTCTAATCCACCTGCACCACCACCAACAATAATTATTTTTTTCATATTTAATACCTTACAATCCTAATTTAAAATATCATACTAAATAAGTAGGTTTTTATCTATATTCTTTTGACTAATATCAATTATAAATAAAATCTATTAATATATTGATTTACAATGATTGAAAATAATTTATTTTATTAAAAATAAAATGTTTAATATTTATTGAATAGAAGACAATTAATGCCTTTATTTGGAATAAAGTGAAGGTGAACTTGTACGAATAAAGCACTTTTCGTATAATGAGTAAATAAGTTTTTACGTATGTTATCCTATTAATATTTATCTAAACATCTTGATATCTTATCCATTTAACATCACACTTTAAAAAAAATTATATGAATAAAAAAATATTTATTAGTATTGCGTTAATCGTTATTTTAATTTCAATGACGATCCTAATACGCTCACACAATAGCCAGTTAATTCTTCAAGGTGAGGTTGATGCGCCGAATGTCAGTGTGGCTTCAAAAGCCAAAGGGCGTGTTCAGCTTATTCACGTTAATCGGGGTGATGATGTAAAGCCTAATGATATTCTAATTACGCTTGATAGTCCTGAATTATTAGCGCAAGTGAAAGCGGCTGAAGCCGCACGAGATCAAGCTAAAGCTCAGGTGGCACTTTCCGAACATGGTACGCGTGAAGAAAGCATACGTTATTACGAAGCATTACTTGAACAAGCAAAAGTCGCTTATGATAATGCATCAAAAGAATATGACCGTAATAAAGCAATATCTGCAAAAGGGTTTGTATCACAGTCAATATTGGATAATGCATTAAAAACACGTGATGCTGCTTTTCAACAGGTACAATCTGCACAGGCTAATTTAGATCAAGCTAAAAATGGTGATCGTATAGAACAGCGTGAAATTTATGCAGCCAAATTAAAAGAAGCAGAAGAGCAACTCAAGCAATTACAAATTCAATATGATGATCTTCAAGTTAAAGCCCCTGTTGGTGGTGAAATTGGTTCAATACCGGCTGAGGTAGGGGAATTATTTAATGCGAATAGTCCGCTATTAACAGTGATTCGATTACCGGATGCCTACTTTGTGTTTAATCTTCGAGAAAATATTATGCCGAACGTTCACAAAGGGGATCGTATTAAGTTAGAAGTGCCGGCACTAGGAAATAAAGAAATCGAAGCAGAAGTTCGTTACATTGCCCCAATGGGAGACTATGCAACCAAGCGTGCAACTCGTGCAACGGGCGATTTTGATTTGAAAACGTTTGAAGTCAGATTATATCCAATTCATCATGTAGAAGGTTTACGTGCGGGTATGAGTACTTTATGGAAATTGGACAATTAATGTTGGACTTTTGGACACGTTTTAAAGATGCATTTAATGACGAAGTGCCGCAAATATTCAAGCGGTTCACTTTTCATTGGTTAATGTGGATCTTACCACTGATTATTTTTGTCTTAATCAGTAGTATCTTTTATCGCGGTGTTTTGTTCGATTTACCCGTTGGCTATATCGATCAGGATAAAAGTGTTTTATCACGTGAAATTGTGCGTAATCTTAATGCGGGTGCGCATGCCAACCTGATTAATTACGATAGCCAACTTTCCGAGGCTGAACGGGATTTACAAGAAGCAAAAATTTATGCCATATTGTATATTCCACCCAATTTTGAAGCGGATGTTTTATCTGGTCGTCAACCTACCCCAATGCTTTATTATAATGCGTTATATTACAGTGCAGGGTTATACTCCATTATGGATTATTCGGGGTTAATTGCGGCGTTAAATACTGAATATCGAACAACGTTAGCAACCAGTGTCGGGTTACCAGTTCCCCCACTAGCCAAAGTGAATTTCAATTATGATGGGCTATTTAATGCTAGCGGTAACTCAATGTACTTCCAACAGTTTTCGGCGGTTGTACATTTATTACAATTATTTGTTGTTACTACAACAATCTATATCCTGTCGCAATTACCTAAGCGAACCCGCCCTAATTATCCCTTTGTGCTTGGAAAATTAGCGCCTTATACCATTTGGTATACTATGTTACTCATTTTCGAAATTGCGATGTTAGTTCTGTTTTCGCATGCCAGGGTATCAGGATCCCCATTTGCGATGATGACGGTGGTGTTTTTTTATGTCATAGCGGCACAAAGTATTGGTATTTTACTGTATACCTTTACGAAAACGGCTATTGATGCGTATACCTATATCGGTGTGCTAGTCGGATTGGCATTAACTTACTCTGGTATTGTTGTACCCGAACTTTCAATGCCGTGGATAGCCAGATTTATTTCATCCCTTGAGCCACTAACTTATGCGCTAAATAAGTTATTTGACCTTTTTTTACGGCATTCAAGTTATCTTTCAGTATTAAAAACCTGCGGTATTTTAATGATCTATCCAATAATTATTACCGTGTTAGTCAGAAAACGTTTAGTGAAACGTTTGCATTCACAGTAAGAGGATAAGTAAGATGATTAAAATATTTTGGTCTTCGTTTATAAAAATATTCTTTTACATGTTAATGCGACCGATGTGGTTATTATTACTTTTATCGGTTTCTTTGATGAGTTTAGTTTATATTAATGGCACTATTACAAATTTGCCGGTAGCAATTGTTGATCAAGATCATACGGCGACTAGTCGAAGCCTAATACGTTCTTTAAACACCAGTTCAAAGATTGAAGCCATTACTTATGAAAATTCATTACAAGCGTATGATGATATCAATAATCGTAAACTGTTTGCGGTATTTACTATTCCAAGAAATTTTGAAAAAAAGATCTTAAATGGTGAAGAAGTCACAATACCAGCCTATGGTGATGCTTCAAGTCGTTTAGCTAATGGTTTGATACAGGTGGATATTCGAGGAATCTATCAGCAAATATTAACTCAATATAATACACGGATTATGCGAAATGCTGGATTTGCCGATAAACAGATCGACATCATACTATCGCCAATTAAAGGTCAAACAGAACCGCTATACAATGCTGGCATAAGCTTTGCAGCTATCACTTTTCCTGGCTTATTAGTGATGTTATTGCAGCACTCATTTTTAATCGCTGCAACACGCACTAACATTACGTTAAACTCCTTGCCACAAGGAAAACCGCCAAAAATTGTAATTTTTGGTAGCTTATTTGGTTTATTACCAATCTGGCTTTTTTTATCCATCGTGCTTTTTGGATTATGGCCTTGGGTACTTGGTTATCGTCAGTTAGCTAGCCTTACTGAAATACTAATCATGACATTTCCACTATTACTTGGTGCTTTGGGTTTAAGTAAATTGTTGACTGAGTGTTTGCGCAAAACTGAAATGATATATCTGACATTGGCATTTTTGACGACGCCTGTGTTTTATCTATCCGGTACCATTTGGCCAATTGATGCTATGCCTCATTGGGTTCAATTTGTCTCATATTTATTGCCGTCAACATGGGCGACTAACATGATTGCAGGTGTGAATCAAATGGGACTTGGGCTAGCAGATAATTGGCACAATATATTGATGATACTCTTATTAGGTGCGATATACAGCATAATGGGCATTCTTATTGCTGCATTAAGAGAAGGTCGAATACGTAAATTTTTCAGAAAGAGAAAAGCGAAAATACAATCTAAACGGCAGTTGATTTAATCTTATTGAACTTTTTATTTATCAAACCGCTTCCAATAATTCGTTAATTGTCTTAGTAGTTATGATGACAATTAACGAATGTTAAGTTGCGTAATGTATTACTAAAAAAGATTTTCATTATCAAAGTCGAATTATTCGTTTTTCCTGTTATGATATTTTGCTAATGTTTTAGATAGATATCTTGTGTTGTAGTGAATGAAATATTATCCATGGATTATTAGCCTACGCTTAAAAACGTTATCTCTTTCTTTATGTGCGATATTAGTCGGTAATGCGCTGGCTTATTGGCAACAACAATTTGATTATCGGATTATGTTATTATCTATTAGTACTGCCTCGTTGTTACAAATTCTGTCAAATTTAGCTAACGATTACGGTGATGCAGTTAAAGGAAGTGATAAATGTAATATAACCGCTCATACTCGTGGTATTCAATTGGGGTTAATCACATTAAAACAGTTAAAAATAGCGTTAATCATCAATATAATTTGTTGTATTTTATCCGGGCTATATCTATTACACGTTGCTTGCAACAACCGATATGAATTATTCAGTTTTATATTATTAGGCTTGCTATCTATTATTGCTGCTATTACCTATACTATTGGCAACAAGCCTTATGGCTATAGTGGCTTTGGCGATTTATCCGTTTTAATATTTTTTGGGCTAGTTGGTGTAATAGGAAGTTACTACCTGCAAACAAAATCATTATCAAATTTAATTATTCTACCTGCTTTAGGTTGTGGATTGTTGTCAGTGGCCGTACTCAATATTAACAATTTACGTGATATTGATAGCGATCGAAATTGCCATAAGCGTACGTTAGTGGTGTTAATGGGACAAACCAAAGCTCGCTTTTATCATCTATTTCTAATTGTGACTGCATTTATTTTATTGGCACTTTTTGCTAGTCATCAGTTACATACCATTTGGCGGTGGTTATTTTTGATAACGCTACCGCTATTTATTTACCATATTTATGCTGTTTTTCGATTTAAGGTAGCTAAGGATGCTATCCCTTTATTATTACAGATGGTCAAACTTGCATTATTCACTAATTTACTTTATTGTTTGGGAATTATTTTGAACTAGCTCACGTTTATTTAAATTCGGTATCTTGTAACGCTATGTAAGCGTTATACTAGATAAACTAAAATATAAAGGCTAAAGGAGGCTTGGCAATGGAGTTTGATACTTCAATTCTTTGTGATTATTATCCGGAAGATGTTAACGTAGTAGAACCAATTTTCACTAATTTTGGTGGGGTTGCATCATTTTCAGGTCAAGCCGTAACAGTTAAATGTTTTGAAGATAACGGATTATTATACGAAATCTTGCAATCTAATGGTGCAGGTAAAATTCTAGTTATTGATGGCGGTGGATCGGTTCGTCGAGCATTGATTGATGCAGAACTGATTGATATTGCTGTTCAAAATCAGTGGGAAGGCATCATTGTTTATGGCGCGGTTCGACAAGTAGATTATCTGGCAGAAGCAGATATTGGTATTCAAGCGTTAGCGGCGATACCCGTAGGTGCAGAAGATCAAGGTATTGGCGAAGTAGACATTAGAGTCAATTTTGGGGGTGTGACCTTCTTTTCTGGTGATTTTGTTTATGCCGATAACACCGGAATTATTTTGTCGGAAATTGCCTTAGAAATCGACGAAGAATAGCTTATAACTTGTGTTCATCCGCTGATCTTAATTGGCGGATGTTTGATGTTAAAAATAGTATGGCTGTAAAATATAACTAAACTAAACCGTAACGTTACGGATATACCCACCTGTTACCGTCTTAATTAAACCGGCAAGTTCCATATCTAACAATTTAGTTGCCAAATCAGGAATCGATAAATTTAACTGTTGAGCAATAATATCAACCGGAATAGGTTGATGACGAATTAAAGCAAAAATTTCAGGATATAACATAGTTTCAACGAATTTTACAGATTGCGACGTTAATGGCTTGATAGTTGATAGATAATGAGAATAATGCTCTAAGATATCAGTTGGTTTTGTGACTAAATAGGCTCCTTGCTGAATTAAAGCATGCGTACCACGACTGTTTTCGTTATTAATTTCACCGGGTAAAGCAAATACATCACGGTTTTGCTCAAGTGCATAACGGGCGGTAATCAATGAACCACTTTTTTCTGAGGCTTCAACCACAAAAGTACCCAGACTTAATCCGCTTATTATCCGGTTTCGTCTTGGAAAATATTCTGATCTTGCTGCTTCAAAGGGCAAAAATTCAGAAACTAAAGCGCCATTTTGTGCCAAAATATCATGGGCAAGTTTTAAGTTTGATCGCGGTGCTATTTTAGCAAGCCCACTTCCTAAAACGGCTATAGTATCGCCCGATACCTCTAATGCGCCTCGATGACAAATTGCATCTAGTCCCAACGCTAAACCGCTAGTTACTGTTAAACCATTTATTGCCAATTCCCCCGCAAAATAGCGTCCCCATTGTGCACCATATTCACTAAATTGACGGCTACCGACCATGGCAATTTGAGGTGTTTGCAGTAACTGTTTATTCCCCATAACAAAAAGTAATAAAGGCGATGCGCTAATTTGTTTGAGTAGTGGTGGATAATCTGGATCACAATAGGTAATAAGCGTTTTAGACAAACCATCACTATTGAGCCAATCAAGCACAGGTTCAAAATGAAGGTATGAAGTAGTGAAAAAGCGTTCTTGTTGCATTTCATTCAATCCAAGCTTTTCGAGAAAAAATGCAACATTATTGATTGTATTTGGCAATCCATTTTTAAAAAACTGACTCATTTTTTTAAAAATGGCACGTTTTTCTTGTCCCAGCATTGAAATTCGTAATAAGAACTCATATTTACTCATCATTGTTTTATCATTTTATAAAAGTGTGGTTTCGTGAATTGGTGAGATATATTTTATCAATAGCTAACAAATGCTATTCACCAGCATCATAAATGTTTACAATGTATTTAAATCTGAAAAACCTGACAATTGAGGAGTAGATCGAAGAAATTATGGCTATTTTACCGGTATTACGTTTTCCTGATGAGCGATTACGCAAAGTTGCAAAACCAGTGACAGCATTTACACCCGAACTACAAACCATTATAGATAATATGATTGAGACCATGTATGAGCATAATGGTATTGGACTTGCCGCCACTCAAGTTAATGTGCATGAACAAATTATTGTCATTGATGTAACAGAAGATCGTAGCAATGTTTATGTAATCATTAACCCAGAAGTGATTAGCCAGGAAGGGGAGACAGGCATAGAAGAGGGTTGTTTATCCATTCCAGATTGTCGAGGATTTGTACCAAGAGCTGAAAAAATTAAGATTAAAGCGCTCGATCGCAATGGAAACCCTTACCAAATTGATGCCGATGAACTTCTTGCGATATGCATTCAACATGAAATGGATCATTTAAAAGGTAAGCTATTTGTTGACTATCTTTCTCCTTTAAAACGTCAACGAATCGAACAAAAAATGAAAAAAATGGCTCGAGAAGAGCTTAAAAGTAGATAAAAATAATGATAATTTATGTGGTAATTTAACTGAAGATACCGATTCAATTTGTTAAACTACCGCATAAATATTTTTTATTTTAACCAACCGTCAAAAGGTTTCTCTCCGAGAGTTTTATTACTTAGAACGATCTTTCATCTATATAAATTACAATATGCAATAACTGTTTTATCGCCCCTTTTAGGATACTTTGCTTAAATTATTTAACCGGCTAATGCTATTAGCATTGTTGATATATATTCAAATATCTGTTCAAACACAAATTCGGCAAAAGCGGGTAACATCGACATTAAATATGTGAGCATGATTAACCCTAATAATAAGGTTAGGGGATAACCAATAACAAAAATGGATAGTTGAGGAGTCATTCTATTTAATAGCCCTAACGCCATATTGATAATTAACAACAAAGCCATTAAGGGTAATGCTAACATTATCCCATTAATAAATAGTAATCGGCTGATATCAATCAAAGTAAGAACGCCATTTGCTTTTAACGGTAAAGTTGTTATTGGAATGATGTCAAAACTATTGGCTAGTCCATACAATAACCATAAATGACAATCTAAACTAAGAAAAATTAACAAAGCGATGATATTGATGAAACGTGATAATACCGATGTAGATGGCCCACCAATAGGATCATAAAACGTAGCCATACCAAGCCCCATTTGCATACCAATTAATTCACCAGCTACTCTCATGGTCATAAAGGCAAGTTGCATAGCAAGACCCATTAATACACCGATGATAACTTGCTGCGCAATCATCCAAATACCCATTAATGAATAGAGTGTTACAGGCTCATCGGTCGGGGGTAATGGTAACAAAAGTGCAATGAGTAAAGCTAAACCAATTTTGACGCGGTTAGGTACTTCTTTTTCGCCAGTAATGGGAGCAACCATTATTAGTGCTAAAATACGTACAAACGGTAAAAACGAGTTTTTGACCCAAGAAAAAAAATCAATATCAAATAGATAATTAATATCAAATTCCATTAAATTTAGCTGGTTAGATTTGGAATGTTGGTAATAACAATTTTAATATAGTCAGTCATTGTTGATAGCATTGACGGCCCTAAAACAATTAAGACGACAATTACCGCTAAAATTTTAGGAATGAAAGATAAGGTCATTTCGTTAATTTGTGTTGCAGCTTGTAATAAACTAATAATCAAGCCGGTCACCAATGCAGCTAAAAGTAAAGGGCCAGCAAGTGAGGCTGCGACTTTGACAGCTTGAATGGCAAGCGTACTAATCGAATCAGGTGACATAATTTTCCTTAATTTAAGAATCTTGAATTTATGTTTTTCAACTAAAAAAGCTCTGTGCCAGTGAACCTAGTAACAAATGCCAACCATCCGCTAAAACAAACAACATTAATTTGAATGGTAGAGATACGGTTGCAGGTGGTACCATCATCATGCCTAATGCCATTAACGTACTTGCAACAACTAAATCAATGACTAAAAAGGGAATAAAAATCGTAAAACCAATTTGAAAGGCTGTTTTTAATTCACTGACGACAAAGGCAGGTACTAGTACATTCAATGGCACTTGTTCTCGTGTTTCAACTTCGTTGACATGAGACATATTCATAAATAAGGCGAGATCATTTTCCCGTGTTTGGCTTAGCATAAATTCGCGTAATGGTTTTGCAGCTGTTGTTAAGCCTTCTTGCATCGTGATTTGATTTTGTGAATAAGGAATATAAGCATCTTGATAAATTTTATCGATCACCGGTGACATAATAAAAAATGTCATAAATAGTGCAATGCCCAAAATAACTTGGTTGGGTGGGGCTGATTGCGTGCCAAGCGCATTGCGTAATAATCCCAATACAATGATGATTCGGGTAAAACTGGTCATCAAAAGTAAAATAGCAGGTATAAACGTGAGTAACGTTAAAAATACCAATGTTTCAACAGGTAATGACCAACTATGTTCACCATTTTGTATTGTTTCAGTCATAAACGGGAGTGATGAAGGATCGGCAAAACAAAATCGGCTAAAAAACAATAAGCTTAATAATGTCGTTAGCAATATAAAAATTTTTAACCGCACAAGGCATCACTCCTTTTTCGTTTTTAACGCTGATTGCAAGATTTGCTTGAACACATTGTTATCAGCTGATTTAGCAACGGGTGTTGATTGTGATAATAATTTTTCGGCACGTTGTTCATCAATGGTATGTAGCAACGTCATATGATGCGAAGTGATACCGACAACCAATAATTGCTTATCCACCTCAACTAACATGATTCGTTCTTTTGGACTAATGCAATGCGTTGCTTTAACATCAATAAATGCATTACGTTTCTTATTATGACCCAGACGTTTAACTATCCAACCTAACAATAGAATCATAAAAATGACACCAATTAGCGCCGAGCCAATTGATGTGCCCATTTGACTGTAAAGATTTAATTCAGATGATGACGATACAGTATTGCTCGTGATAGTTTGGCTAGTTGAGATCTGAGTCATATTTTTCGGATTTATCGCTATTAACGGCTCAATCTGCGTACACGCTCAGATGGTGTTATAATGTCGGTAATACGGACACCGTAATTATCACCAACAACGACAATTTCGCCTTGCGCAATCAAATAACCATTGATCAAAATATCTAAAGGTTCGCCAGCAAGTCCGTCGAGCGCAATCACTGATCCTTGAGTAAGATTGAGTAAATCTTTGATTGTCATTTTAGTTCGACCAAGTTCGACACTTAAATGAACAGGAATATCTAAAATAAGATTGATATCTTGTTTTTTATCTTCTGTATGATTAGGTGAAAGTGTTTCAAAAATGGCTTCTTTGGCGATGAGTTCATCATTGAGCGTATCATTCGCTTGGTTTTCGTCATTATTTTGTTTGTTATCAGTCATTGAATTCCCCTTCATTCAATTGTTCTAATACAGGATTAATTACTTGTTCTACTTGAATAGCATATTGTTTATGGGTTTTTCCATAGTGACCTTTTAATATAGGTACACCCCCGACAGTAACATCAAGAAGAGTTGGTTTTTCGATTACTAAAATATTATCTACTTTGAGCGCAAGTAGTTTGTCTACTGTTGTTTGAATTGTCGTAAAGTTAGCAACTAACTCGACGGTAGATTGTTTGATGCCACTGGTTAAAGAACTCATCCAAATGTTATCATCTTGATGCGTTTGTTGCTCAATCGGTGGTTTTATCAGTAACTCTTTAATGGGTTCAACCATTGAATAAGGAATACAGATACTGAACGTGGTTTTAGAGTTACCAATTTCAACTTTAAAGTTTGATGTTAAAACGACATCATCCGGTGAACTTGTGATATTGGTGAATTTGCTCTGTATTTCTGAACGAATGTATTCAGTTTCAATTGAATATATATCTGTCCAGGCATTTTGATAAAACGTTAACGCTAGTTCGAGTACGCGTTTAATAATTTGCTGTTCGGTATGGGTAAATTCCCGTTCTTCTGTATCGAGTTGCGAAGCATGGCCATCCCCACCAAATAAAGTATCAACCACGGTATAAACAATCTCAGGCGAAAACGCAAATAAGCTTGAACCTCGCAATGGATTGAGGTGCACAAGATTTAAATGGTTAGCCGCTGAAATCTGTGAAAACTCTTTAAAAGTTTGAGGTTCAATCGGTGAGGCAATGACATCCGTATTCCGTCTTAATAAGTTAAATAAACCTATTCTAAATTGACGAGCAAAGCGCTCATTCACAATTTCTAACGCAGTTAAACGTTCAGGAATAAAACTATGTTTGACTGACAAATCATAAGGTTTAACTTCAATTTTTTTTGATGATATATGATTGTCAGGATCTTTCTTATTTGTTGTCATTGGTTTGTCTTCAGACGGTGGTAAGCTATCAGAAGACTTATTCATATTGGGCGTAGGCGCTTGCTTATCCGGCATGGTAATCACCGTATGATAAAATCGGTAAACAATACTTCATCCACCTTCACTGAATGTTTAGGATCGTATTGTCTGGATAGAGCGACTTTGATTTGCTCTTGTAAATCAAGTTTACCTGTTTCAAGCTTTAAATTATTGACATATTGTTTAGACGTTAACAGTAATACATCGCTTCTGACTTCTGGTAAATATTCTAATAGCACAGATTTTTGTTCTTCGTCAGCAACACGTAATACCATACCAACATAAAGAATTTTATTAATTTCAACACTATCTTCTGAGGTGGGTAATGAAATTGTAAACGGTTTTAGTGTTAAAAATACCGGTGATAAAACAGGTGGCTCTTCTTTAGCTTTAATTGTATTTTTAGACTGATTTTGGAACCATAAATAGGCAGTTGTTGCTAATGCTAACATTGTAATGATAATAAGTATTAGGTTTAAAATACTCACTTTTTTCTTGGAAGTTGGCATGTTTATTCTTATCTCAGTTAAAATTTGGAAAAATAATAACCAATTGAATGGTTAAAAATACAAGAATAATAGATCAAGCTGACAGAATTGATTTGAAGAATAGGCGATAAAAATATCACCTATTCAGCCTTTTTATTCTCTCATCATTTAAAAAAATAAATGCAATGCCTTACTCAGCTTTACGCAAATATACTCAACCCCGATTTTGCCAAATGGTGACTAACCTGACTAGGTTGATGAATTTCCTCAATGACATTTGAATGTTCGATTATTGGTGTTTGACGATTCTTTGATTGTTGATATTGCGCCGACTGATCAGCATCGTTCATCATTGAAAAGTCACTAATATCGGCTTGCTCTAGTGTGATACCTTGCTCTTCAAGCGAACTTTTCAAATAGGGTAAGGCAGATTCTAAAACGCTTTTGACTACGGCATGAGCAGCCATCATATGCAAGTTCATTTTATCCTCTATCATATCCAGTTTTATATGTAATGAACCTAGCTCTTGAGGATTAAGTTTAATATTCGCCGTTTGAATCCCTTGCCGGTTAAACATGATGATCTGCTCAGTAAGTGATGACGGCCATTGTTGATTTGTGACTGCGACAGGCAAGTTTATCGACGTGGTGATTTTTGCAGGCGTCAACATTACCCCTGTTGGATCTTGTCCATGCGACAATGTGGTTATTGCTGTCTCTTGATGGATAGTCATATCGCTTGTGAACTGCTGTATCGAAACATGACGTTGTTGGTTTTGTAATTCTGCTCTAGCATTATTCAACGGAAAACAATTATTTGCGACGGCTGATAATTGACGATTTGAACTCTTTTTCAAAGTGGCTATTTCAGTGTTATTTAAGTTCGCACTAAAATGATTTGGATTACTTCCCTTTATTGCCATATTGTTTTGCAATGAACGTTCATCGATTATTGCTTCACGCCCATCAAGGCTATTAACGGGTAATCGTTGCTCGTCATCAGTGATGTCTGATGCGAAAGAATTTAATCTATTGATTGCACTATTAAGATGATATGAAAGATGACTTGCCTGTAATTTGTCACGCATTTCCGATTGAATCATACTGGTATCATAAGGGAAAACAGGGAAGATTAATCCATCAAGAC